>CAZWWC010000087.1:0-11400 GCA_964637625.1 uncultured Planctomycetaceae bacterium
GCATTGTCATTCTGAGCGTAGCGAAGAATCTCCTTGGCCATCAAGATCCTTCGCTGTGCTCAGGATGACCTGCTGAGGTGCCAACCAGCCAACTTGGAACTACTGATCCTACTTGTCTTGTTTTTCTACCTTCTACTGTCTTGCGGACGCGGCGGCTCCGTCAGCGCCGCGATCACGTAGGCCAGTTTCCCACGTGGCGAGGTGCTGAAGATATAGGTAATGGGATTGCCGGACGCGTCCCGCGTGGGCAACATCCTTCCGAACGCACTCAGCGAGCGACGATACAATTGGTGGTCCGTGGTATCGACGTTGTAGCCCGTGTCGACAAACTCGCCGGGTCCGGCGAACCGCGACACGATGCTGTCCACCACGCCCTGCTGGCCACCGCCCTTCTCAAAGCGGTCGTCGACCAGCACCATGACGTAAACCTCACGACGGTCGGTTGCGAAAGTCACGTCGTAGCTGGAGTCGACGTCTAGCACCTCTTCCTTATCCGTATTGAAAGTTCGGATGTACTCGGCGCCGACCAAAGACTCATTGATGTCCTCGACAACGTACGGGCGGTCCGAGTAAAGGCGGGCGCCCAACCGGAGTCCTCGATTGTCCGACGCCAATGGATCGGTCTCGCCATCAAACACACCGGTGGGCTGCACGTCGAATGAATCGTTCCGGCCCCCGTCATAGGCGGCGCCGTTGTGGCGATCCACCGAGGCGATCAGACGCGTCTTGGCCCTTGCGGCGTCTGGTGGTGCGATCCTCTGATGATGGGGCGATGGGACGGGAAGACGCCGCACGAATTGATCGGAAGACGCGATGATCGCCTCGATGCGTGGGGCCTGGCCGGCGTCGGTCATGCGAATTCGGGCGGCTTGGCCCACGCGGAGGCGCCTGGCCAACGAGGTTGGATTTTCCGGCATCGTCTTGGTGGCCACTTCAATTTGTCCGGCGAACACGTGCGCTTCGGCCGTCCCGTCCGCGGCCACGGAGACGCCAAAATCGGTTCCCAAGTCGACCACGGTCACCAGCGGCGTCTCGATCGCAAAGCCGTGCGCTTTCGGGGGTACGCTGGCGACCAGACGCCCCATCTGGAGGAATCCGGCGTTGCCGTGGCGCACCTCGAACGCCGTCGGTGCCTCCAGGATGGCCCGGGCGCCGTCGGCGAACTCAATCTCGACGAACCCGCTTCGCAGCGTGAAGCGTTGTCCTTCGGCGAGCTCCATTCCCGCCGACAACAAGGTGTGGCCGTCGCCCAAGTGCCCGACGCAATTACAGGCCCGGGCAACCGTGGCCACGGGGCCGGGCTGCTCGACCGGTGCCTGGTCGACCAGGCCGACCACCAGCGTCAGGAGTACGAGCCCGGGGAGGCCGATTGCCACAAGAAGCGAAAAGACACTTGATTTCGACAGGAACGAGACGCCCTGCCGGAAGCAGTCGCTCAGGAATCCGAGAACGGGAGAGCCATCGGCCGGAACCAACTTGGCCGTCGGCTGGCCCAGTTTCGACTTCTGCATCTTCTGCATCTTGTCCCAATGCAGCCCGGCGAAAAGGTGCATGTATTGGGCGTAGATCCAGGCCGCCTCCCGACTACACTGAATCCACCGGTGGAGTTCCGCCATTTCGTCCGGGCTGGCCTGTTCGTGGTAGACTGCCTGGGTCAACTTGCGGACTCGAGCGACTTGTTCTGGTGTAAGCCGAGAACTCATGGGCTGCCCTCCGTGGCCGTGGCCTTCTGAATACAGTCGAACAGCGCGTCGTGGATCCGAGTGAAAGCCTTGTATACGGCCGTCACGCTTCGGCCAACCTGCTCGGCAACCGTCTTGGGCGGAGCCCCCTGCTGATAACGACGGTCGATCAGGTCGCGGTCGCGAGGGTGCAACTTCTCGAGGCAGTTGGCCAAGGCGTCGCGCTGGGCGTCGAGCTTCTCTGCTCCATTGATGACGACCCGATCGACCATTTCCAAGGCCTCCGAAGTGCAAAGGAGTGTCCTGTGCTGCCGCAGTTGCTGAAAACTGCGAACCTTGTTAAACGCAACCCGACACGCCCACGCTCGAAAATCGCTGTTGGGGATGAATTGATCGAACTTTATCCACAGCGTCATGCTCACATCCTGAAAAAGCTCCTCGGCGTCTGCACGATTCGCCACCAACGACAGAATATAGGCATACACCTGTTGCCCCTGGGTCGTCCACAGCCGAACGTATTGCTCTGTTTTTCGCGGATCGTTCATGCGGCACCGAAACGGCACAAAACGAGCGGCAATATCGCCCTATTACTTAATTTGACGAAGCTGCGAATTTTGGAGGGTTACCAACGCCCCCCCTCCAGACGTCCACCGGAAGTCCGCTAGAAATGACACGTGATACTCACGACTTACGTGTACAGCGTGAGTTGTCCCGCGGTCTTCCTCTCGTCTAACTTCTAGGGGCTCCTGCGCCGAAGCAAGCCAAGCCCGAAGAGAGCCCCGAGCAACGGGACTGCCACGGTAGGCTCGGGCACGGACGTCGTCGACTCGGACCCGGGGTAGCCCCAGTGGGCGGCCAGGATTGCCGCATCGGCCGGGTCGATTACCCCATCGACGTTGAAATCGCCCATGGCCCAGGTCGCGTCGTACTCACCCCAATTTTCGGCCAAGATCGCGGCGTCGGCGGCGTCGACCTCGCCGTCGTAGTTGGCGTCGCCCGGCACGGCCGGTATAAGCTGGTTATCGAAGGCGAGAAAGGCGAACACAAACTCGCAGTCTTCCAGCGGCGAGGACGAACTTCCGCGATCGCGAACGTTGACCAGGAAATCGTTCCCATAGGCTTCGTACGAAATGATGTTGTTGGCCGGCGCCGTGATGATGCCAACCGTTTCCATGCCGGCAACCGTCAGCAGCAAAACGCCGTCGTCGGGCGTGTAGCCGGGGATCGTGATCTGATAGGCACCGGTGCTCGGGTGGGTCAGCAAGAACGAGCCGGCTAAGTCGCTCAGGCTTCCATCCGCCGCGATCCGCCCACCGACCAACCCCGGCGCGTCGTAATCCACGTAGACAAAACTCCACTTCGCGCTTTCGAACGTGACGAAATCGTCTGCCGTGTTGTCACGAATGGCAATGTCCCACGCGCTGCCGTCGGCCCTGGGAGCCGTCGAGATGAAGTTGTGCCCGTTATTCCCGCCGATGGCAAAGAGCATGCCGTCGCTGCGGGAATCGATGCCGTCGACCGAGACCCGATAACGCCCCGTCGCGGTCCGCGTGACGTTGCCGTCCGAGACGCCATAATGCTCCCACAGCGCCCCGGTGGCGGTGACGTGCCCGCCGATCCAAGCGTCGGCGAACGGGAAGAATCCCACGGCCACGTTGACGTTGTATTCACCGCCGTAGTGTGCCCGGCTGGTGGCAATCTGAAGCGTACTATTGTCCATGCTGAAATAGTTGATGTGCGACACTTCGACCGTGCCGTAGTAGCCGTTGCGGCTGTTCTGGCGGACGCTGGCCAGCATCACGCCCTTGTTTCGATGGGTCGGTACTCCGCCAATCTTGAGCGATACGTCCGCAACGTTCGCGGGACTCATGGTCTCGATCATGCCCGGTCCACTCCCGGTAATCGTCCAGACGCTCGAACTATCGCTGGTCGTCGTGGGCACGGACAGGTTGGCTCCCGAAACGCGGGTGATGAGCGGGGGCGGCATTTCGCTCATCTTGAGAATGAATTCCTGGTCGTAGGCCCTGCGATACGCGCCGACATACGGGGAGTAGCTCGACACATCGACCGTGTCGCCGTCATCCTTGAATTCCATGATCCGCAAATAGCCCCCACCACCATACGATTTCATCTGGAAGTTGGACAGGATCTGGTGGACGATATTGCCGTTGTCGCCGTAGCTGCCCAGCCAGCCGGTTCCACTATTGAGCACGTGACCATTGAAGGTGAATTTCCAGTTGGCGTGATTCTTGACCGCGCCATCCCAAAGCTCCTGGCCGTCGTTGATGGTGCCGCTTAGCGTGTAACTATGCGGGCTCCACTTCTGGGCCGTGTTGTAGGTGTCCCAGTCGTATCGATTGCTGTCATTGTAAAGGTAGGCATGCGTGTTGAGGACGAGATTATGGTTTGGATGGGCCGTGGCAATTCCGTCCATCCACGTAACGACCTCGTTGCGAGGTCCGAACTCGGTGGAGAAAACGAGCCAATCCTCCTCCTCACCCTCCGGACCGGCGCTGAACGTGATGTAGCTGTTGTCCGTTTTGCCCGCTTCATAAAAGGTAATGTTGTCCTGGTTCGCATAGGCCGAGCCGGGACCGAAATAGGTCGGACTGTTGAAAAGCGAGTCACGCGTTGAAGAGTTTCCATTCGGACCATAGTCGTGGTTGCCCGGCGCTATCGTATAAGGAATCTCCGCCGCGTCCAGATAATCCATCGCCGTCTTGGCCCGGGCGAACTGGGCCGCCGTGTTGTTGTTTGTCAGGTCCCCCTCGTGCAATACCATCTTGATGTTGTGCGACGTCTGGTGGGCGACGATCCATTGGGTCTGTGCATAGAAGATCTCGGCTTCCGCATCCGTATCGCAGTAATGCTGCGTGTCGGGCAACACGATCATCGTCCAGGAGCCCTCCGAGATCGGCTCGGCCTCAACCGCCCAGCCCAGCCCGGCCGTACCGATCAGCGAGACTATCAGCCCCAGTATCACGAAGTTCTTTGTCGTAGGCACCATGTTCAGCCACTCCTGATTTCTGTCACGTTGCGGGCCGGAGCCTGCAACTTCACTCGCGCGGAGCAAGTCGACTAGCTGCAAGCAGTTGCGCAACAGATTCATGATGACGAACAGACCGTCACGCAACGCCATCCACCCGACCGCGCTGTCCAGACAGACAGAAAAAGAAAGTTAAGCGACACAAGATACAAAACGCTAACGGAGCACTGTTGAGTCCCAGGTAACCAATGAGCCAAGGGTGCCTGGGCCATAGCGAAGCGGTGGCCCAGATTCACGGTTCACTCGGATCGCCAAGGGGCCATTGGCTACCTAGAGATCAATAAATGATTCCTAACGAAGATCACTCTCTATGATAGGAAAAGCGAGTCGTAACTTCAAACGACTATTCAACAATAATCGCCTGATTCACTCGTCCTGAGTGTTTCAACTCCCGGTTGGTCTTCACCCTATTGGGGAGGCCTGAAGACCCGTGCTTCCCACGCCTCGCTGGGACTGTCCCACCCACCTTGCGGAGAAACACGCCGGCGAAGACGTTGGAATGGCCTTAACGATACCGCTCGCCGCTGTCTCGCGGATGTGTAGCGGGCTATCCGAAATAGTCGGGCTCGCCGCCCGGACGCCACTTGACGTTGCAGCCGAGGCTGGGTCTCTGGTCGGGCGGCACCGGGCGACCTTCGAGCACAGCATCCAACGCGGCGCGGAGATCCTCGCCGCTGGCCGGCAGATCGTTGCCCGGCCGGCTGCCGTCCATCTGCCCTCGATAGACCAGACGCTGCTGCTGGTCGAAGACATAGAAGTCGGGCGTACAGGCCGCACGGTACGCTTTGGCCACTTCCTGCGTCTGGTCGTACAAGTAGGGAAACTCGTAACCGCGGCGTGCGACCTCCTCGATCATGCGATCAGGGGCATCCTCCGGATAGGCCTCGACGTCGTTCGAGTTGATCCCCACGACCGCCACGCCACGCTGCTGATACTCTTTGGCCAACGCCGACAATTGCTCGGCCACGTGTTTGACATAGGGGCAGTGGTTGCACATGAAAATGATCAACAGCGCCGGCGCGCCACGGAAATCGGCCGGCGAAACCATGCGACCATTTGTGTCCGGCAACCTGAAATCGGGGGCCGGCGTGCCGAGCGCCAACATCGTACTGGCGGTTTTGACCATGACTTGGCCTCCTTGACTGGGTGACTAATGTTTGTCTCTTATTGATGTTTGCCTGGAGAATGACCCGGCCAGTCAACCTATTTAGCCCATTTACCGGCCTCCCGTTGGTCGGCCTCGGTTCATTCGCCGTGCAAACGTCAATAGAACGTGTTTTGAAAAGGGTGCCACTGGCTGCTTGTCAGCCAGTGCTGGCCACCAAATGGGCTCAAATAGAAGGGCGGACGAGCCGCCCATGCCACCCGTGGATGGGCTACAGCCATTTTCAAAACACGTTCTTAAGGGTCGGTCGCCGGTTCCCGCAACGTTGGAGTCCGAGAAGCGAGACCGCAGCGCGACATTCTATGCAGGAGACTCAGGGTGGACCAGCAAAAGCAGGGTCAGTAGTTCCAAATTCCATCGAGACCTGGCATTGTCATTCTGAGCGTAGCGAAGAATCTCCTTGGACAATCGAGATCCTTCGCTACGCTCAGGATGACCTACTGAGGTGTCAGCCAGCCAAACTTGGAACTACTGAGGGTGGGCAGTGCCCACCGAAATGGTCAACATCGACACGGAGCGATGCGACGCGGCCCCCAGAACGCTTGCTATTGCAGTCGAAACAAGGCCCTCGCGTTGGCCGTGGTCTGGCGCGACAGTTCCTCCACTGGACAGCCGCGCAGCTCGGCCAAGGCAGCGGCCGTCAAACTGATCTTGGACGGCTCGTTTCGCTTGAGCTTGCCCCGCAGCGGGTGAGGCACCAGATAAGGGCTGTCGGTCTCCAGCAGCAGCCGATCGGCCGGCACGGCGGCCGCCACGTCGCGCAGCGGGCCGAATTTCTTGTTCCTGTAGCTGACCGAGCCGGCAAAACTGAGATAGAGTCCCATCGACAAGCATTCCTCCGCCATCGCCGCAGAGCCGCTGAAGGCGTGGATCACGCCTCGCACCGGGCCGCGCCGGACCGACTCGCGAAGCATCCGCAACACGTCCTCTTCGCAATCGCGGCAGTGAATCAACACCGGCAGACCCCGTTGTTGCGATAGTTGGAGGTGGCGATCGAAGTAGTCTTCCTGAGTCTCCAGCGGCGTGTAGTCCCAGTATCGATCCAAGCCGGTCTCACCCAAGGCAACCACGCGCGGACGTTCCACCAAACCCTTCACCCGATCCCAATCACCCGGTGCCGCTTCGGCGCAACAGTTCGGCTGAATCCCAACGGCCGCAAGAAGCAAATCGTAGCGCTCGGCCAAATCGACCGCCACCTGGCTCGAATCGGCCGACACGCCCACGCATACGATCCGCTCCACACCGGCTGCCACGGCTCGGGCAATCACCTCGTCCCGGTCGGCGTCGAAACGGGAATCGTCGAGATGCGCGTGCGTGTCGATCATGGACATGGCGGGCCAACTCTGTCGTGGGCGACGATGCGGATCGAGGAAAGGAGAACCGCTGATTGTACGCCACCACCAGCGAAACGCAAGAAGCCAGGGATCGGTGGGTACCGATGGTCAAGAACCCCGCTCGTCGACAGCCGAACCATCGCCGCTGAGCGTGCCGGCAACCAGGGGGCGGCGGCCGGCATAGCCGGCCTCGACGTCGTGCCAGAAGAGTACCTCCGACTCGCCCAGCTTCCAGCAGAGGTAGACCGTTCGGCCAGCCCTGATCGACGGAAAATCGACAAGCCCCTCGACCGCACTCTTCGGCTCCACCCCGAGTTCGAGCAATTCGTCGGCATACTCCTGCAACCGCCGACGATCCCTTTCCAACTCCTCGGTCACGTGGACCAATTTCTCGGTGTACGGGTCGTCGCCGCTGGGCGGCTGGCGACCGTCGAGCAAAACCGACAGGCGTTCCGACCGATCGCTCACCTCACAAGCCAAACGAACGAGATCGGCAACGATCGCGCGGATCAAGGGCAGCGCGGCGTTGGCCTGATCCACCGTGAATATCCGTCGCCGATCGCCATGTTGACCAATCATGGTTTCTCTACTCCCTCGTTGAAGCCGATCACCAACTCGTCAAATTATAGAGAGGGCCAACCACCTCTCCTGCAAAGATCGGTTCCCTCGACGGGTTTCCGCGTTCTGGACACTTGCAGAGGCCGTCCAAGGATTGGGGACTACCGAATACGAGGTTTTCGGCAGCGCGAGTCCCGGCACGCCGGGACCCCAATCCCCCGACACCCCCTTGAGGACACAAGCACCGAAACGCCACGCTTAGGAACATACCCTTCGGGAGGCAGGTCCAACGGCCGGATCGGAGAATGCGGGACGAGCGTTTTTCGTCCGATGGAAACTGTCCAGCTCACCAGTCAAGATGGCGTAGGACGGGAGTCCGACTCCGCGTGAGGGCACTGTATCCCTTGTCTGGCTGTCGCCCGGGAGTCACCCCTGAGCCGATTGACCAAGAACCATCCTTCAGGGTGGGGTCGGCAAGGTCGCTTACGGGTATAATTCGACTGAAATCGAGCGTACCGGCGGCCGCCCGATCTCCCGAGAAACTGGGCAGTGTATGGTGAGTAGGTAGACTTTTCCGGAAGTATCGATTCTTCTCGACCAGTGTGCGTAAGTCGGGCGAATCTCCCGGTTTTCCACTTCCATTGCTTGACTCTGCCAGTTTGCGGGAGTATGTTCGAGGGTGGATAGGTTTCGTGCGCGCGACGTAGGCGCCGGCCCGTCCGTTGATCCTCTCGATCAGGAAGCGCTCACGAGAGGCGAAGGAACGTTACATGTTGGTTTTATCCCGAAAGAAGAACGAAAGTATTGTCATCAACGATGACATTACGATCGTCGTCGTCGAGATCCGTGGGGACAAGGTACGTCTGGGAGTGGAAGCCCCCAAGGAAGTACCAGTTCACCGCCGTGAAGTGTTCGACGCGATCCGCCGCAACGAGGCCGCCGTCGGCAAGAAAGCTGCCAGCGGGGCCGACGCAACGGAAACCACCGGCGACGCGTAACCCGACCGGCTCCTCGTCCTGCCGAATCACCGGCACGTCCTCCACACCGACCTCCTCTGCCGAATCGGTCTTTTCTTGCCGAGGCCGGCGTATGCCCACAGACCGGGCACGGGCAAGAATCTTCGGAGGTCCCTTGACGGAGCGACTGCCTTTTCCGTATACAGAGTGGTTTGCGTTTGGCTCGTCGTCGACCAACCGGCCCCATCGTCTAGCGGTCCAGGACTCCGGCCTTTCACGCCGGCAACACGGGTTCGAGTCCCGTTGGGGTCACTTCCGAGGCATCCTCATGTTTGTCGACGCGCGGCAAAGTCCATTGGTCCATTCCGCCGTACAAACACCTTAGCCCTCCACACTCGATTGTGGCTGACCCTTACGACGCATTGTTGATCGTCTCCTACGGCGGACCGGAAAGACGGGACGACGTCGTCGCGTTTCTTGAAAACGTCGTTCGCGGCAAGAACGTCCCCCGCGAGCGAATTCTCGAAGTCGCCGAGCATTACTACTTGTTCGGCGGCCAGAGCCCGACGGGCCCTCAATTACGCGCCCTGCTCGCGTCGCTGATCGACCGGCTGAACACGAGTGGACCGTCGCTGCCGGTCTTTTGGGGAAATCGGCACTGGCACCCTCTGTTGGCCGACACGCTGCGAGAGATGGCCGAGCAGGGCATCGGCCGCGCCTTGGCTTTTGTGACCTCGGCCTTCGGATCTTACGCCGGTTGTCGCGAGTATCTCGAAGCGATCGAGCAGGCAAAAAGCGAAATCGGCCCCGGCGCGCCGCAGGTCGATAAGCTGCGGCTGTTCTATAATCATCCCGCTTTCGTCGAAGCGGTTGCCGATCGGGCTGCCCACGGCTTGGCTCGATTGTCGGAGCCCGAGGCGGCCGCGGCCAGGCTCGTCTTCACGGCGCACAGCCTGCCGGTGGCGATGGCGCGCGCTTCGGCCTACGAGGACCAGTTGGCCGAGGCCTCCCGGCTGGTCGCCGAGCGTCTCGGCCGCAACCGGTGGGATCTCTGTTTTCAAAGCCGGTCGGGCCCGCCGGCACAGCCCTGGCTTGAGCCGGACGTCGGCGATCAAATCGTTGCATGGCACAAGGCCGGCCAGGTGGATGCACTCGTGCTCGTGCCGATCGGGTTTCTTCTAGAAAACATGGAGCTGGCCTACGATCTGGACGTCGAGATCGCCGGTTTGTGTGAGCAACTCGGCGTGAAGATGGTGCGTGCCGCGGCGGTGGGCAATCACGCTCGCCTGGTCGAGATGATCCAACTCCTGGTCGAAGAACGGCTCGATCGGAGCAAGCCACGGCTGGCCCTGGGCACGCACGGCCCGAGCCACGACGTGTGTCCGCCGGATTGCTGCCCACGGAGTTAGCCAAGGTTAGTCGCCGTGCCCGTACGGCGCCGGGATGGCGCGGGTCTGAGTCCTCCCGATGTATCGGGACCGGGAAAGGCTCACGGCGTCTATGAGAGTACAGTCTGTTCCATTGCCAGCTCTTCAAGGAATTGCTCGTTTGGACATACTCCGATTCCCGATTCTCCGGATGCTTCAAATTGAGACGGCGCCGAATGCTCTATAGAGGGCGTTCCCAGATCCTGTTTGTAGAACCGTGAAGTGGGAAAGATGTCGCACGGGTATTTCATGTTCGCAAGGGTGGCAAAGGCAATGTTGTGAGCAGCACCAATCGCGGACTCGAGCATGCCGCCGACCCAACATGGAATTCCACCGCGTTGACAGACGCGATTGATTTCCAGTGCATTGGTGATCCCCCCGACCCGCCCGAGCTTGATATTCACCCAGCGACATGCACCGATTTCAATGGCCTTGCGGGCCTTGTCGGCACTAACGATACTTTCATCAAGGCATATGGGTGTTTTCAGATGGCTCTGTAATGTAGCGTGATCGACAAGGTCGTCGTGGGCCAGGGGCTGCTCGATCATGGCCAGTTGATAATGGTCCAACTCCTTGAACATTTCCAGGTCGTCCAAGGAGTAGCCGCTGTTGCAGTCGACATGAATGACCGTATCGGGAAATGCTGCCCTGACTTGTTCGATCATCTCCAAATCCCAACCCGGGCGGTACTTCAGTTTCACTCGCCGATATCCCTGCTCGCTGGCCTGGCGGATGGATTCCATCAATTGGGGGATACTCTCCATGACGCCGAAGTCCGCGCCCGCAATCGCCACACGACTCTTGCCACCCAGGATTTTCCACAATGGCTGGTTCTGCTGCTTGGCATGCAAATCCCACCAGGCCAGATCAAAGGCTGCCTTGGCAAAATGGTTCCCCTTGATACCGGCGAGCCGGTCCTGCAGCTCTTGCCCGCTAGGGATCTGTTGGTTCAGCAATCGGGGAGCAATGAAGTCCCGGGAAATGACAAACTGTGTGGCGGAGCATTCAGGACAGTAAGCGGGCGCTTTCCAACATGCCGACTCGCCCCATCCGTGATGATCGCCGCATGAGAGTTGGACCAGGACGGACTGAATGACTTCGTCATCTCCAAACGCCGTTCGAAACGGGTATATCAGGGGCATTGCCACCCTGACCATTCGAATGGATTCGATTTTCATGTTTTGGCTCTCTCTATTTCTTCCACATAACTACCGGTTGTCGAGCAGCCTCAA
>CAZWWC010000087.1:11500-12846 GCA_964637625.1 uncultured Planctomycetaceae bacterium
GTCATTACACGCCGCACCATCTTCTGGCGATCTCAGAATAAGCCTCCACGGCGTCCTCCATCTTCGAAACATAGCAGAATTCATCGGTCTTGTGAGCCATCGCCGGTTCCCCAGGGCCCAGGATGACCGTCGGTGGGTCTGCGTAGGCGGGTTTGAGAAACGACGCGTCGGTGAAGTACGCCGCCCCGCGTGCGACCGGTCGCTGGGGAAGATACCGCTCCAGAATCTCGAAAACCTGACGGATCCAATCGTGCTCGGGATCGGTCCAAATGCCCTCAACATCCACCAGGCAATCGAGCTTTGCCTCATCGCCGAGCAAGGATTCCATCTGCTCGAAGACAACCCGGTTATCCTGCCCTGGTATCGTGCGAATGTCGACGCCAATTACGGCGCGATCCGGCACGGAGTTGATGCTCGTTCCGCCCGAGATCGTGCTCACGCTGAGCGTCGGTGCCCCGAGCACCGGGTGAGGCGAAACGTCGAAACGGAAGTCCTTCAATTTGGTCACGGCCTGTGCCGCTTTGTGAATGGCATTGACTCCCTCGCTTGGCATCGAGCTGTGCGCCGCGACCCCACGCGTGTTCACCTCGATCCAAAGGGCCCCCTTGTGTCCGACCAACGGGTAATTCGAAGTCGGTTCTCCGACGACCATGGCGCCGGCGCTTCCCAGAACACCATCGAGTCCGGCCAAATGGAGTGCTCCTCGACACGCGTTCTCTTCGCTTGCCGTAATGACCAGCGTCATGCCCGCCTTCCGATCCTTCAATTCAGCCATCCCGAGCGCCGCAACCACCATTGCCGCAAGCCCGCCTTTCATGTCTGACGAGCCCCTTCCATACAGCTTGTCGCCGTCCAGTTCGCCGACGAGTGGATCTCGCTTCCACTCGGCGCCGCCCAGCGGCACCGTGTCCATGTGGCCGGTGAAGCATAGCGGCGGCCTGTCCCCGCTGCCTTCGATCCGCGCAATCAGGCTCGCTCTCCCCTCGGCCAGATCGTGCAAACCGATCCGAAATCCTCCCTCTTCAAGGATCGTGCCGAGATACTCGGCGCAAGCCGACTCCTGCCCCGGCGGATTGACCGTATTGATGGAGATCAGCTCTCGGGCCAACGAAACGACATTCATGCTTCCTTACACATCCTCTCTTCCTCTACACCTCGGCGTCTCTGCGCGAAATCTGATAATCGCGCAGTCGCGCAGCTCAGGCAGTGAACCACTTTTCGATAGATCTCCCGGTGTGGAATGGCTCCGAGAAAAGGCCTATGGAAGCTTACCAACAGAGCAAACTCCCGACGATAACACACTCGGCGCGCTCCCAGGCACGCTGCTGATGGCTTTGAGATGTCCT
>CAZWWC010000088.1:0-12756 GCA_964637625.1 uncultured Planctomycetaceae bacterium
GCAGTTCCAAGTTTTATTGAAACCCGGTATTGTCAGTCTGAGCGCAGCGAAGAATGACCTACTGCGGTATCAGTCAGCCAAACTTGGGACTACTGAGCCTGACTTGATCCAGATCAAGGCCGGCTGCTCGATGCGCCCTTATTATATGGATGTAGCCCGGCAAAACCCAGTCAAGATCATCGGATAGGAGACCATCCATGTATTGTAACCAATGCGAACAGACGGCCCACGGCACCGGCTGCGCGACCAGCCCCGGTGTGTGCGGCAAGGACCAGGACGTGCAGTCGTTGCAGGAGACGCTGCTCTACGGCCTGAAGGGCATGGCGTCCTACGCCCATCACGCCCGGCGGCTGGGCATGGTCGACGAGGCGGTCGACGCGTTCACCGAAGAGGCCCTGTTTGCCACGGTGACCAACGTGAATTTCGACCTGGAGTCGCTTCTGGAGTTGGTCCTGGAATGCGGCCGGCAAAATCTGCGCGTGATGGAGATGCTCGACGAGGGGCACGTGCGCCGCTACGGCGATCCCTCGCCGACGACCGTCCAAGAGGGCACCGCCGCGGGGCCCGGCATCCTTGTGACGGGCCACGACATGCTCGACCTGGAGAACCTCCTGCGGCAGTGCGAGGGGACCGATGTGCGGGTCTATACCCATGGCGAGATGCTCCCGGCCCACATGTATCCCAAGCTCCGCGAGCATCCCAACCTGGCGGGCCACTACGGCGGGGCTTGGCAGAAGCAGCGGCGCGAGTTCGACGACTTTTCGGGCCCGATCCTGGCCACGACCAATTGCGTGCTGATCCCGAAGCCGACCTACGCCGGGCGGCTCTTTACGACCCGCGCGACGGCCGTGCCCGGCGGCGTGCGGATTACCGACGACGATTTCTCGGCCGTGGTGGCCAAGGCCAGGCAGTGTGACCCGCTGCCCGAGGCGCCCGGGCGGCAGTCGACCGTCGGCTTCCACCACAGCGTCATCCTGGGCATGGCCCCGACGATTATCGAGGCGGTTCGCTCGGGCAAGATCAGCCGGTTCTTCGTCATCGGCGGCTGCGACGGTGCCGAGGTGGGCCGCAACTACTTCAGCGACTATGCCCAGGCAACCCCGCCCGACTCGTTCATCCTGACGCTCGGTTGCGGCAAGTATCGCATCCGGGAGTACGACTACGGCGAGCTGTTGGGGCTGCCGCGACTCTTGGACATGGGCCAGTGCAACAACGCCTACGGCGCAATCAAAGTGGCCACGGGGCTGGCCGAGGCCTTCAATTGTTCGGTCAACGACCTGCCGCTAACCATTGTGCTGTCGTGGTTCGAGCAGAAGGCGGTGGCCGTGCTATTGACATTGCTCCATCTGGGCGTGAAAGGAATCACGATCGGCCCGAAGCCACCAGCCTTCCTCAGCCCCAATGTATTCAAAATCTTGCAGGAGAAATACGATCTGCGGCTGACGGGCGCGGACGCCCGGGCCGACCTGGAAGCGGCCATCGCCGAGTGATTCATTCGTCCTGTCGTCCGTGATCTTGGGGCGCCAAGGCCACGCGCGAGCGGACATTCCGGGGACAGACATTCCGGGGACACAATACTGATATTGACACACTGGGAGAGGTTCCAAAGAGAGGGGAGCGGTCAGGAGTCTTTGTTTTTGAGGCGATCACAACCCGACTGGTGGAAGTCTTGTAGGGTGGGGCGATGAAGCGTTCCACACGTGATTATCCCACTTCGGTTGACGCCGCCCGGAACGGTTCATCGCCCCACCGGCATCGCGCCATGCCCGATTTGCCGACGCGAACGGCCTCGGGCTCCACGGAGTCTCTTGCCTAAATGTATCCCACAGGATACACTTAAGTAATGATGGAAATTCGCCAAACGGAGGTGTTTGTCACGTGGCTTCGCCGGCTGCGCGACCGGCAAGCCAGGGCGCGGATTCAAGTGCGAATTGACCGTCTGCAACTTGGTTTGCCCGGGAACGTAAGACCGGTAGGCGAGGGCGTTTCTGAATTGCGGATCGATTACGGTCCTGGTTATCGCGTTTACTTCGTGCGGCGAGGGCGAGGGTGCGTCATCCTGCTCGCCGGTGGCGACAAGCGGACTCAGAACCGGGATGTCAAGAAGGCAATCCAACTAGCACGCGATTTGTAGGAGTTCAACATGCCTAAGAGCAAAACCCGACCATACGATGCCGCGGAGTATCTGGAAAACGAAGCCGATATGGCAGCCTATCTACAGGCTGCCTTGGACGAAGGAGACCCCGCGCTAGTCATCCATGCCCTCGGCAATATCGCGCGTGCTCGCGGCATGTCGCAAATCGCCCGCGAGACTGGACTTCGTCGCGAGAGCCTTTACAAAGCGCTCTCTCCAGAAGGGAATCCGGAATTCGCGACGGTTCTCAAGGTGGTCCAGGCACTAGGCATCAGACTCCATGCCGAACCGACGCATGCTCAATAGCGCGATGTCGCTGGTATTTCTGCCAAAGGCACGGCGGCGGATCGCTCGATGAAGACCCGGCCACGATCGATCTGTCGCCGGCGGTTGTGGGAAAGCCTGCTCCCTTACGCTCCGCAGGCTTTCCCGCAACCATGGTCATTACACATTTTGTCTTTGATTTAGTCAACATACAAGGTCACCCAGGGTCGCGAGAAGATCCGTAAGGCGTAGCGTACCGTCGCCCTACTACTCGTCGATGTCTCGTGGCTTTAGGCTTTCGGGCAAATTCGCTTCGTCCAGCACCGGATGGTTCTTGAAGGGGTTGTAGAGCGGGTCGCCGACCAACACCATCGCCCAGGAATCGAACGGTTTGGTGCGATAGTAGACCTCGACCAAGGAGTACTTGCCGGTCAGCAGGAGCGAGAAGAAGTCGTCGGGCCTGGGAAACGAGGTCAAATAGGGTTCGAAGACGGGTCCGAGCGTGGCGGTGATGCCGTCTTCGAGCATGGCGTTGCACCAGGCGGTGCCGCCCGGCTTGCGGAGCGTTGCGGCTTCGTAGCTGGCCAGATGATAGCCCACCGCGCCCGGGCGCCAGTCGAACGCGTCGATGTACTTCGCCAGCGAATACCAACCGCAGTAGAGGGCCGCGTCGGGGCAGTTGCCCGGCTGGAACAATTCGGGTTTGTCGTCCAGAACGACTTCGAGCTTCGCGTGTTTTTTGAGCCGCTCGGCCAGATCGCGCAGCGACTGATCATACACGGCGGTTGGGGCCGGCTTTACCTTGCCCTTGTCGATCGCGATCCCTCGTGCGTCGAGATAGACCTTGCCCGAGAGCCCTTGCTTCTCGGTGGCAATGGCCTTATCGACCAGCCCCTTGGCCAACGCCATGGTCGGTGCGGCGAGTCGCGAAACCATCAACGCGGACGACTGGCCGGCGTTCCGCTGACCGAAACCGTAGAACAGCAAGTTGGGTTGCCATCGATCCAACGGATAGTCGTTCCAGCGCAACAGCGACAGTTCACTGTCGAAGGAGGCAGCCGTTTCATTCTTCTTGAGCATCTCTTGCTGCATATCGATCCAACGCAACGAACCCAACAGACCGTCGGTGAGTCGGATCAGGCTCAGAAGCTGCGCGTCGCGCGGCACCGTGGCGCGCAGCGCGCTGAGTGCCTGAATTCCACGTTGCAGACCTTCGGTGCGGGCCTGGAGCATTCCCAACCGCATGGCTTGTTCCGGTCGCATCTGCGATTGCTTCGCCCGAGCGGCCATGGTCCGCAAGATTTGGCTGCCGCCGCCGATCACCGTGAAAACCTGCTCCAGCTTGCGACCTGCGTCACGACGCTTGGCGTCGTCGGGAATTGCCATGATCTGTCCTCGGGCCGTGGCCATGGCCTTCTCGAGGCGCGCGCCGAGGTCGCCGAGCGGCGCGTCGGCGGCCGTCGGCGCCGCCGGCTTCGGCCGCTCGCCGCGCCCAAGCGACTCCAGCAATGCAACCAACTGGTCGATTTGTTTGACTCGGATCTCGCGAGCGGAGGTCAAGAACTTCTTTCGCTCGAGAACCTCAGGGGCATTGGCGTCGCGCTTCGCGATTTTCAGCGGCACGTCCCAGCAGGTGACAAAACAGTGAATCTTCGTCTCGAGTTGATGGTCGGTGAGCCATTTGCGGATAGCCGGCCGCGTCTTGGTTTCCCAGGTGCGCCGGCTGGTCGTGTGAGCCGGCTTCCCTTCGAGTAAGAGAATCTGCGAGGTGGGCACGCCACGGGCCGTTGCATAATACGTGGCCAGCTCTTGCGACTCGGCACTTTCGGCCATGGCAATGATGGCGATCTGCGGCGGCGTAAGCTCGGCCCGCGCGGGCGCGGCCGCCCAGAATAACAGTAACAAAAACAGAACGAATCGTTTCATGGTCTTTGGTCTTCCTTTTGGGCAAAAGGTTCTGTTCTCTATCCGTTGATGGACTGAGCCAGCCAGACGAGAATGCCGAATATGATCGCAGCCAACGTGATGATCACCAACACGACCTTCAAGGTAAACTGTGGATTGGGCAGTGCGTTTGGATCGTAGGCCAGCTTTGCTCGTAGCTCTCGGCTGGAGAGCCTGCCCAGCACTCGGCCAATGGCGGGCGAACCGAAAACCAGGATTGCTCCACAGACCAAGTATAGGCCGCCCTGAACAAGCATGACGACAATACCTCCAGCAGGCATCATTGGCGTCTCGGCGATGACGAACTGAAATGCGAAGAGCAACGGAGTCACTGCCAGCGTTGCAATGTAAACGCCCATCAGGAAAGCCGCAATGTGATAGATTCCTCCCAAACCGAGTTGGCCGCACGAGAGCGAATCGTCTGAGGCTTCCCCGTCGGGATGGAACCGCCGTGCAATGCGCGGCGCCAGGCAGATTAGGGCAACACCCATGCCAATCAGAACCACCGACGATCCACAGGAGGCAATCGTATCCTTGAGGAGCCTATTGCTGCCCGGCGCGGTCGAATAGTCCCCCCATCGAAACATCACAAACTGAGCCACGAATCGGACGAGACCATGGGCGTGTGAGAGTGCGACCCAGAAACCGAGCAATCGCAAACAGACCGTGAACAATTCGTATGCAGCCATAGTAATCCCGGGGAAGGCGGGCAACAGCCACGGTGCTAGGCCGTTATTGTAGCCGCGCGGTCGACCTCACGCAACGAGGCTCAACGGAACGCGCCGGCTCAGCCTACATCGCTCACCAGCGCGTTCCACAACGTGGGAATTGTCCGCGCATGGTCGCCCGAGAAATAGTAGCTTGCCCCGCCGTCGGCGACCGTCCGTGAAAGAACGGTTTTCCAGGGCCGGTAGTAGTACTGGGGATGGATTTTGCCGGGTGGACCTGCCCGCCAATCGTCGGGCAGTTCGGCCAGATCGAACACGGCCGTGGTGAATTGCGCGATTGGTTGGCCTTGTTGGCGGGCCACGTTGCGGGCCATCGACAGGGCCTTCAGATAAACCTCGGGGCCGATCGTCGACGTGCCCAGGTTCACGAAGACGCCGCCTTCGAGGTCCATGAGGCTTTGGGCGAAGATCAAAAAATCGTTGTACGTCGTCCGGCCCAACGCTTCGGCATCGCAGTTGGCATGGGCATGGGTGATGTCGCAACCGATGGCCACGTGGACGGTGACGGGGACCCCGGCCTGCCAGCCGGCGGCGGCCAGGCTCAACTCGGCATGGGGCGCGCGACTTTCGACGATCGCCCGACCGACACCCTCGCCCAGCCCTTCATCGCGCGCGGCGGCCTGGACGATCAGATCGTTGAGCCGGCCGGTCTGGCGCCAAAGTCCAAAACGGCCCTGGCGAATCCACCGCGCGACGTCTTCGCCGGTGCCGCCGAAAGCGGCCAGCTCGAAGTCGTGGATGACTGCCGCGCCGTTGGTGCCGAGGTGGGTGATTATTCGGCGCCGCACAAGATCAATCAAAAACCGCGACAGCCCCAGCTTGATCGGATGGGCACCCATCATCACGATCACCGGCCGATCGGCCGCGCGAGCGTCGCGGATTCGCTCGACCAACAGGTCGAACTCGCCGTGGGCATAGGGTTCTTCGGGCGGTGCAAGCGGTCGGCAGTCGTCGGCCCGGAGATCATGGCCTCGCTCCTGCAGGTCGCCCAGCTCGATGAGCGTTCGGTCGAATCGTTGGTAGCGGGACATGGCTCACAGCTCGTCGAAAAAGAAGTTGTCGGCCAAAAAGTGTGCCACTGCTTGGCCACAAGCAGTGTTTTTTCCAAGTCCTGCACTGCTTCTTGCGAAGCAGTGGCACACGATTTTTTCCACAGATGCTCAACAGTTTGTAGGGTCAGTAGTTCCAAATTTGGCTGACTGACACGTCCGCAGGTCATCCTGAGCGTAGCGAAGGATCTCGATTGTCCGAGGAGATTCTTCGCTACGCTCAGAATGCCAGGTTTCAATAGAATTTGGAACTACTAAGGGTGGGTTCAAGCAACGGCGTGACTGCGGGTGGCCAGCTGCTGAATTCGCTCGATCAACCCCGTGGTCGAGTAATCGGCCTCGGTCGGCGACACAACGACCCGACCGCCATAGCGCTCAACAATCTCGTGGCCTATCACCTCGTGGTCCATGTATTGGGCCGATTTGACCAGCACGTCGGGCAGGACCTCGCCGACGAGGTCCCGGACACTCGTTTCGTCGAACACCACGACGTAATCGACACAGGCCAGTGCGCCGAGCATTGCGGCCCGGGCCTGCTGGTCGAGGATGGGCCGGCCGGGCCCTTTGAGCCGCCGGACGCTCCGGTCGCTGTTGAGCCCAACAACCAGGCAATCGGCTTGCCGCCGCGCGAAATCCAACGAGGCGACGTGGCCCGGGTGCAACAGGTCGAAGCAGCCGTTGGTCATGGCGACTTGCTCGCCGGCGGCGCGGCGCCGGTGGAGTTGAACCCGCAGCTCGGCCGGCGTGACGATCTTCGACGACCGGCCGACCCGAGGCCGAGCCGTCAGGTCGGACTGCAGCTCGGCCAGCAAGACATCCCGCGGCAGCGGCGCGACACCGAGCCGCTGGACCTCCAGCGAGGCCGCCAGGTTGGCCAACCGGCAGGCCACGGCCGAGTCGGCTCCCGAGGCCAGGGCATAGGATAACGCGGCGGTGACCATGTCGCCGGCGCCGGTAATGTCGCAGACTTCTCTGGGACGAACGGGAAACAGCCGCCGGTTGCCTCGCGTGTCGGCCCAGGCGATGCCATCGCGGTCGAGCGTGACCGCCGCGCCGTCGATGCCCAAGGCTAACAAGTCGCCGGCGGCGGCCAGGCCCTCTTCGGGCGTGTCGATCGGGCGCTGGAGTGCCCGGGCGGTTTCGGCTCGGTTGGGCGAGATGCAGGCGCAGCCGCCGTAGCGTGCATAGTCGGCGTTGGGAGCCGGATCGGCCACCACCGGCACGCCCGCCGCTTGGGCCAGCGTAATCATCTGAGCCAGCAGGCGGTCCTCAAAGATCCCTTTCCCGTAGTCACTGATCACCACGAGATCAACTCGATCGAGGCGCCGGCGCAGACACGCGAGCAGCGCTCGGGCGGCCGGCCGCTCGACCGATGAACAGCCTTCACGGTCGATCCGGACCATCTGCTGGGGATGGCGTGATTGGGTCCGCCCGAGCAGACGCTGTTTGACCGTAGTGGGTCGGTCGTCGAGCCGCACGATCGAGTCGGTCTCGATGCGGGCCGCGTCGAGCAACTCGAGGATGCGACGCCCTTCCAAGTCGTTGCCGACGACGCTTGAGAGCGTCACGTCGGCCTCGAGCGCCGCCAACATGGCGGCGACGTTGCCCGCCCCACCCAGCCGGTCTTCGGTCTTGGCGACGCTCAAGACGGGGATGGGCGCTTCGGGACTGATCCGCTCGACGCTACCCCACACGTAACGATCCAGCATCACGTCACCCAGGACGAGGATGCGTGGGCGGCGCGCCTGCGTGAGCAGATCTTCAAGCGAAAGGGCCACGGTCGAAATTCCCGGATCGGTAAAAACAGGCAAACCGAGACAACTGGGCCGAATTCTAGCAGTTCTTCCCGTCTGAGTCGACGCCGATTTGACCACGCTGGGCAGGCCTCAGAAACTCCACAACAAGACGATCGAGTAGTCGACGTCGTTGAGCTTGCCGCCGGGGTTCGGTTGGTTGTAGCGATCGATGGCGCTGACCTTCAAGCTTAGGTTCATCTCCTCGTCGAGCAGGACCTCCCAGTCGGCCTTGCTGACCAGGCGAAAGTCATCAAAGCAGGTGACCTTGGGAAAGTACTCGACCGAGGCCCCGATCTTCTGACGCTTGGTCATTTGATGCTCATACTCGATGCCGTAGTTCATCTCGGGCACGCAGTCCTGGTCGGGACCGCCGACGTCCTGGGAAAAACCGCCACCGAAGCGAGTCGTCAGCGTCGTGATCTCATCGTCGAGGAACCGATAGCCCAAACCGGTCGAAGCCACCACGCGCACGTCCCACGGCTGAAACTCGTCGTAATCGGTCGTTTGTTGGAGGAACCAGGTCCATGGGGTTCTCTGGCTGAGCCTCTCGTAGCGGCCCTCGAAATAGAGGCGATTGGCCGTCTCGATCGAGTCGTTGGTGTTCTTATGGTAGTCCAGGTCCAGCGAGAGACGATGACGCTTCGTCTTACGCTTCGCCTCGGCTCCCAGCCGGATGTTGAACGTGTTGCTGTTGCCGGACGAACCGTCCAGCCCCATCTCGAAGTTTCCCTCCCACGGGTCGAGCCACGGAATGTCCAGGTCGTACCAGGGTGCACGTTCGATCACCACGGACTCGAACATGAGCGGCAGCCGGTCGCCTTCGATATCGAGTTGTTCTTCCAGGTCGACTTCTTTGTTTGCCTCGCCTTCCTTCTGTGAAGAAGCAAGGCTCTCGGGCTGCTCAGCGGCCGCCGGCGGCGGTGCGTCGATCGGGGCCATCGGCACGGCCGACGACGTCGGAGTGACAAGCGGGTTTTCCCAATACGACTGCACCGGCGGCAGACGTTCGATCGTTCCATAGGGAGTCGTGGTTTGGGGCAGCGCATCTTGGGTCGGCAGCAGCGGCGCATTCACACGGGCCGGCGGAGCCGCCTGGTAGTCAAGCGGCAAGACCTGCCACGAGCCGGGCGACTGCCAGCCGGACGGCTCCTGTGCGACTGCGCCGACCGCGCAGCCCAACAGGAGCAAACCAACAACGGCTATGGAAATAGACCGGGTCAAGACTCTGCGATTCCGTTCATTTATTGATGGCTGCATTTCAAATGATTTGGCAGGGCAACGCAAAATGCCCGGCAAACCGGGCTCCCGTTGGTCGCCCTCCGGCCATTGACCATGCAGGGGCTAATAAGGAATGATACAAGCCGGAAAACGGTATCAGAAATCGAAGAGGTGGACAAGTCCATTTGCCTGCCGGCGGTACCGCCGAAAGCGGCGGGAATGTCCTCCCCCGGACCTTTTTTACCTGGTTTCCCAGGAGAATTGCCGCGGTTCACACGAGGAGGGCGTTTGCAGACTCTTGTGCGGTCAACACGACGGTCCTGGACACTTGGGTCGCGGCGCGCCGGGATGGCCATGCTCGAACGTCAGAAACATGCTCACGCAAGCGTGAGCGTGGCACCCGGCCGAGCAGGAGCTTCGCGCTGCCGAGAAGTGTTATACCTCGTTGGGTACGACAAATGGCCGGCGGTAGTTGCGGGTCAGCATCGCGTTGGCCGCCTCGTTGTCGACGAACTTCTCGCTTTGGGGATCGAACTCCAAGACGGGCCCGATCCGGCAAGTGATCCTGTCCAGCTTGAAGCCCGCGGCCTCGAGGTTCTCGCGAATCATCTCGAAGCTATCGAGCACGTGTGGGTTGTTGCCCAGGTGCTCGGGCTTCTGGCCCAGCGGAGCGGTCTGCCCGAGGCGGTAGGAGATGTTGCCCAAGTGGCACAAGGCGCTGGAGTAGTGCCCCTCGAGGATGTTGGAGTTGCACTTGGAGAAGTCGCCGCTTCGCAGCGTCTTGATGAAGCTGCCGAATGCTCCACCGCGCGTTAGCCGCGGGCCCTCGAATCGGATCTTCTCCGGCGGTCCGCCGCCCTTGGGATAGAACTTGTTGGTGTTGCGGTCGATTCGCCCCTCGGTGGTATAGAACTCGTTGCCTACTTTCCTGGGGAGTGCGCGCTTGGAGAAGCTGGCTTTCTTTTCGACGAGCCCGCGTGTTTCGAAGACCAGCAGCACATCGCCGTAGTCGAAGACCGACATGATCATGTTGGGCGTTTGGCCCTGATCTCGGTAGTCGCGTTCGTTCACCCAGCGGCCGCCCAGGCTCCAGGCGCGCTTCGGCAGCGTGGCGCCCTTGATCCCCCATCGGGCGACGTCCATCTCGTGCACGCCTTGGTTCCCCATGTCGCCAT
This sequence comes from uncultured Planctomycetaceae bacterium, assembly GCA_964637625.1. GTDB lineage: Bacteria > Planctomycetota > Planctomycetia > Pirellulales > Thermoguttaceae > UBA11386. The sequence continues at coordinate 10,309 of CAZWWC010000088.1, forward strand.
CGCCCGTGTCCCAGAACCAGTGCCAATTGTAATGCACCAAGTTCTCGTGATAGGGCTGCTTGGGTGCGGGACCGAGCCACAAGTTGAAATCGAGTCCCTTCGGCGGTTTCTTCAGCGGTTTGAAGCCGATGGTCCAGCGCGGCTTGCAGCAATAGCCCTTGGCCACGAGCAGCTTGCCGTACTTGCCCGAGCGAACGGCGGCGACCTGGTCGGCGATTTTCTGGGAACTGCGTCGCTGGGTGCCGTGCTGCACGAGCCGCTTGTACCGCCCGGCGGCTTCGACCGCTTTGCGTCCTTCGAAGAGGTTGTGGCTGCAAGGTTTCTCGACGTAGACGTGCTTGCCGGCCTGGCAGGCCCAAATGGTCAAAAGCGCGTGCCAATGGTTGGGCGTGGCGATCGAGACGACGTCGATGTTTGGATCATCCAGCACTTTGCGGATGTCCTGATAGCACTTGGGCGTGTTGCCGGACTCCTCCTCGACCTTTTTCGTGCGGGAGGCGAACAGCCGGCTGTCGCAATCGACCAGGGCGGCGACCTCGACACCCTCCAGCTCTCCGTAGCGTTTGATATGGTTGCGGCCCTGACCGTGGATGCCCGCCACGGCAACGCGTATCTTGTCGTTGGCGCCGAGGACCCGGCCGGAGGCCTTGGTGCCGCCGATGGCAAAGGTGGCTCCAAGGCCGGCCACCGCGGTGGTTTTGAGGAAGCTTCGTCGTGTCTGTTTAGACATGAGAAAAACCCTTTCCGAATGCGAAGGGAAGGCCAATCGGCAAGTCACGATTGGAGCGGAGGCAGGTTGTGGCGTGAAGCGTGCTCGGCCGACGCAACGGTCGTCCGGTGGAGGCCCTCGCCGGCACTAACTACTATTAGAATACGGGCTTCCGCGGATGTCAACTCCCCCGAAGGTTGCGGCATTTCCGGTCGTTTTTGCCGCGGAAAGGGATTGCTCGCGCCGGCCGCTTATTCTCCAATCACCTTGACCAGCACGCGCTTGGGTCTTCGGCCGTCGAACTCGCCGTAGAAGATCTGCTCCCAAGGGCCGAAGTCGAGCCGCCCGTCGGTGACGGCCACGACCACTTCGCGGCCCATGATCTGCCGCTTGTGATGGGCGTCGGCGTTGTCCTCGCCGGTGCGGTTGTGGTGATAGGTCGCCGGCGAAGGATCGAAGGGGGCCAGCCTTTCGAGCCACCGCTTGTAGTCTTCGTGCAGTCCCGGCTCGTCGTCATTGATGAACACGCTGGCCGTGATGTGCATCGCGTTGATCAACGCCAAGCCTTCATGAATGCCGCTCTTGCGAACGGCCGCTTCGACCTCCGGCGTGATATTACGGAAGTCCATTCGCTCGGAGATATGGAACGTCAGGTGTTCGGTGTGCGATTTCATACAGGACTCCCGTTTCCGATCGAGGATACTGAAACAACCTGTGACCAAGTGATTCCAACCTATAGCCTACCCTACTCAGGCTCTCAAGCCAAGCAGGACATTCCTGAGAGGACTCGGGATTTGGCTGCCATGACCACCGGCACCACAAGGATGCTGGAATGTCAAGTTATCCCGAGAAACACCACCCTTAGAGAGCCTCGTGGTCATAGAGCGCATCTGTCGCGACGACAGGCCAGCCAACACGGAGATGGTTCAGACAAGATGGCAGTCCATAGCATCAAGAAATCTCTGATATCAGTTTCGTAGCCTAGAGCGATTCTCGCGCCACTGTAGCGGTTGTCACCGGGTGCCATTGGCGTATCGCCAGTGCCCGCATAGGCAAGATGCCCGTGGCACCCGCTATACCGATCTCGGAAGCGCTCTGGTGCTGACCAGTTTCCAACGGCTTGAGTAAGTGTCCGCCCCATCCATGGTGGGAGACCGCGAGGAGCCGGCGTCACTGGCAGTGGGCGCGGCGATGGGCTCGGCGTGCTCGGGTGCGAGTGGCTTTGGCGGGATTTTGAATTTCGAGATGGCAATATCGGACACCCCGGACAGAACTTACGTGGCGGAAAGGGGTTGCGGCGTCTGCGTCGGGAAACGAACGGGCGTGTTGAAAAAGGGCATGCATGAGCTGCAGGCAATGCTAGCACTACTGCGCGAATTCGGCTTGATTCTATTGACGTTTGCACGGCGAATGAACCGAGGCCGACCAACGGGAGGCCGGTAAATGGGCTAAATAGGTTGACTGGCCGGGTCATTCTCCAGGCAAACATCAATAAAGGCCATTTCAGGCCCTATAGAGGCAGTTTGCGATTTCCGCGATTCCTGCCTGTTTTCAAGACGAGCAGACCGATGCAAGGAGTGCATGTCTTTGATCCGCACGCCGAGACGGTCATCATTCTGGAGTCATTCGTCGAGGACGACCACGTACTTCGCAAGATCGATGGCCTCTTGGACATGGCGTTCATCCGAGAACTGACCGCCGTGTGTTACGCCGACGGACTCGGGCGACCTTCAATTGAT
>CAZWWC010000089.1:0-12739 GCA_964637625.1 uncultured Planctomycetaceae bacterium
CCGCGGATTCACGCTCATCGAGGTGATCCTGGCGATGGCGCTGACGGCGGTCGTCCTGCTGATCGTCGCGGCCGGCATTGGAGTGCAATTGCGGGCCTTCGCCACAAGCCGAGCTCGCGTCGAGCGCGCGCAGCTTGCTCGTGTGCTCTTGCATCGGATGGCGGACGATCTGCGCGGCTTGCTGCCTCCCGGCGATGCGGCGGGCCATGCACCAGAGGCCGAGACGTCCAACGGCGAAGAGCCGAGCACGAGTGAGGACAACGCTTCCGCGACGACGTCCGATTCCTCCGACGACGCGACCGAAGAAGTCGACGCCGGCGATGAAGACTCCGAGGTGAGCGAGTCGGTTCCAGGTGTTTACGGCGAGCTCGACTGGCTTCGGATCGACGTGGTCCAGGCGGCGCGTCCGAGCACGTCTTCCTACGAGACCTCCGCGCCGTCGGCGGAGTCCGAGCCACCCCTTGCACGCCAGATCAAGACGATCACTTACTACGTCGTGCCTCCGCAGCAAGGCACGGCCGCAGCGCTTTCGGCGGGTTCGGGAGAGTCCGGCGGAGGCCTCGTGCGTCACGAACTGGTAGGCCCCGCGGCCGCCCGGGTGGCTGAGCTTGGGCTGCTCGAATACCGGGATCAACAGATTACCCCGTTGGCCGCCGAGGTAGAGGCCGTCGAGTTTCGCTACCACGACGGCGACGATTGGGTCGAATCCTGGGATACGGCCGTCTGCGGAACGTTGCCCTCGGCGATCGAGATTCGACTCTTCCTCTCGCCGATTCCACAACGCGACAATCGTCCGGCGGGATCTGTGGGCGGGACGTCTGAAGACCCGGCCGGACTGCCCCACGTCCAATACCGGCTGATCGTCCCGATCACCATCGAAAGCGCGAGTCAGTCGACCATGATGGGCGTTTCCGAGGAATCTTCCGAGGGATCGGAGGAGTCCTCGGAGGAAGAGGGGTCTTCCACGGAATCCGGTTCCACCGGCGACGCAGACAAACCGGGAGGCACGCGATGACACCGATTCGGTCGCGCGCAGTTCCGGTTTCGTCGTGGCACTCCATTGCGTTGTCCTCACGCCGACGCCCGCCGAGACGTCGGGCGATGGTGTTGATCATCGTCCTGGTGGTCATCGTTGCCTTGAGCCTCGGCGCGCTGGCGTTCTCGTCGCTGATGATCAGTGAACGGGAAGTCGCTCGCATGACGGGCCGGCACATTCAGGCGACGGCCCTGGCCGAGTCGGCAATCGAGGCCGCGCGGCAGTTCCTGTTCGAGCAGCCGGACGTTCGATTTGCCGACGGCACGTGGCACGATGACGTCGAGCTGTTCCGAGGTATCCTGGTCATCGACGACGAAATACCGCGAGATCGAGGACGCTTCTCGATCGTGGCTCCCGGCCAGGGTGAGAGTCCCGGCAGCGTGCGTTTTGGCCTGGAGTGCGAATCATCGAAGCTCAACCTCAACACGCTGTTGGCCGCCGGCGCGGCCGACGCGCGTAGCAGGCTCATGGCGCTGCCCGACATGACCGAAGAGATCGCCGACTGCATCCTCGATTGGCTCGATACGGACGACGAGCCCCGCCAGTTCGGCGCGGAAGCCGAATACTACGAATCGCTCGATCCGCCCTACAAACCGGCCAACGGACCGATTCGATGCTTGGAGGAGCTGTTGTTCGTCCGCGGCGTCACTTCCTGGCACCTTTACGGAGCCGATCGGAATCGAAACGGGGTGATCGACGCGGATGAATCCGAGCTGCCCATGCTCGCGGACGTCGACACGACGAGCGGGTCGATCCATTGCGGCTGGGTCGCCTATATGACCGTTTGCAGTCGCGAACAGAATTGCCAGCCGGACGGGCAACCGAAAATCGATCTCAATCAGCAAAGCGCCGAAGATCTGTATGACGAGCTGGAAGCCGCGTTTGGAAGTGAATGGGCGACGTTCATCGTCGGCTACCGGCAGCAGGAGCAACTCTACACCGAAACCAATACGGCGTCGCCCCCAACCGGCGGGAGTGCTCCGACAAACCCGATGGGCGGCGCGGCCGCGGTGCCCGGCTCATCCGGTACCGTGGAAGTGGAATACGCCGATCATGCCTCCGGAGAACTCGACCTCGAGCAGCCCCTTAAGCAAAAGCTCGGCAGCGTGTTGGACCTGATCGGGGCCAAAATCAAGGTCAAGTACAAGGAAAGCCAGAAACTGGTCGTGGTCTCGCCGCTGTTTCCGAAGAATACCGAATCCATGCGAGACTACCTGCCCAAGCTGATGGGCCGTACCTCGACGAGCACGGAGAAGACGCTCTCCGGCCGGATCAACGTCAATCTCGCGCCGGCGGCGGTCTTGGCTTCCGTGCCCGGTGTCGATACCACGTTGGCCGAGGAAATCGTCAGGCGGCGTCCAACCGATCCCCTGTCGGTGGCCGACCATCAGCACGATCCGACGTGGCTGCTCGTCGACGGGTTGGTGTCTCTGGACCAGATGAAGAAACTGCAGCCCTACTTGACCGCGGGCGGCAGTGTGTACCGGGTACAAGCCGTCGGATTCTTCGACGAGGGAGGTCCCATCGTGCGCCTGCAGGCCGTGCTGGACGCGACCGACGCGCCACCCCGTATGCTATCCTTGAAGAGCCTGACGCCGCTGGGACGAGGGTTCGATCCGGCCGAGCTGGGTGCCGAGCCGTAGGCTTTATTGGAGGACTTCGTTAGGGGTCCCAGCTCGCCGGGATAGCGCAGCGGTGGCCCAGGGCCCGAATCCAGAGAGCACGACAATCCTCAGGTTAGCGAGACCATGCCTCGACGACTGGCCCTTGAACTGACCCCTGCCGCAGCCCGGGCGCTGGTAGCGACCACTTCCGAGTCGCGCGTCACCGTGGAGAAGTCGCTTACCATTCCGCTTACGACGGATGAGGAGCAAGCCGAGCGGCCCACGGTGGAGCAGACCGTCGTCGAGGCCCTGTCCAAGAGCGGCATCGCGCGTCTGGAGACGATTGCGGTCGTGGGTCGCGGTGACATCGAGTTGCGTCTGCTGAGTGTTCCGCCCGCACCCGACGAAGAGCTGCCGAACCTGGTCCGCTTTCAAGCCTCGCAGGAATTGCCCAACCTCGACGCGGACGCGCCGTTGGACTACCTGCCGCTGGGCGAAGCGCCGGGACAGCCGCGGCGCGTGCTGGCCGCCGTGTTGAAGCCGGACGTGAAACAGCGCATTGAACGAATATGCCGGGAGGCGAAGCTGTCGCTTGGGCAGATTGTGCTGCGGTCCGCGGCGTCCGTCTCGCTCATGCTTCAGGAGAAGCTGAAGCTTCGCGGCACTTGCTGCCTGTTGGTCGAGATGCTCGGCCGGCAGGTGGAACTGGCCGCGGTGAACCAGGGGCGAGTCGTCTTCTTGCGGCACATGCTGCTCTCCGACAGCCCCGCGGACTCCACCGAAGCCGCGGAGAGCCTCTTCTCGGAAATCCGCCGGACTCGTGTCGTCGTGGCCAATCAAGAAAACGTGGAAACCGTGGAACCGATTGTCCTCGTCGACGACGGCCCGGCGCGTCGCAAGCTGGCGGAACGTCTGGACGCGACGACCGACGGCGCCGTGTTGCTGGTCGATGCGGTGCCGCGGTCCTTGATCGCCGACGTCCCGACGACCGGCTCCCCGGAGGATCGCGATCACTGGAGGGCGATGGTCGGGGCCCTTGCGGACGAAGCGGCCCAGCGGCCGCCCGCGTTCGACTTCCTGCATCCGCGGCAGGCGCCGAAGCCGGCCAGCCGACGCAATACCTACGCCCTGGTCGGATTGGCCGCGGCGATCGTCGTGCTTGCGGCGATCGCGCTGAACTGGCACCAGCGGACCCGACTCGAGGCCGAGATCCTCCGTCTTGAGAATGAATCCGCCGCGCTGGAGCCGAAGGTCCAGGAGGGCAACAAACTCATCGAGGCGGCAGAGCATGTTGAAAGCCGGTTGAAAGGCGAGGTCGTGTGGATCGAGGAGCTTCGTTGGCTTTCCGAGCAGCTTCCCCCGGCACAAGACGCGAGGCTCACGAAGCTGATCATCGTGAGCGACGGTCCCCGCCGCCAAATGACGCTCAGCGGACTCGCCCGAGATGTCGACGCCGTCACCAAGCTGGACCAGAGCCTCCGAGACGCGACGCATCAGATCGTCGGCAAGACGAAGAGCGAGCGCGGCTCCAAGGGCAAGTACCAATTCGAGTTTGGATCGTCCGTGCGAATCACCCCTCGGCAATAGCTGTTATGGTACTGAGAAAACGAGAAAAGGTCCTGGCTTCGGTCACCGCGGCACTGCTGGCGGTGGTGGGGCTTCAATATGCCTATTCGACGTTGACCGGACCGTACGGGGGGCTCCGAGAGCGGCGCAATGCGGTTGACGCGGAAGTCGAACGAAAGCAAACACGTCTCAGGAACGCAGCGACGGCCAAGAAGGAACTCGAAAAGCGCCGCAAGCAATCCCTGCCTTCCGATCCGGAGCTGGCTCAGTCGCTCTACCATAGCTGGCTCCTGAAACAGGCGGACAATGCCAAGTTCTCAAACAAGAACGTCACCTTCGCCAATAGTAAGTGGCCCCACAAGCAAGGGTATTGCGTTCTCCGGTTCAACGTGGGTGCGAAAACCACACTGCAGCAGCTCATCGAATTCCTCCACGGCTTCTATCGCGCAGGCCATCTCCACCGAATCGTCAGCCTCACCATCACGCCCGATCAGAGTGGCAAGTCGCTCAACGTTCAGATGCTCGTCGAGGCTCTGTCCCTGCCCGGGGCGACGTCGAAGGACGCATTGGCCCAGATCGACTCCGACAGAACGCTCGCGGCGCCGGAGGTCTATCGTGAGAAGATCGCGGCCCGAAACATCTTCGCGCCATACGAGCCGCCGCCGCCCGCGACGGGCAACACACCGCCGACGCCGCCGGCCAAGGTGAGCGAGCACACCCGGTTGACCGGCATCGCCACGGTCGACGGCCGACTGCAAGCATGTATCATTGTCAGGACGACTGGAAAGCAATTCAGGCTGTTCGAGGGGGAAGAGGCCGAGATCGAGAAGGTCAAGTGCAAGGTGCTTCGGATCGCAAAACACGAGGCCGAAATCGAGGTCGACAGCCAACGGCGCTTGGTATTGCTCGGCAAGAGCTTGACAGACGGGGAGGTTTTGTCCTCGGAGGAGAAAGAGCCGGCTACGGAGCAGAAGGTTCCGGCTACGGAGCAGAAGGTCCCGCCCGCGGAGCAGAAGGTCCCGCCCGCGGAGCAGAAGGAGCAGCCTCCGGAGCAGAAAGTTCCGACCCCGGTTCCGAAGCAACAGGTCCCGCCCGCGGATGAAGAGACCCCGGCTTCGAAGCCGAAGGTCTCGCCCACGGAGCAATAGTCTCGCGGCTCCACTCGGCCCCAAATCCCCATTTCCTCTACGCGCTACCACACGAGGTCCGCTCGACGGTAGCTATCCATCGAAACGTCCGCGCGCATGTCCCCCTAGGGGGGTATTCCGTGAGACGCCTTCCCATGCGGTCCGCTACCGACGATTATGCCGGCAGAAAGGGTCATGCGGATTATGCGGATTGGCCGAAAACAAGGAGGTAAAGGTAACCTCGTATTAAACAGTAGTGATGCGCACAGAAAGGGCAGCCGTGAGAATATCCGCAAGCTGGCAGGGATTAGCCGTTCTCTTGCTGATGGCCGCTCTGGCCGCGGCTGTCGAGCCGGCCAGCACCGCGCCGGCCCCGACCGTGACCAACGTGGCTCCGCAGGGCGCAGCGGGTCTTCTTCACCCATCGGCGGCCGACAGCCACCGCGCCCCGGGCGGGATCGATGCAAGTGGCACCGAAGCGCCAACCGGCGATCTCGGCGCCGCTTCGGTGGTTCGTTGGCCGGGGCTGGCTCCGCTGATCGGCAGATTGGGCAGACCGGTTCCGCTGATCGGTGGATTGGGCGGATCGGTCCCGCTGGTCGCGGAGGATGTCCCGGGCTGGCTGCCGTTTGGACGCGTCACGGCGCTCGGCCCACCGCATCCGTTCTGGTACGGCGAAGCGACGGCCGTCGGATTGAAGCGCGATGCCGAGCCGGACGGCGGTCCGATCGCAACGCTCAACACGCCACTGGGGACCGTACTGGAGTCGGCGGAGGCTTTTCCCGATTTCCGTGCCGGCGGAATCGCACGCGTGGGGCGGATGTTCACGCCGATGTGTGGGATCGAGTTCGGCTATCTCGGCACCGGCCGGTGGCAAGGCGACGCGGCGGTGCGCGATCAGACGGACAACGCGCTGGATGGGCTGGGCAACCTGTTTTCGCCGTTTGGCGGCTTCGGAGAGACACCGGTCGAGGACTTCGACTACAACGAACTCGTGTCGATCCACGGCGAGTCGCGGATCCAGAGCTTCGAGCTGAGCCTGCGGCAACGGCTGATCATGCCGATCGAGCCGCTGCAGGTCTCCGTGCTCTACGGCATTCGCTACTTGGACCTGGGCGAGCGGTTCACCTACTATAGCCAGTCGCAAGTTCCACTGCCGACCGGCGCCACCCAATTCGCCGACGTGCGTACCCAGAATGATCTCTTCGGAGGACAACTCGCAGCGCTGCTCGAGTGGCATTCCGATCCACGTTGGTGGGTCGATCTGCGGCTCGCAATCGCGCTGCTGAACAATCGCGCGAGCCAGACGACCATCCACGTTGAAACGGGCGACCATCCGGGCGTGAACGTCCTGCGCAGGGCCAATGAACGAGGAACCGTTGCCGCCGAGATCTCGCTGGGGTTCGTCTACTACGTCCGGTCGCATCTGTCCACGCGTTTCGGCTACCATTTCCTCTGGCTCGATCGCGTCGCGCTGGCCGCCGAGAATCTCGGCACCGACCCGGGCGTCCTCCGCAGTGGGCCGGCCCAGTTGAACGCCAAGGGGACGATCATGTACCACGGTCCCTTCCTCGGTGTTGCCCTGGAGTGGTAGCACCCCGAAGTGCCGTCGCCCCGACTTTGCCACCTCTATCTCTCGACAAGGTGCTTGGCACGTTTGGTCTGGGGGCGTAGACTAGAGGAAGCAGCCCACAAGCCACCCCCGCTTGGGGTGGCGGTACGCGTGGGCCATGGCCTATCCCTGCCCAGCAGGAAAGAGGCGCTCCATGCCACAAGCCATCGTCGACCCGGAAGAGCTTCGCCAGTTCGCGCGGAACCTCCAACGGTTCAATCAGGAGTTGCAGGACCGGCTCACGGCGTTGTCGGGCCAGTTGACGGCGCTGGGCAAAACGTGGCGTGACCAGGAACAGAAGAAATTCGTCGAGGAGTTCGAGCAGCAGGCCAGGGGGCTGGCGCGTTTCATCGAATTGTCGGAGCAACACATCCCCTATCTGCTCCGCAAGGCCGAACTCATCGACCAGTACCTACAGCAGAGATAGCCCACACTCATGGCTCGCAGTGCGAAGCTCATCTCGATCGATGCGGTGCGTGAGATGGCCGTTGCCTTGACCACCTTCGGCGACGAGGCCATCGCGGCGCTGGACGATCTGGACATCAACGTCCGCCGCGCGGTCGAGTGGATCGAGCACGATCGAAAAGAACACTGGGCCGGGGAGGTTCGTCGCGGCTGGCAGCGCGTCGGCGAGGCCCGGGCTGAGCTCGAAAAGGCCCTCACCTATCGCCGCGTTGCCGGTCAGACGCCCAGTTGCCGTCACGAGCGGGCGATGCTCGAACGGGCCAAACGCTACGTGCAGACCGCCGAGGAGATCAACCACAGCCTGCCCCGATGGACGCATCTCGTGGAGCATGCGTCCAGAGAGCTCGCCGGCAGCAAGAACCTCCTGGCCGACTGGCTGCACGGTGAGCTGCCCAAGGCGCTGGGCACCTTGAAGCAGATGAGCGCGGCGCTGGAGTCGTATGCCGCTTCGGGGCAGCCCGTACGAAGACCGACGTCTACCCCCCGGACGTCCACCGAAAAAGAAACGCCCGACGATTTACCGTCGGATGCGCGCCGGCAAGAGGAAGAAGACGATGAGAACATGGGACCTGCACACGTCCGCCGCGAGACTTCGCCAGGCGATGAAGGATCTGCAGGTGGCTAGGCGAAGCATCGCCGATCGATGGCAGGACGACAAGGCCCGCGAGTTCGAGGAAACGTTCCTCGAACCGTTGGAACCGAAGGTCCGCGCAACACTCCTGGCCATCGCCGAGATGGCCGAGGTGCTTTCAAGGGCGCAGCGTGCGTGTGGATCAGAATGAAGGAGCCTCTGGGGATGACGGACTCTTTCTCGGCACAGCGGCCTTCGAGGCTGTGGAACGAGCTGCGGCGGCTCGTTGCCGATCGCGCCGCCTCGGAAACCGAGATTGCCACGACCCATGCCGAGGAAAAGAGGCAAACCGAGAGCCAATTCCAGGCGGCCCGAAAAAGAACTGCCCAAGAGCACCAGACGGAGCGGGCAGCGCTCGAAGCCCGATACGTCGCCGCGCGCAAGGCGGTTGTCCACCAGTGCGACACCGAGCATGCGGCCCTGGAGAAGGAGTATCAGCGCGTCCGCAACGATGCTGATGCGCGATTCGAGGAGACGAAGGCCAAAGAGAACCAGAAGCTCAAGGAGGCCCGCTGGGAAGCGACCACGGTCTTCGAGGCCACCAAGGACGCGCCCGGCGGGCGCTTGAAGCAGTTCGAAGAGCAGATGGCCGCCGGTGGCCAAGGGCTTGCCGCGCTGCGGGCCCAGGCGGACCGACTCCTCCAGCGGCGCTGGCAGCAGCCCGGGTTCCCCGAGTTCCAAGCATCCGAGTGGCCCGACGGGGCCGATCCGGCCGGGCGCTTCGGCGCCCTGGTCCAACAGGCTCACCGGCAATGGCAGGATCTTGCCAAGCAGCGCGTCGCGCGCCAATTCGAGGGCGGCACGTGGTTTCTTTGGGGACCGCTTTTCTGGTTGCTGGCCGTGGTTCCTTCGGGATACTGCACGGGCTGGTCGAACTTGCTGTGGATTCCCGTGAGCCTCGTCATCGGGCTGCTTTTCTGGACCGCACTGCTCGTCTGGCTCTACGGAATCGCCCGGCGGCAAACCGCCGAAGCTTATACGGCGTTGCAGCAGACGCTGCTCGATGCGGAATTGGCGGCCCAGAAGGCACTGACGGTCGCCAAGGCGACTTGTGAAGAAGAGGAGGCGGCCATTGCCCAGCGTCTGCGCAACGAATTGGATGGTGCCGGCGAGCGGTTCACCGCGGCGATGGAGGAAGCCCGCGCCCGCCATGACGCGGCAATCGGGCAGGCCGACGAGCATTATCCTCCCCGATTGACCGAGCTGATCGTCCGGCGCGAATCCGAACTGGATCGGCTCGAACAGCAGCACACGCAGCAGATGGAGGAGTTCGACGAGCGCTACCGGCAAGAGACCCGGCAGCGCGAGGAGCAATACGCCCAAGAAGTCGAACAGCAAGAGCGGCTTCACCAGGAGGCCTTCATCGCGATGGCCCAGCGCTGGCACATGGGAATGGACCGGTTCGAGCAGGAAGTCGACGGGCTGAATCAAACGAAACAGCAGCTTTTCTTCGATTGGGATTCTCGCGACCCGGCCGATTGGCAACCGGTCATGGAAACACCGCGGGCGGTTCCCTTTGGCCGCCTTTCGATCGATCTGGCGCAGCTCGAGGGTGGCATCTCCGACGACGAACGACTCGGGCGCGAGCGGAGCCGGTTCGTCTTGCCGGCGTTGGTTCCCTTCCCCGACCGCTCACTCCTGATGACGGCCGCCGACGACGGGCGCAGCCGCGCGGTCGAGACGATTCAGGCGATCATGCTCCACATGCTCGCCGCCGCGCGGCCCGGCAAGATCCGCTTCACCATTGTCGACCCGGTCGGCTTGGGCGAGAGCTTCTCGGCGTTCATGCACCTGGCCGACTACGACGAGCAGGTCATCGCCAGCCGCATCTGGACCGAGAGCACGCATATCGAGCAGCAACTGGTCAACCTGACCGAACACATGGAGAACGTGATTCAGGTTTACCTCCGCAACGAGTTCGAGACGATTCAGGAGTACAACGACTTCGCCGGCGAGATGGCCGAGCCCTATCGGGTGCTGGTGGTGGCCAACTTTCCGACCAACTTCACCGAATCGGCCGCGCGGCGCCTGCTGAGCATTGTCTCCAGCGGCGCCCGGTGCGGCGTGTTCGTGCTGTTGAGCGTCGACGGGCGTCTGAAGCTTCCCCATGGGTTCGAGCTGGCCGACCTCGAAACCCAGATGATCGAGCTTGCCTGGCAGCAAGATCGATTCGTCTGGAACGACCCCGAACTAGGTACGCTACCACTGCAACTGGACACACCGCCGGTGGCTCGCCCGTTCACCGAGTTGGTGCGGGCCGTCGGCGAGCAGATCCACGACGTCGATCGCGTCGAGGTGCCTTTCGAGTTCGTCGTACCGAAGGAGGATGATTGGTGGAAGGGTGACACGGCACGCGGACTCGAAGTTGCCTTGGGTCGGGCCGGCGCGATGAAGCTGCAGCATTTGAACCTGGGTCGCGGCACGGCGCAGCACGTCCTGGTGGCCGGCAAGACCGGCTCGGGAAAATCGAACCTGATGCACGCGATCATTACCAACACGGCCCTCTGGTATGCTCCCGATCAGGTCGAGCTCTATCTGGTCGACTTCAAGAAAGGGGTCGAATTCAAGCCGTACGCCCAGTTCACGCTCCCGCACGCCCGGGTCGTGGCCGTCGAGAGCGAGCGGGAGTTCGGCCTGAGCGTGCTCGAGCGGCTCGACGCCGAGTTGAGAGAGCGCGGCGATCGATTCCGCCAACTGGGCGTGCAGGACCTGGCCGGCTGGCGCAAGGCGAAGCCCCAGCAGACCATGCCGCGCGTGCTGCTGGTGATCGACGAGTTCCAGGAGCTGTTTGTCGAGGACGACCGAATCGCCCAGAATGCGGCGCTGCTGCTGGACCGGCTCGTGCGGCAGGGCCGAGCGTTTGGAATGCACGTGCTGTTGGGCTCGCAGACGTTGGCCGGCGCCTATTCGCTTCCCCGGGCGACGATCGGCCAGATGGCCGTGCGGATCGCGCTGCAATGTGGCGAGTCGGACGCCCATCTCATCCTCAGCGAGGAAAACACGGCCGCGCGACTCCTCACGCGACCCGGCGAAGCGATCTACAACGACGCCAACGGGCTTTTCGAGGGCAATCACCCGTTCCAGGTCGTCTGGCTGCCCGATTACCAGAAGGCGGCCTATCTCCAGCGGCTCCACGGCTGGGCCGAATCGCACGAGTGCCACACGCCGCCGCCGATCGTCTTCGAGGGGAACGCGGCGGCCGATCCAAGCGAGAACCGGCTTCTGGCCGGCTCGCTTGCGGCGGACGATTGGCCCGATTTCGGGCAGCCGGCCAGCGCGTGGCTGGGCGCCGCGGTGGCCATCAAGGATCCGACCGTCGTTGCGTTTCGCCGTCAGGGCGGAAGCAACCTGCTTCTGGTCGGACACGACGACGAGTCGGCGCTGGGCATTCTGAGCACGTCGATGATCAGTCTGGCCGCGCAGACGCCGCCGCTTGGGAGCGGCGCCGAGGATATGGCAACGTTTTTCGTCCTCGACGGCACCCGGCCCGAGGCCCCCGAGGCCGGCTATTGGAAACGCTTCTGCGAGTTCTTGCCGCAGCGGGTGCGACTGGCCGGGCCGCGACAGACGGCCGATTTGTTGGGCCAACTGGCCGCCGAGCTGTCGCGTCGGCAAGACGAGCGCATCGACGACGCTCCGCCGCTTTACCTGGTCGTCTTCAACCTGGGGCGATTTCGCGACCTTCGACGCAAGGAAGACAGCTTTGGCTTATCGTCGCTCGGCGACGAAGGGCCGCCGAGCCCGGCCGATCAACTCACGCAGCTCCTTCGCGAGGGTCCGGCCCTGGGTATCCACTCGCTCATCTGGTGCGACACGTGCAACACGTTGGGCCGCTGGCTTGCGCGGCAGACCATCCACGACCTGGAGATGCGAGTCGCGTTTCAGATGAGCGAGGGCGATTCGAGTATGCTGATCGACTCGGCCGAGGCCGGCCGGCTGGGTGCCCATCGAGCCATTCTGTACGACGAGGGCCTCGGGCAGATGGAGAAATTCCGACCCTACGGCCCGCCCGACGATCGGTGGCTCGCCCAAGTGCAAGACCAGCTCGGCACACGCGCCGCCAAAGCCAAGTAGCGTGCGTCGGTGTGCCACTGCTTGCCGAAAGGCAAGCAGTGCTTTGGATTTGCACCAGCACTGCTTCTTGTGAAGCAGTGGCACACGGTCCCGAACCGTTGTCCTCTGGTGAGAAATGGGTTCTACGCTACCTTGCTGCCGGCAAGTTGGTCCAGCGCGCGCCGGGCTTCGGCACGGACCATGGGCGCGGGATCGTCCAGGAGTTTTTCCAGCGCGGCGGTGGCTCCTCGGGCCCGCTGGCCGTGCAGCCGTAGGGCCCCGGCCGCGTTCCGCCGGACTGTCGGGTCGTCGTATCGCAGCCGCTCGATCAATCTGTCAATCAACAAGTCGTCTTGGGCGGGCACGGTTGCTCTCTCCGAATCATGGATGTTCTATTTCGCACACACGTTTCGACAAAGTCCTGCAATGTCTCTCCTTCATCTCTCTATCGGCCGCGCCGGGCGACGACTTTTCCGGGACCACGACAGGAGAGAAAATAGATAAGCGAGGCAAGAAGTAGGGGCGCCTCGTGCTGGGTGCCACTGGCTGCTTGTCAGCCAGTGCCGGGTCATGACCCGGCCGGGTGCCATCCAATGCCGTTGCCGATTGCTGTTGGGTTTGTAATGGAAGGCATTGTGGTGCAAA
>CAZWWC010000090.1:0-12660 GCA_964637625.1 uncultured Planctomycetaceae bacterium
TCCCAAGCGTCGAACGCTACACGGCGTTGGGTGCCATCCCGGCGCGCCGGGACGCGAGCGCGGCCATGGCGCCCAGGCAACACCTCGACGATCGGCCCCACGAGCAGCACCTACGCAATGCCTGGGAAGGAGGGCACAGGAAACGTCAACGGATGGGGAACGTTCCGAAGTGGCGACAAGGCAATCTTTATGGAGCCCTGCTCAGCGGCCGGCGACGGGAACCTGCGGTCACGACCCGAACTTGAACTTCCCTTTCACTTTCGCGTCCACGCCCTTCATGGTTCCCTTCATGTCGAGGCTCGTCTCACCGCCGTCGATCCAGCCGGTAGCCTCGTCGATCGTCATGGTGCCGGAGACCGTGCCTGAGAGCCCCTCGCTGCTTTTCATCTTGCCGTCGACCTTGACGATGGCCTTGCCCTTCTTTCGGTCGTAAAGCGTATAGGTAGCGTCGACCTTCATGGGCATGTTGGGATCCGAGGTCATATCCATGTTGCCGGACCAGGTGTCTCCAATGTCGACGGGCTTCTTCGGGAGAAAAGCCATCATCCGATCGAAGGACTGGGTCATGCTCTCGGCCTGCTGCTTGGCACCGCCACGGGCCAGCGGGGGCAGTTTGCCGGCTATTCTCTCGGCCAGCTCGTCGGCCCCCTTCACTTCCAGGGTCTTGCCTTCGGGCGTGACCTTCATCGTAAGCGATTGCCCTACCATGGCCCCAAACACCTGCGTCATGGGGTTCTCCAGGGCCGGCGGCTTCTCTGAATCGTATTGGATGCTCACGGGCCCGCCGGTCATGTCCATGCGAATGCGATCGTAGGTGGCCTTGATCGTATGAACGCCCTTCTCGTCCACGTCGAGCACGTCGAAGCCCATCCCGAAGCCCATCGACATGTTCATTTTCATCTTCTGACCCTGACCGGGCGCCGTCATCTCCATGTTCATGTCCATGTCGGCGGTCATCTTGCGCCGGTCGCCCTTCTTCAGGTTGAGCTTCAACTCGATCTTCTTGCCGGTCGGAGCCGGGTCCTCTTGCTTTTTGTCGGCGGTCATCTTGCGCCGGTCGCCCTTCTTCAAGTTGAGCTTCAGTTCGATCTTCTTGCCGGTCGGCGCCGGGCCCTCTTGCTTTTTCGCGACCTCCGCACCACAACCGGAGAGGACGACCGCTACCGCCACCGCCACGAGTCCACGAACGCTTGCCGAAATACGCATGGTTTTCTCTCCCGAAAACTTACTGACTGACAACGGGTTGGAATTTGAATTGGCCCTGAGTCTGACCTAACGGGCCAGGGTTGTCAATCATCGGCCGTAAACGCAGCCAGGAGAGGCTTTGAAGAAACTCTGCACGGTGAATCAACACGCACCCTTCAGGGGGGTACTGTGACGTCTTTCGCACCCCATCGAGTTGACGAGGCCCAGCAAAGGCCTCTACGGTGCTCTGTGGAAAACCTTCAAAAAGGGTGGCTGGGGCATAGCGAAGCGGTGGCCCAGATTTGGTGTTTCATTGGGGTACAGGCCGCTCATTAGCTACGCAGGGATCAATAAGCGCTCCCGCAGGAGACAGGTTCCCGAAAAACTATGAAAGAGAGGGGACAGGAAGTCGCTCGACAGCCACCTACCCCGGGGGCCATCGGACCTGATTCGCACCGCCGGCCTGGTGCCCTGCAATTCGGTCCTTTTCCGGTGCGTGTCACGCGTGACGACTTGTTGGGACTATGCATCGCTGGTCGGCGGTCTCACGCTGTTTAACGTGCGGAGGTGTGTCGGAACCGAGGGCGCGCAAGGACTGGCTCGAGTGGACGCTCAACGGTCGGCCTGAGGGATCATGGCGGGTCGTTCAGCGAGCCCTTTCCCCTTGCGCCAAGTACCTCAATCCCCACGACTTCTCGGCGCTTTGAATGACGAGATAAGTTCTCAGGAGACTTAGCCGGAAGTCATTGCTAGACTTAGGGAAACGGCAAACATGCACCGGGAAAGGAAGGTTTATTGAAAGGCCTTTTGGGCTTCGACGCCTTGGTCTCCGCTCTGGTACGTCTTCTGGAGTTGCTGGACTCCGGCCTTCTGCTGCATGATGTTGTGTTGCCGTAAGTTCTCCAAGAGCTTGACCTTCGCACAAGGGGCCTGCAGGCCGCTAGCTCCCCCGGGGACGCCCTTCGTGGTACGGCGCCTCAGAGTTTGCGGCACGAGCTGGCGGGTGCCGCGGAAGAAGGCGTAGCGGCCGGAGTCGGCCTGGGCGATCACGGTCGACGTGCCTCGGATCCCGTCGGCCACGAACACGCCCCGCAGATCCGTTTCGCCGGAAACGAAGTCCTTGTTGCGACTGCCGATCGTCTTCACGTGCACAGCGTCGACGTACTCGTCGGTGGTCAGGTCTTTGACCGTGGTGCGAACCCGACCGGAGGCGACGTCCTCTTGGACCTCGACGGCCAACGGGCTCACCAGGACCAGCCCACTGGTGTGCAGGTTCTCACCCCGGCAGACGACCAGATAGGCCCCTTCCTCCTTAAGCGGCATGGCCAGTTTGTGCTTCCGGTCGCGGTAATCCTTGCCGTCGCCCAGGGTGACGGTCGTCTCGTGATAGGGTCGAATGCCGGCGAGGTTGATCTTCGTGATCCCGCCCAGGTTCCGCTTCAACAAGCTGAATTTCATCAGATCGATCCGATAGACCTTGACGTCACAGCTCGGGATGTTGCGGAACTTGAGTTCGGCTTCTGCCGGTTGGCCCGGCTTGACGGTGGTCACCTCGGGCAACGCGATCGCCTTTCGGTTGAAGTACTCGATGGACTGCTTGGCGTCGGCAAAGCGGTCCTCGACGCGCCGGTACTCGCGGATCGCCTCGGCCGCCTGGCCCAGGCTGTGGTGGACCTGGCCGAGGATGTAGACCGCCTGCCACTTATTGGGGCTTTCCGTTTCCCGGCCCGTCCGCCGGTCGATCCGTTTGGCCTTGGCCACCTTGCCACACATCTCGAGCGCCGCCTGGTGTTGCCCGGTGGCGAAGTGACAATAGCCGATCATGTACCAGTAGCTGTCCAGCAGATCGCTGTGGGGATAGCGCTTGGCATACCGATCACACGCCGCGCTGGCCTCTTGGTATTTCTTCAATTCCAGCAGCGCGTTGGCCGCGCTGAAGGCGGCCTGATCGGCGGCCGGATCCTCGGGACAGGCGGAAAGGAACGCTTCGAGCATTCGCCACGCGCGGCTCACCAGGTCGACTCGGTTGATCTTCGCCCGGCGCAGCCTGGCGTCGGCGGCCGCTTCGGGGGCCTTGGCGTAGACGCGCTGGGCCAAGGCGTAGGTGGCTGCCGCGACGTAGGACTCGGGCGGATACTCCCGCAGGAGCCGGCCCATCACGTCGACGCTTCGGGCGAACTCGCCCTGGGTGTCGAGGAACCCGGCCACGCCGCTCTCGCGTCGAAAGCTGCTCTCGACCGTGGCTCGATAGACCAGGTAGCTTCGCTCGAATTCATCCAAGTCGTGATAGGCCGCTCCGACCTTGACGATCTTGGCAAACGGGATTTGCTCGGCCGGCCACTTTTCCTTGATGATCTCGAAGTAGTGGACCACCTGGCGCGCGGGCCCCAATTCGAGATGCACGTCC
This sequence comes from uncultured Planctomycetaceae bacterium, assembly GCA_964637625.1. GTDB lineage: Bacteria > Planctomycetota > Planctomycetia > Pirellulales > Thermoguttaceae > UBA11386. Next base: position 3,593 of record CAZWWC010000090.1, read on the forward strand.
AACAGCATCTGAATGCTGGGTTTGTAGACGTCCGGCCGAACGTTCCACTTCTTCACCAATTCAGTCAAGTGTTTCCGGGCCGTTTTCAGGTCTTTCTTTTCGAAGTGGCGTTTGCCCAGCTCGAACAGCTCCCGGGGCGTAAGCCGGTACTTGTCGGCGCTCTTTTCGCCCGGGCGTAGCACGTCGAGCGACTTGAGCTCCGCCACGGCGATCTGGTCGAGCCGATGGGCATTGCACACCACGGTTGGACCGGCGCGGTACCGGCCGGGCAAGTAGCCGACCAGTTCGTAGCGGATCGTTCCGATGTAGTGGCGGCTGCCGATGTAGAACGTGATCGCACCGGGCGAGATTTCGAACCGCTCGAACGGCCCGGTGACCGACTTCTCGATCACGGTCGTGCCGCTGGGGATCGGCTCGGTGACGACCAGGTATTCGAGTTGTTCCTCCGGCGTATTCGGCGGCAGCCGGTGGCGCCAGACGTGCAGTTCGACCATCCCGCGGCGGCCGACCGGCAGTTGCGTCAGGGGATTCCTGAACGTGCGATAGCTGCCCTGCAGCACGTCGAAGCCGCGCGGGATCTCCCGGCCGTCCAACTCCAACGGAGCCGGCTGATAGATCCGCCGCACGCTCCAGTCGCGAGTCGTACCGCGAAGCTTCTCCGCCGGGACGAACCCTCCGAGGATGCACTGATAGCAGTAACGTCCCCGGCCGGTAATCTGGAAGCGGATCTGCTGCTTACCCTTTTTCAACAGCCCGGCGGGCACGTCGACGGTCCGCGTGCCCTGGGCCGGATCGACGTCGAGTTCGGCCACCAGCTTGTCGTTGACCGACACGGTCAGCTTGTAGTGCTCGCCGTCGAAGCGATTCTTAGCGAACCAATCGCCCAGCGCCATCGCCGCCGGCCCGGTGGCCTTCTCCGGCGTCCAACGATGGCCCGTCCGATGCGCCAGAAGCCAGTCGACCAGCTTCTTGGCCCTCGTGTCCGCCGGCGAGACTTTCTGGATCGCCAGAGCGAACAGGGCGCGGAGTTCGACTGGAGAGTGGTTCCACGGCAGGCAGCCGGACGAGGCGGTCCGCCGCGAGGTTGGATCGTCGAGATTCTTTTGGCCCAACAGGTCCAGTAGCTCACCGGCGGTCGCCTTGCGGTCCATCTCGGCCAATGCCAACGCCAGATGGGCCAGCGCGGCGGCCGACAGCGCCGGCCGGTTGCGATAGAGCCGATTGGCCAAGGCGAAATCGCCCCGGCCGGCGACCGACAGCGCGTGCAGCAGGACGGCCTTGCTCTCATAATCGCTGTTGCCGGTGGCGGCCACCTGGTTGCGGAGATAGGCGAGTGCTTTGTTCAGAGCGTCATCCCGCACCACGTATCCGGCTTTGCGGGCGAGGCTCAGCGCCCAAACGGCCCGAGCCGTGCTGTAGCGGTTGCTCGAGCCGCCGCGCCCGGTCCAACTCCAACCGCCGTCGTCGTTTTGCGAGGAGATCAACAGCCCCAGGCTTGCGCGAATTCGCTCGTCGAGCATGCTCGCTCGCGGCCCACCGGCCTCGCGGCTGCCGCCGACCAACTTCTGCAGCGCCACGGCGGCCATCAGGTCGCTGGTGGCCGACTCCGCGGCCGAGGCAATGCGCCGGCTGGCCATCTGGCACGGCGGGGCGGGCCCCAAGAGAATGTCCATCAGGCTCTGCTCGACCGAGGAACCGATCAGGATTTGCAGGCTCGGCGCGCGTGGCGACATGCCCGAGGGCGGTTGGACCCAAGCGGTCGCGTCGCCGCTGGCCGTGCCGGCGGCCGTGGCATGGACGGGCATGCCGTACGGATTCAAGGGGACGCTCCGGCGGACCACGTCGCGCCGGCCGTCGGCCCAGAGCTTCGGCCGGAGCGGAGGCGCGGATCCTCCCACGGATCTACCACCGCTCCCGGAAGATGACGACTAAGGATCTCCGGCGCGCCCGGTCCCAACCTATCGCGGGCACCCTATCCGTTGCGCCAATGAGTAATCCCTGCTTGGCGACTCATTGAGGCCTAGCCAGTACCGAGTGGTTTGTTGCACTGCTTCCATCAAACGCCCATGGTGGACAGGTTTGCGAATGAAGCTTTGAGCGCCCAGCTTGTACGAATCATTGATATCGACATCGTCGTCCGATGCCGTCAAGACGACGACTGGAGGCAGAGTGAGTCCGTCTTGGCTGCGAACACGTCGCAACACCTGCAATACCTGTCGGCCGTTCATTTCGGGCATGTTCAGGTCGAGCAGGACCAAGTCGGGCATCGCGGTTGGTTGGCGTTCCTGCCCCACGCCAAACAAGTAGTCGATGACTTCGACGCCGTTGCCGACCACGTCCACGCAGCAGTCAATGTTGGCCCTCGTTAGTGCGCGCTTGATTAGGGCGACGTGCCCTGCATCATCCTCCGCCAGGAGAATCCTCTTGCTATGCTCGGTTCCAACCAGTTCTTCCTCGAAGTCGTCCGCGCCTGCTCCAATGTTAGCGGCGTCGTCAGACGGAGCCGTCAGAAAGTCGTCGCTCCGTTGGCCGAAACTGCGTCTTCTTGCCAAGCAGTCGCCGGCCCAGAACTGACCGATGCGGCCAACCAAGGCGTGGAAATCGTCGTAGTTGGTCCACTTGACCACAAAGGCGTTGGCTCCGGCTTCCATGCACTGGTGCATCACCGTTTCGTCGTCGCTGCAACTTAACACAACCACCGGCGTGGTCCGCAAGTCCGGGACCGACCGGATGCTGCGCAGCACTTCCAAGCCGGAACTGTCCGGAAGTCCCAGATCCAGCAGCACGAGATCGGGGTGGACAATGTCTTCGGGGCCGGCCAGCTTAACCCCGAGGGCGTCGAGCGCACTGCTGGCCGTTTCGGCCACGGTTACCATCGTTCCCTGGGTCTGACACAAGGCCTTACGGATGAGTTTCGCGTGTCCCGGCTCGTCTTCAACGACCAAGACGACTTTCATACCGCCGGTCGCGATTTTCTCCGCCGCAGACGATTGCAGCGGCTCGTCCAGCATGGGAGCTAACTCGCTACGCCATACTGGGACAGTCCTGGGCGCTTCGATACCCAGCTTCACATTCTTCCGCCGGATGGACAAAACCTTCACCGTGATGTCCGACCCGATGTGGACCGCGCTGTCACGATCCCGCGAGAGCACTAACATGATTACCGCCTCCATGCCAAAAGGGTTGCTGCAAGAGCTTCCTGTTGGAACGGGCACGTCTCCGCGAATATCACGGAGACGCGCCAAGCTCCGTTTGCAGAGAGCGACAGAGGCGGTCCGTCGCCAGAATACTCGGGTCCTTCCGAGTGGGCTCGCACACGATGCAAGCAGCCGGGTGAAATCGCTCCCCCGTGCCGAAAATGTAGCCGAAACGGGCCGCCCGACCAACGTCAGTTTTGTGCGACTGCGCGAATCCATGCTAGCATTACTGGCGTTTGTACCCACGCGGTGATTGGCTCTGCCGGTCCCGCCGACGACGAACGCGCTACGCGCAGCGTTGGAGTCCAGCCTTCAGCCTGCTTTTTGCAGCCTAAAAACTGTACTCCAACATGCCCGCTCACCTCTGCAGGACCACTAGCAGTTGTTTCCTCGCGTCGGATTGATTATCATCACGAACGCGGCCACGGCAGAGAAGGTCGCAGTTTAGTCTTTCAAGCGGATATGGAGGCTGAATCATGGCTGCGAAGAAGTCGGCACGGGCCAAATCTGCCGTCGCAGGACCTAAGCCCACTGCGAAAAAGAAAAAGGCCTCGGTCCCCCTGAAGAAGGAAAAGGGCTTGCCTGCCAAAAAAAAGACCAGCACCGGCGCCAAAAGGAAGGCCACCACGCGGTCCGGTACCAGGTCATCTGCCGGGGCAAGAGCCGGAGCACTAGCTGTGCCTGGTCGGGGGGGGAATAGCTTGCCCGTGGTAGGGGTTGGTGCCTCCGCCGGTGGGTTGGAGGCGTTCACCGAGTTGCTCAAGCATCTGCCGGCCAATACCGGGATGGCCTTTGTGTTCATTCAGCACATGGATCCACGGCACAAGAGCAGCCTTGCGGAGATTCTTGCCCGCTCCACCCACATGTCGATCGCCGAGGCCACCGACGGCGTGCGGCTGGAAGCGGACCAGATCTACGTCACGCCGCCCAATATGGAGATGGCCGTGTTGCACGGTGTGCTGCACCTGATGCCTCGTCCGGAGAGCCCGGCCCGGCACATGCCGATTGACAGTTTCTTTCGCTCCCTGGCGGAAGATCAGGGTAACAAAGCCATCGGGGTGATTCTGTCGGGCACCGGTTCCGACGGCGCGTTGGGACTGGGGACGATCAAGGCGGAGAGCGGGATCACGTTTGCTCAGGACCAGGAGAGCGCGAAGTACGGGGGCATGCCCTCGGCCGCCGTTGCCGCCGGTCACGTTGATTTCACGCTGCCCCCTGCCGGCATTGCACAGGAGTTGGCCCTGATCGGCCGACATCCCCATATCGAAGGCATTATGGTGCGCCAAGCCGACCAGGGCTTACTCGATGCGCCCGAGGCGCTGCAAAAGATTTTCATCCTATTGCGGAGAGCCTCGGGCGTTGACTTCACCTACTACAAGCAAAACACGGTCGAGCGGCGGATCTCACGGCGGATGGCCTTGCACAAGATCGAATCGATCGACCGTTACGTCAAGTACCTTCAGGAGACCCCGGGCGAGGTGGATGCCCTGTTCGAGGACATGCTGATCAACGTGACCGGGTTCTTCCGGGATCGCGAATTGTTCGACGTGTTCAAGCAGAAGGTTTTTCCCCGGATCATCGAGAACAAGCCCCCCGACGCCCCGATCCGGGTGTGGGTGCCGGGCTGTTCCACCGGCGAGGAAGGGTACTCGATTGCCATTGCATTGCTGGAGTACCTCGGGGAGAACGATCTCCAGTCGCCGATCCAGTTCTTTGCCACCGACGTGAGCGACGTGGCCATCGAGAAGGCCCGTGAGGGCAGGTATCCGGAGAATATCGCGGCCGACGTCTCGCCGGAACGCCTGCGACGCTTTTTTGTCGGCTCGGAAGACGGCTACCAGATCAGCAAGACGATCCGCGACATGTGCGTGTTCGCCAAGCACAACGTGGTCAAGGACCCGCCTTTCTCCAAAATCGACCTCTTAAGTTGCCGCAACCTGCTGATCTACCTGGGCCCGGAGTTGCAGAAAAGGGTCATCCCCGCCTTCCATTATGCGCTGAAGCCCGCCGGCTGTCTGATATTGGGCACTTCGGAGACGATCGGCGGATTCTCGGACCTGTTTTCCCTCTTCGAGAAGAAGTACAAGCTTTACTCGAAGAAGCCGACCGCTGCCCGGCTGCCGGTCGACTTCGGGACTACCGATTTGGCGCCAGGGCCGGAACCCGTGGCAAAGCGGCCTCCGCCGGTCGCCTGGAGCCGACTTGACCTCCAGAGGGAGGCCGACCGGATCGTGCTCTCGAAATACGAGCCCGGCGGAGTGGTGATCAATGAGCAGATGGAAATCCTGCAATTCCGGGGTCACACGGGTCGCTACCTCGAGGCGGCCCCCGGAGAGGCGAGCTTCAGTCTGTTGAAAATGGGCCGGGAAGGGCTGTTGCTCGATCTGCGGGCCAGCATTCACAAGGCGAGGAAGGAGAACGCGGCGGTGAGAAAGGAGGGCCTGAGGATCGCGCACAACGGCCAACTGCTGGAGGTGAACATCGAGGTGATTCCCATCGGGCCGTTTGAGTCGGAGGAGCTTCACTTTCTGATTCTGTTCGAGGAGGTTCCCGCCGGCCCGCCGGAGCCGAAGGAGCCCCGGGTCGCCAAGTCAAGAAAGAAGGAAACGGGTGCGACGCCGGCAAATAGGGAAGTCGAACGTTTGCGCAGCGAGCTGGCGGGCACCAAGGAGACGCTCCAGGCCATTATCGAGGAGCACGAATCGAGCAACGAGGAGCTTCGCGCCGCCAACGAGGAGATCCAGTCGAGCAACGAGGAATTGCAGAGCACCAACGAGGAACTGGAGACCGCCAAGGAAGAACTTCAGTCGACCAATGAGGAGCTGACCACGCTGAACGAGGAGTTGGAAAACCGGAATCTCGAGTTGAACCAGGCGATCAACGATCTGGACAACCTGCTGAACACAGTCAACATCCCGATTGTGATGTTGGGCAGAGACTTGCGAATTCGTACGTTTACTCCCTTGGCGGAAAAGGTCCTGAAGCTGATCCCCGCGGATACCGGCCGCCCGATCAGCGAGCTGAAGCTCGGCATCCAGGTTCCGGACCTGGAGCAACAGGTTTTGCGAGTGATCGAAACCCTCAACGCGCAGGAGATAGAGGTCCGGGCGGAGGATGGCTGCTGGTATTCCATACGGATCCGGCCCTACCGAACCAGCGACGACAAGATCGACGGCGCCGTGATGGCCGTGGTGGACATCACCGAGCGGAAGCGGGCAGAAGAGGCGGTGCGAGACGCCGAGGCTTATGCCCAAAGCATTGTGGCCACCGTGCGCCAGCCGCTGGTGGTGCTGGACGGGGAGCTTCGGGTGGTCTCGGCGAACAGGGCCTTCTACGAGAACTTCCACGTCAAGCCGCGCGACACCGAAAACCAATTGATATTCGAGCTGGGAAACCGGCAATGGGCCATCCCTAAGTTGCGCACGCTATTGGAGGAGATTATCCCGGAGAACACCGAGTTCCATGACTTCCAGGTGGAGCACGACTTCCCTGAGATCGGGTACAAGCAGCTACTAGTGAACGCCCGGCGAATCGATCAAGAAGGGGACCGGGCGCAGTTAATCCTTCTGGCCATTGAGGAGGTCACGGATGGTAAAAAGCGCTAAGGCCGAGCCAGCCGATTCTTCCAATCTCCGCAAGAGCGCGGAGGAACTGCTCTCGAGGCATATCAGCGATCTAGAGGCACCCTCGCCTGAAGAGGTTGAACAACTGGTCTACGAACTGGAGGTTCACCGGATCGAGTTGGAGATGCAGAACGAGGAACTCCGCGAAGCCCAGCAAGAATTGGAAGCGTCGCGCGACCGATATGCCGATCTTTACGACTTCGCGCCGCTGGGCTATGTCAGCCTGGACAAGCACGGACGTATCCAGGAAATCAACCTCGCCGCCGCCAAACTGTTGGGCAGGGAGCGCGCGACGGTGACGGGCCGGCTTTTCGTTAGTTATGTCGCTATGGAGGATAAGAATACCTTCGTGCACCACGTGCGGAAATGCGTTGAAGGGCAACAACAAGTGACTTCGGAAATAGACCTTACTGCCAAGGGCGGCCAGTCGATCCCTGTGCAACTTGACAGTATTGCCGCTCGGGATCCCACCAGCGGAGTCACGCTATACAGAACAGCCATCACTGACATCACCGAGCGCGAGCAAGCGGCGGCGGCTGTCCGTGAAGCACGGATTCTTGCTGAGGCCATCGTCCAAACGGTGCGCGAACCCTTGCTGGTTCTTAACGCTGAGCTGCGCGTGCAGTCGGCCAATCGGTCCTTCTACCAAACGTTCCAGGTCACGCCACAGGAAACCGAAAACCGGTTGGTATACGAACTGGGCGATCACCAATGGGGCATCCCCCAACTACGCGCCCTGCTCGAGCACGTGCTGCCGGAAAGGAGCCAGTTCATCGACTTCGAGGTTCAACACTGTTTTGAACATATCGGCCAACGGACCATGGTGTTAAACGCCCGCGCGATTCTTCGCGAATCCAGCCGTCCGGGTCTCATTCTGCTGGCCATCGAAGACATCACCGATCGCAAGCGGGCGGAGCAACAGCTTGCGCGCTTGGCCGCCGAGTTGCAGCAGTCCAACCAGAAACTCAAGCGCAGCAACCGCGAGCTTCAAGATTTTGCCTACGTGGTCTCGCACGACCTCCGCGCCCCGCTGGTGAACATTCAGGGGTTCAGCAAAGAGTTGGCGTTGTCCTGCGAGCGGCTGCGGTCTGCGGCGGCAGACGTGCAAGTGCCCGGGGCCGAACGCCGGGAGCTTTCCGCTCTGCTCGACGAAGATATCCCGGAAGCGATTGAGTTCATCACAACAAGCGCAACCAAGATGGACTCGCTGCTGTCGGGCGTCTTGCAGCTTTCTCGCGTGGGCCGGGCCGTCCTGACGGTCCGCCAGCTCGACATGAACCAGATGTTGTCTGAGATCGTCGCGTCGATGCAGTTCGCCATCGACCAGGCCGGCGCGTCGGTGCAAGTGGACTCGCTGCCGCCGTGTCAAGGAGACCAAATGCAAATCAACCAGGTTTTCTCGAATCTGCTGAACAACGCGCTGAAGTATCTTGACCCGAACCGGCCGGGGGCGATTCGGGTTTGCGGACAGGAAGAGCCGGACCGGGTGGTCTACTCGATCGAGGACAATGGAATCGGGATTGCGGCTGAGCACCAGGACTCCATTTACAAAATCTTCCACCGTCTCGACCCGCAGCGCGGGACCGGTGAAGGATTGGGCCTGACCATCGTCCGGCGCGTTCTGGATCGCCACCACGGCAAGATTTGGGTGGAATCGGAAGTGAACGAAGGCAGCAAGTTTTACGTGTCGCTGCCGAAGGGCTAGTGCTCTGTCAATTGTCACCACGAGGAAGGCGCGACGATGAAAGAGGAAGTGGTCGTCCTAATCGTCGAAGACGATGATGGGCACGCGCGACTGATCGAGAAGAACTTGCGGCGGGCGAGCATCAAAAACGAGATGCTGCGCTTCGCGGATGGTCAGCAAATCTTGGACTTCCTGTTCCGCCGAGGCGAAGGGCGTCAGCGAGAAGACTTCACCCCCTATCTGTTGCTGCTGGACATTCGCATTCCCAAGATCGACGGCGTCGAGGTCCTGCGGCAGATCAAGCAAGACGGAGAATTGCGGAAGATCCCGGTCATCATGCTAACGACGGCGGACGACCCGCTGGAAGTCGACGCCTGTCATCGCTTGGGATGTAGCCACTACATCGTAAAGCCTGTCAAGTACGACAAGTTTTCGGCGGCGTTGGGGCAGCTTGGGCTGTTCCTCAAGATCGTACAGGTGCCGCAGATCAATGGCGTAGGGTGAGTGAGCACACGCGCGCAACACGTTTGTATGCCATTCATCACCGCCATAACTGCGGACAAC
>CAZWWC010000091.1:0-12536 GCA_964637625.1 uncultured Planctomycetaceae bacterium
TCGCCTTTGGCGAGCAAGTTCATCAACTGCCTCATGTGGGACGGCAAGAAAAGTGTTGCCCAGCACGTCTTTTACAGCGCCCTGGACGAGATCGGCAAGAAGGTCCGCGACGCCGAGCCGATCGAGGTGTTTTCTCAGGCCGTTGAAAACGTGAAACCAAATATCGAGGTTCGCTCGAAGCGTGTCGGTGGCGCCTCGTATCAAGTGCCCATGCAAGTCAGCCGAAACCGCCAGCAGTCGCTGGCCATCCGTTGGATCCTGATGGCCATTCGCGAGAAGAAGGGGCGGCCCACGTCCGAGAAGTTGGCCGCCGAGTTGATCGCGGCCTACAATCGTGAAGGCGCCGCAATGACCCGCCGCGAGAACGTACACCGGATGGCCGAGGCCAACAAGGCGTTCGCCCACTTCGCGTGGTAAAGCGGATAAAGTACCGTTCGCCGTACCGGGTGTGCCCGGTGCGGCGATCGTTTGCGCAGACGTGAGTCCCGAAATGGCAGAAAAAACAAGAGAACTTCGTAACATCGGCATCATTGCCCATATCGACGCCGGAAAGACGACCGTCACCGAGCGAATGCTCTTCTACTGCGGCTTCAGTCATCGCGTGGGCGAGGTCGACAAGGGAACCACCGTCACCGATTACGATCCCGAGGAGCAAGAACGGGGCATCACGATTCAGTCGGCCGCCGTCAACTTCCCCTACAAGACGATCGACATCAATCTGATCGACACGCCCGGCCACGTCGATTTCACGGCCGAGGTGGAGCGGAGCCTACGGGTCCTCGACGGCGGTGTGGTGGTCTTCAGTGCGCGCGAAGGGGTCGAAGCCCAAAGCGAGACCGTCTGGCGCCAGGCCGACAAGTATCATGTCCCGCGCATGGCCTTCATCAACAAGATGGACCGCGAGGGAGCCGACTTCTTTGCTACCGTCGAGGAGATCCGCAAGCGGCTCGAGGCCAACCCGATCGTGCTGACGCTCCCGATCGGCGCCGGCCCTCCGCATTTTCAAGACGCGTTTCGAGGAGTCGTCGATCTGGTCGAGATGAAACGTCTGACTTTCCCCCCGGAATCAGAAGGCACCGAGATCGTCGTCGACGAGATCCCGGACGAAATAGTCGACGAAGCGGCGACGTGGCGTTGCCGATTGCTCGATGAGTTGTCCCATTTCAGCGATGAATTGATCCATTTGCTGTTGGACGAAAAGCCGGTCCCCACCGAACTCATCCGCAAGGTAATCCGCGATGCCACGCTGCATGACATGGTCGTGCCCGTCTTCTGTGGATCAGCCCTGGACGGCATCGGCGTCCAACCCTTGATGGACGGCATTATCGACTACCTGCCCAGTCCTCAGGACATGCCTCCCGTCACGGGCACCGACCCTCGAAAAAAGGATGCTCCCACCGCCCGAAAACCCAGCGCGGCGGAGCCTTTCTGCGGGCTCGTCTTCAAGATCCAAACCGATCGGCACGGCGATCTGGACTACGTGCGAGTCTACTCGGGCGAGTTGAAGGCAAATACGCGAGTCTACAACCCCGGAAAAGACAAAAAAGAAAATGTCCCGCAACTCTGGCGCGTTCAGGCCGACCGGCGGGAGCAGGTCGAGTCGGTCACCGCAGGCGACATCGTCGGCATCATCGGGCTGCGCCACTCCGTGACCGGCGATACGCTGTGCGACAGCAAACATCCTATTCTGCTCGAATCGATTACCTTTCCCGAAACGGTCATCTCGATGGCCATCGAGCCCGAAACCTCGACCGAACGCAAAAAACTCGGCGACGTGCTCGACATGATGCGCCGCCAAGACCCCACCTTCCACGCCGCCGAAAGCGAGGAAACCGGCCAGACGCTCATCAGCGGGATGGGCGAGCTGCATCTGGAGGTCATCAAGCACCGCCTGCTGCGGGAGTTCCGACTGAACGTCCGGGTGCACAATCCGAGAGTAAGCTATCGCGAGACGATTAAACAAGCCGTCCAGTCCACCGGACAATGCCACCGAACCATCGGTGGGCAAACACTTTGCGGCGAACTCACCATCCGCCTGGAGCCGTTTGGCACGGGCACCAGCCGGGTCTCGGTCGTGGCCGATTCCGCCGGCACCCTGCCGCCGGAGTTGCTCACCGCCGCCATGGAAACACTTCGACAGCAAAGCGAGGGCGGCGGCCTGCTCGGCTTTCCCTTGACGAAGGTCAAAATCACCGTCCTCGACGGAACCGTCCATGATACCCAGTCCAACGCCATCGCCTTCCGCATGGCCGCCGCCGACGCTTTTAACAAGGGTCTGCGGGAAGCGGGCGTGGTGTTGCTCGAACCCATCATGCGACTCGAAGTGACCACGCCCGAAGAACACCTGGGCGATTTCGTGGCCGACTTGCAAAAGCGCCGCGCCGTCATCACCCGCACCCACAACCGGGGCCGCAACACGGTGATCGACGCCCAGGCCCCGCTGGCCGAGCTGTTCGGCTATTCCAGCGCCATGCGCGGCCTGAGTCAGGGCCGAGCCACCTGCACGATGGAACCCTCGACCTACAGCCCGGCTCCCGACGACGTCCTCGAAGGGTTCATGTAGCTGGGTGCCTGGGCCATAGCGAAGCGGTGGCCCAGTGTGCTGGGTGCCATGGCCACGTCCCAGCGCGCCGGGATGGCCATGCTCGGCGGGTGGCTGGGGCATAGCACAGCGGTGGCCCAGCGGGTAGGCCGGGGCAGAGCGAAGCAGGGTAGCACCGGTTCTTGAACCGGTGTGCCGCAGCCGAAGGCGAAGGCACAAGAGGATACTTCGTTGCGAAGCCAAGACCTCTCATGCCTTCGGCACCCGGGTTCAAGAACCCGGACTACCCGCTAGCGGCGGCGGCCGAGGCCTTCCCAGGCTTAAGATTGTAGGGCTTGAAGACCACGATCTGCGTGACTCGGCCACGATAGGTCCAGAACAGAATGCCCCGGCTCGAGTATTCGTACTCCTTCGCCCCATTGTCTCGCTCGATCGTATGTTCGGGTTTGCCGTAACGCTTCAAAATGGTGTCGCGCGAGCCGACTCTGATCCCATTGACCAATGCGCCCCGGAATCCTGGGTTAAACCGGACTTCGGAGACTACCTTGGAGCCGGTATGGAAGGTGCACTCCATGTGTTTGCCCGCCCATTTGAGCCAGTCGGATGAGGGATCGCCGTCGGGCTTGCCTAGTGCCGCGAGGAGGTCTTGTCTGGTCATCCCGACTCGGATGTTCTTCCACCCAACGCCCTCGACGATTCTGTCCGACGATAGCTTGTAGGGCTTGAAGACCACGATCTGCGTGACTCGGCCACGATAGGTCCAGAACAGAATGCCCCGGCTCGAGTATTCGTACTCCTTTGCGCCGTTGGCTCGGTTGATGGTATATTCGGGTTTACCGTAACGCTTCAAGATGGTGTCCGGCGAGCCGACTTTGATCCCATTGGCCAATGCGCCCCGGAATCCTTTGTTAAACCGGACTTCGGAGACTACCTTGGAGCCGGTATGGAAGGTGCACTCCATCTGTTTGCCCGCCCATTTCAGCCAGTCGGACGAGGGATCGCCGTCGGGCTTGCCCAGTGCCGCGAGGAGGTCTTTTCTGGTCATCCCGACTCGGATGTTCTTCCATCCAACACCCTCGACGATTTTGTCCGACGGTTCGCTTGTTGCCGCCGTATCCGCGGCGAGCGCCGCGCCGGCGCCGTTGGGCCCGCGGATTCCGGCGACCAAGAGGCCGCACAAAAGCACGGACCCGACCGTCAAGAGCCGCGCGGCCGGCGAGAGCCGCTCGAAACTGAGTTTGGAATCACGCAGCATGGCAATTCTCCTCAAAAAAGTAGTTCGAGTGGGAAGAAACGCCCGGGCAGGCCACGGAAGCGGCCGGTCCTGCCCGCGCAACGCAAGCCGGGCAATCGTCATCAAATAGGGTCGCTGGCCGCCGGAGACCCGCGCCGCAGCAGCGTCGGCGGCCAACTCCTGCTCCAGGCGCAGACGGCCTGCCAGCCAATGCACCAGCGGATGATAGAAGTGCAAGGCAAGCCCGAGTTGGCCCAACAACATGAATAGGCAGTCGTGGCTCCGGACGTGGGCCAGCTCGTGGGCCAACACGGCTCGGCACTCGGCCGCCGTCCAGGTCGCCCAGTCGGCCGGCAGCAGCAGCACGGGCCGACGCCAGCCGATCGTGGCCGGCGTCGCCAAGTTGTCGCACTGACGGACTTCGACCGACCGGCGGCAGCCGAGCTCCGCCCGAAGCACATCGACCAGCTCGAGCAGCCGGGCGTCACGCACCGGCCGGCTCCATAGCCGATACCCTCGGACGGCCACTATGCCCAGCACGAGCCGACAGAGCCCACAGATCATGGCGGCAAACAGCAGCAGCATCACCACGGCCGGCCATCGCCAGGCAGCGGCGCGGGGACTTGGCTCCGACCGCGAGAGTTCTTCCAAGAACGTCTGCCAGAAGACCGCCGCGTCGGAGGACGAAGCTCTGGACTCCGCCAGATCGCCCGCCAGTAAAGATTCTGGTGTACTTTCAGTACCGGTGGGGGCATTGGATGCCGCCGCGGAGTCGTCGGCCGACGGCGCCGAGACGGTCGTCGCCGGGCCAGGCGATGCCACCGACTCTCGCACCGACCATCGCGGCCACGGACTGGGCACCAAGAAGGACAGGATCACCACCATTGCCAGACCGGTCAGCACGACCGACACCGCGGCGGCCGCCCGCGCCCGCCGCACGACCAGGTACAGGCCGGCGGCCAGTAGGCCCATCAGCGTGACCTGCAAAACACACCACGACAGGGCAATTCCAAGGGCATTCATCGCTTCTCCTCCCGGAGGATGGTCTCCAATACGGCTCGTTCCTCCGCGCTGGGGCTTCGCTCCTCCAAGAGCCGTAAGAGTAACTGCTCACGAGAGCCACGGAAGACCCGCTGGACCACGTCGCCCAAGAGGCTACCGGATACCTCTTCAAAACTGCGGACCTGACGGTATTGGAAGGGCCGATCGGTGGTGGTCTGCTCCAAGAATCCTTTCTCAGCAAGGATGCGGACCAGTGTGGCCACGGTCGTGTAGGCCAACCGACGGCCCGCGGTCGCCAAGTGCTCGCGGACCTCCGCTACGGTCGCCGGGCCGTGGGTCCAGAAGACGTGCATGACTTCCAGCTCGCGCTGGGTGAGTTCCTTGGACGGGGGACGGGCCATGGGTGGAACCTCCTTCTGGGGAACGCTTTCGGGACGTCGGCCGAAGCGGCACCAACCAGTCCCTAGTGATATTTGGTTCTTTAGTTTTGGTTTTATAGTAGCAGATTCCATGACGGTGTCAAGAAGCAATTCCCTTGATAATTCGGTAGCTTTGGTTGCCAAGCCGGGTGCTTGGGCGCGTCTTTCCCGCTCAACCCGGCTGGCTGGCTCGGCAGGTCGATCAGTAGGGTCTGGTCGGCACGGTCTTCAGGTGCGAAGGTCGGCAAGAGGCTGAGACTTTGCCGACGGGGCCTCTGCAATCCGGCCGAATTGGGGAATTCCCGTGCTCGGCCGTTGACAGATATGGCCGTTCGCGTTAGGATTTGGGGTTTTCCGCCGTGCTGGGCGGTCGCTCTTTGAGAATCTGGAATTGGGTGACGGGAGGACTTCCGTGGCTGAGCAGAGCAACGAGATTATCCGGATTCGGATGGAGGCTTACGACCACGCGGTCCTGGACCAAAGTGCTGGAGAGATCTCGGACACCGCCAAGCGGACCGGATCGATCGTCCACGGCCCAATTCCCCTGCCGACGCGCATCGAGCGTTATACCGTCTTATCCAGTCCGCACGTCGACAAGAAGGCCCGCCAGCAGTTCGAGATTCGCACGCACAAGCGGCTGATCGACATCATGCAGGCGACGGCGAAGACGATCGAGGCGCTGAATAAACTGAGCCTGCCGGCCGGCGTGGATATCAAGATCAAGGCCACGACCCGATAGGATGGCCCCCGGCAAGGCACGGTGTCCGTTTTTTCGTGAGGTAATATAATCCGGTCTTCCCAGCGAATTCGGGATTTTCTGATGAATCGGAAGCTGCCTGGGTAATCCCGCTTTTCGGAGCGTCGATCCCACGCGGTGACGGGAAACAAGGCAAGAACGATGAGTACCGGACTACTCGGCCGCAAGGTCGGGATGACCCAAGTCTATAGCCCTTCCGGTGAGGTCGTCCCGGTCACGGTGATACAAGCAGGTCCCTGCCATGTGCTCCAGCTCAAGACCGTCGAGCGTGACGGTTACGAGGCTGTTCAGTTGGGTTATTTGGATAAACCCCGTCGTCTTGCCCGCCGCTGCGATCGCGGCCAAGTCGCCACTCTTGACAGTAAACGCCAGAAGCGCCACAGCGCGGCTGGTACCCCCACTGCCGCCAAGGCGAATTGCGAGCCGAAGCGGTTTGTTCGTGAACTCCGCGGTTCGACCAAAGGTCTTGAGGTCGGCCAGAAGCTCAGCGTCGATCTGTTCGCCGAGATTAAGGCCGTCGACGTCATCGGCACGAGCAAGGGCCGAGGCACGGCGGGTGCCATGAAGCGGCACAACTTCCACGGCCAACGTGCCAGCCACGGCGTGAAGAAGTGTCACCGTCACCTGGGCGGTACGGGCTGTAGCGCCTATCCAAGTCGTGTGATGAAAGGCAAGAAGATGCCCGGGCGATACGGCGCCGCCCGGTGTACCGTCCGAAACCTTAAGGTGGTTGGTGTCGACACGGATAACCACTTGTTGTTGGTCCGCGGTGCGATTCCCGGTCCCAACGGCTCCTTGGTTATGATTCGACAAACGAACAAGGTTGGTTAAGCACTCATGCAGCAGGCCCGGCGCGGGCCAGCAGCAAGTCAGCACGAGCAAGAATTATATCAGAATCCATAAGCAAGACACCCCAACGATGGTTAGTTTGCCCGTCTACGATCAGACCGGAGCGGAGGTCGGCACCTACGAGGTGGATCCGGCTGAACTGGCCCCGCGGATCAGCAAGCAGTTGCTGCACGACGTGGTCGTCATGTACCAGGCCAACCGCCGCCAAGGGTCCGCCAAGAATAAGAATCGCTCGGAGGTCTCCGGAACGACAAAGAAAATGTACCGGCAGAAAGGGACGGGCAACGCTCGGGCCGGGTCGCGATGCAGCAACATCCGTCGCGGAGGCGGTCGCGCGTTTCCCAGACGACCTCGTGACTTCTCTTACCGGCTCCCCAAGAAAGCAATTCGGCTGGCCACGCGGATGGCCGTGGCGTCGAAGGTTGCCGACAACGAGGTCACGCTGATCGACAGCCTTTCCTTCGAGGCTCCGCGGACCAAGCAAATGACTGCCATCCTTAGGGCACTCAAGATCGATCGGCAGACACTGTTGGTGGCCACCGACGCCTATAACGTCAACATATATAAAAGTATTCGTAACCTCAGCGGCGTCTCCGTGTTGCCGGTTTCAGAGCTGAACGCTTTGGACGTGCTTCGCCCCCGACGGATCTTGATGAGCGTGGCGGCCATGGACGCGTTTCGCCAGCGGGCAACCACTCAGGAGGCATCGTGAAAGACCAGGCGACCGCGGTAGTTTTCCGGTCGATGGGGTCAAGCACGAGAGGATGAAGCCCCATGGCTCGGGATATCACGAAAAGCAATTTGACGTTGGAACCGCATCAGGTTGTGCTGCGCCCCCTGGTAACCGAAAAAGGATATCACAAGGCGGAACGTTGCAACGCCTACACGTTCGAGGTTAATCGGCTTGCCGGAAAGGAAGATATTCGCCGAGCCGTCGAGGAGCTTTTCAGCGTGAAGGTGGTTCGCGTGAACACGCAGAATCGCAAGGGCAAACCGCGCCGGACCCGGTTTCGCATCGGCCACACGAACGCCTGGAAAAAAGCCATCGTCACCTTGGACTCCGAACACAGGATCGATTTCTTCTAAGGGCGCCGCACCGGTACGTGGCGCCCGATGGTGACCGGACGAGAGACTGCCCGGGCGGCACGGCCCGATGAAGGTATATCATGGGTATTCGCAGATACAAGCCGATCACTCCCGGACGCCGCGGAGCAAGCGTGACCGATTTCGCGGAACTCACGCCCGGCGCGAAACCGGAGAAGAAGCTCCTGCGGAGCAAGCGCCGGACGAGCGGGCGGAACAACCAAGGTAAGATCACCGTGCGGCACCGCGGCGGCGGGCACAAGCGACGCTACAGGTCGATCGATTTTCGCCGCAACAAGGACAACGTGCCGGCGGTGGTCCATTCGATCCAGTACGATCCCAATCGAAGTGCCCGCATCGCTCTGTTGCACTACGTCGACGGCGAAAAGCGTTACATTCTGGCTCCCGACGGCTTGAAGGCGGGTGCCCAGCTACTCAGCGGTGCCGAGGTCCCGCCGGCGCTGGGGAATTGTCTACCGCTTGGCAGTATCCCGCTGGGTACCGACGTGCATAATATCGAGCTGCAGCCTGGCCGCGGTGGCGTACTCTGCCGCAGCGCCGGCACCGGTGCGACGTTGGCCGCCCGGGACGCCGACTGGGCACAAATCAATCTGCCCAGCGGCGAAATCCGACGTGTGCCGGCGAAGTGTCGGGCGACGATCGGCAAGATCGGCAATGCCGATCATATGAGCGTCTCGTTGGGCAAGGCCGGCCGCAAGCGATGGTTGGGTCGCCGGCCACACGTCCGCGGCACGGCCATGAACCCGGTTGACCACCCGCACGGTGGCGGTGAAGGACGCACCAAAGGCGGTCGCCATCCCGTCTCACCCACCGGAAAGCCGACCAAGGGTGGCGCGACACGCAAGCGTCGCAAACCGTCGAACCGGGCAATCGTGCGGCGCCGCCGATCGAAACGTTACGGCCTATTGACTTTGAAGAAATAAACTCCAACCGAACATAACCGGAAAGCCGACCCCATGGGAAGATCGTTGAAGAAAGGCCCGTTTGTCGATCTCAAGCTCTTCACGAAGGTGGAAGGGCAGAACGAACAGGGGATCAAGGAGCCCATTAAGACTTGGGCGAGGGCATGCACGATTATACCGGAATTCGTCGGTCATACGTTCATGGTCCACAATGGAAAAGCCCACGTCAAAGTGTTCGTGACCGAGGAGATGGTCGGGCATAAGCTGGGCGAATTCGCCCCGACACGGACGTTCCGCGGACACGGCGGGAAAGGCAAGCGCTAAAGGCCACCGGAGAAGATCGACGTTGTCGGGCAGGACAACCGGCAGACAAAGCGACACTTGAGGAACTCGTTATGGCGTACAAAGCGGCTCACCGTTTTGCCCGTATCAGCCCCCGAAAGGCACGGCTGTTGGCGGATATGATCCGGGGTAAATTCGCCGACGACGCGCTGGAGATCCTGAAGTACCAGCCCGGACGTGGTGCGCGCCTGCTGGAGAAGGTGATCCGTAGCGCGTTGGCCAATGCGGAGGATCGTCGGGCACCGAACCTCAGCGGCCTGATGGTGGTCGAAGTCCGTGTCGACGGCGGCCCCATGTTTCGCCGAATGAAGCCAAGGGCGCGCGGCATGGCCGCCGTCCTTCAAAAACGTACGTCCCATATCCGGGTGTCATTGGATTAGGGAATCGGCATCGATCGGCACCCGAGAGCACGACCCGAGGAAACACCGCTAAGACCAAGAGAGACGAAGCATGGGCCAAAAAGTCAATCCGATCGGTTTTCGGACCGGCGTGATGATCGGCTGGAAGAGTCGATGGTTTGCGCCGAAACAGGAGTTCGCCGATCTCTTGGTCGAGGACCAGAAGATCCGCACCTTCATCAAGAAACGGAAGGATCGTTTCGGAAAGCCGCTGTACCCTACCATCGCGAAAGTCGAGATCGAGCGAACCCGGGACGAGGTCAAGGTGGCCCTGTTCTCGGCTCGGCCGGGGGTGTTGATTGGACGTAAAGGCGAGCGGGTTGAAGAACTGCAGAACGAACTACAGAATCTGACCGGCCGACGAATCAACATCAACATCGAGGAAATCAGCCGGCCCGAGTTGGTCGCCCAATTGGTTGCCGAGGACATCGCCGAGCAGCTCTCGAAGCGGGCCAGCTTCCGTCGGACCATGAAGCGGGCGATGGAACAAACCATGGATGCCGGCGCCAAAGGAATCAAGATTCAATTGGCCGGGCGGTTGGGTGGAGCGGAAATGGCACGACGCGAGAAGCAAATCTCCGGCTCCATTCCGTTGTCGACCCTCCGCGCAAAAATCGACTATGGATTCACCGAAGCCAAAATAGCCCAGGGACACATCGGCGTCCAGGTGTGGATCAACCAGGGCATGTATAGTGAGGAAGACGTTGATGGCATTGATGCCCAAGCGGGTAAAGCACCGAAAAAGCCAAAGAGGTCGTATAAGAGGTAACGCGACCCGCGGCAACCACGTCGTGTTCGGCGATTTCGGCCTGCAGGCCACCCAAGGCGGCTGGCTCAGTGCGGCGACGATCGAAGCCGGTCGTATCGCTGCGCAGCAGTATCTGCGCAGCGAGGGGCGGCTGTACATTCGCGTCTTCCCGCACAAGCCCATCAGCTCGATCCCGTTGGAAACGCGCATGGGTAAAGGTAAGGGTGAGCCGGATTATTGGGCCGCCACGGTCAAGCCGGGTACGGTGCTCTATGAGATTGGCGGCGCCACCGAGGAAGCCGCCCGACTCTGCTTCGCCCGACTGGCCCATAAAATGCCCGTGCGCGTGCGGATGATCAAGCGTCGAACAATGTAAGGCGTTACCAGGAAGCCCCCGAAGACAAGCCGGGCAATTGCGATTCCGAGGAAACCGATGGCCAAGGCAGCCGAACTTCGCGAAATGAGCGAGGAGCAACTGGCGCTGACGCTCAAGGAGGCGCGCGAACAGTTGTTCCGCCGACGTCTCCAGGCACAAACGGAGCGACTGGATTCACCCAGCGAGCTGCTGAAAGCACGCCGCTTGATCGCGCGTATCCAAACCATCCAGAACGAGCGAGCCCAAGCGGCAGCCAAGCCGAATTAGCCAATCAGACCATACGAAACAGGACACGAACAAGCCTCTTTCCCGGCCGGTCGGTTCCGGCGGTGAAGGAAACCAAGCGATGTCGAAAAATGTTATGCAAGGTGTCGTCACGAGCGACAAGATGGCCAAAACGCGCCGTGTGGAGATACCGCGACTGGTTCGCGACCCAAAATATGGGAAATTCCTTCGCCGTCGCACGGTTTGTTACGTACACGATGAGAATAACGAGTCGGGCCTGGGCGACACCGTCGAGATCGTCGAGTCGCGCCGGCGCTCGAAAAAGAAGCGATGGGATTTGGTCCGGGTTGTGACCAAGGGAGAAGTGATCGATCTGGCGGCACTTCGAGCGGCGCAGAAGCTCCAAGATGAAGAGGAACTCGACAACATGGGGGCGGCGGCCCAAAACCAGTGAGCCGCCATCCGCTCCTTGACGAAGGACGCCGGCCCAGCAGCGCCAGGCTCGATGACTTGCCAGTTGGATGTGAACCATGATTCAAATGCAAACGCGACTCGCCGTGGCGGATAACACGGGTGCCCGGGAATTGATGTGCATCAAGGTGTTGGGCGGTTCACGCCGTCGTTTCGCCAGCATCGGCGACATCGTGGTGTGCAGCGTTAAGAACGTCATCCCGGGAAGCGATCTAAAGAAGGGCACCGTGGTTCGTGCCGTGATCGTGCGCTCGAAGCAGCCGATCCGACGCGGCGACGGCAGCTATGTCCGCTTCGACGGCAACGCGGCTGTATTGATCGACAACGACAAGAACCCGCGCGGAACGCGCATCTTCGGCGCCGTCGCCCGAGAACTGCGCGAACGCAACTTCATGAAAATCGTCAGCCTCGCCAGCGAGGTCGTGTAATGCATATCAAGATAAACGATACCGTGGAAGTGGTCGCGGGCGACGACCGAGGCGCCCGCGGCAAAGTGCTTCTGGTGGACCGCGCCGCCGGCAAAGTAACGGTTGAAGGGGTCAACCGCGTGTACAAGCACGTGCATCGTAGCCAGAAGAATCCGCAAGGCGGTCGCCTGTCGAAGGAAATGCCGGTGCGGCTGTCCAACATTCTGCTGGTGTGCGAAGCGTGCAACAGGGCTACGCGGACGGGAACTCGCTATCAAGACGACGGCAGCAAACACCGGTACTGCAAGAAATGCGGTGCCGACAATGGTCAGATCGCTCCTCGCAAGGCTCTATACGCAAAAAAATGATAGCGCCAGAATAAAATGAATCCTCGACTACTGGACCGATACACCAACGAAATCCTCCCGGCATTGGCCGAGAAGGTCGGACGAACCAACCGGCTTTCGCTTCCCCGGCTGGAGAAGATCGTTGTAAACATGGGTGTGGGCGCCGCCATCAACGAAAAGAAGCACCTGGAGGAGGCGATCGACGCGCTGCGGCTGATCGCGGGACAACAGCCCGTCGTTACCACGGCACGAAAATCGATTGCCGGTTTTCGTCTCCGTGAAGGCATGGTGATCGGCTGCAAGGCAACGCTGCGAGGTCATCGCATGTACGAGTTCCTGGACCGGCTTATTTCCCTGGCCCTGCCTCGGGTGCGCGACTTTCGCGGTTTGAATCCCCGTGGGTTTGACGGGCA
>CAZWWC010000092.1:0-12349 GCA_964637625.1 uncultured Planctomycetaceae bacterium
GCGAAGCGAAGGCCCAGTTTTCAGCCGTCTGGGGCAGCGCTTCGCTATGCCCCAGCCACCCCATTATGGTTCTGAAATAGACTCTAACCAACCAGACGCCGGCGATCAGCCGCCGCCGCCGGTGGTCAACCCGGCCGAACTGCGCGGCTGGATTGTCCTGAGTTGGACTCGGCGAGGGCTCGGTCTTCCGAGCCTCTGGCTGATTAGCCCCGACGGCCGTCGGCACGTGCCCGTCACACGGAGCCGCAACCGGGTCGACGTGCAACCGAGCTTCTCGCCCGACGGCCGGCGAATTGCGTTCATTCGAGGCAAGGGGCCAAAGGGTCCGACGAGCGTGTGGACGTGCAACGTCGACGGCAGCCAACTGCGAGAACTGGTCAGTGCCCGGCAGAAGGGCGGACGTCTCGTCTCGCCCATCTGGATCTCCGATTCCCAAATCTTCTATACGCGTGATCCCAAGCCGGATCGATCGGTCGAAATGGAAGTCTGGCAAGTCGACGTGGTGGGCGGGATACCGCGACGCGTGTTCGGCTTCGGCGAGAAGCTTGGAAAGGGCGGGGGCCTGGTAACGGACGTCTCGCCCGATCATCGGCAACTGGTCGTCATTGCGCAAACGCGAGGCGTTGCTCCCACGTCCGACGTGTATCTTACGGATCTCAGGGGCAATCTCTTGCATACGCTGTGGGCCGATCCCGTGGCGGACCGCAAGGATGTCCGGGCGCTCTGGTCGCCGGACGGCAAGCGGATTGCCTGGTGTCATTACTTCACGGGCGATTCTCCCGGGCACTTCAGGGGAGGTTCTCTCGGGCCGTCGGTCCGCTACGGCGTTGGACTGGCGCGCTTGGGCGCAGCCGGCCGATGGACGACGCAACTGCAGACCGAAGAGGATGCGCGGACGACACCTCTGGCCTGGTCGCCCGACGGCCGCTATCTACTCTGTGGGAGGATCAAACAGGGTGATTCTGTTCTTGTCCCAGCGGATTTGTGGCTCATGGACGATCAATTGCGCCTGGCGGGCGAGCTGTTCGAGTTAAAGGCCACGACATGGGGAGCCAAATCGAGGGATTTTGGCCGACTGGCCGATTGGGCCTTGGTCCCCGACGACGCTCTGCCGCAAGCCCTCCAGCGGTCCGAGCCCCTGCCCTGAAATGGCAGCATCGGCCCCGGAAATCCCTGTCTGGGTAGGGACGGCCGAAGACGGCTCCGAGTCCGGGCGCAACCGTGCCCCCCCGATCGAGCAGCCTCAATAGAAACGGTTGGAATTTGCCGCACTTGAGGAAGCTGCCGGTCCAAATTCTTTCGGGGGAAATCTTCCGTACGGATCCCCTATACATTCTGTATGCTATGGTTTCGGTAGAGAGATTCCCGAGATCTCGGGAAGCCATGGTGCCAACAGCAATCGCATGGTGTGATTCTTGTCTCGGCTGTTTCGGCACCGCATGGCTGTGAGGAAGTTCTGCCATGATCAGGATTCCAAGACGATACTGCTGTCCTCACTGCAATGCAATCGTGGTTCAGTGGGCCAATCCGTCAGGCCTGAATTTCTGCACGAACTGCCGCCGGTTGTTCAGCGTGCAGCACCTTCTGGCCCCGACGATTCCGCCCTGGGCCATGGGCGTGTTGGCGGTGTTGGCAATCAACCTCCACGTATACGCCTGAGACCCGCAGTTTCCACGGTTTCATCGCGCGAGGTTCCTTCGGGATCGAAGGACGCGCCGGTCCAGCCTTCCGCTTCAGTTCACGCGCCCATCCGGGCAGTCTTACGGGCCTCAATCGATGGTGGTTTCCGCAGCCTAGGCAGACAGGGTGGTCTCTCGGGGCATTTTTCTTGTGCCAGTAGGCGCCCGTGGTGTTGCACTCGGCTCGTAACCATGAAGAATGCAGAATGCTTCGTGCCCACACCCCAAGACACGGTGCTAAATAAGTCCACACAAAATGGAAAGTGGGTGCCATGCCCACGTCCCGGCGCGCCGGGACGTGGGCATGGCACCCAACTCGTTATGCTATTCTTTCGACAAAGCCTGGTGAGACAGAAGGAGAACACCCGATGACCGATGCCGCCTCTGACTTGCCCGAAAGCCAAGACGCGACTCCCCGCTGGAAACCACTTTCGTCGATCGACCGGCGCGTGCTGGGCGTGCTGGTGGAGAAGGCCAAGACGACGCCCGACGCGTATCCTCTGTCGCTCAACGCAATCACCACCGGCTGCAACCAGAAAAGCAACCGCGATCCCCAGATGAACCTGGAGTCCGACGACGTCGAGCAGTCGTTGGACGGCCTGAGGGAGTCGGGCGCGGTGGGCATCATCCAGGGGATCGGGCGGGTCACGAAGTATCGCCACTACGCCTATCAATGGCTCGGCGTCGACAAGGTCGAATTGGCCGTCATGGCGGAACTGCTCTTGCGCGGCGCACAAACCGAGGGCGAACTGCGCGGCCGGGCCGCGCGGATGGAACCGATTGCCGGGCTGGCCGAGCTGCGCCCGGTGCTGGCCTCACTCAAATCGAAGGCACTTGTCTCCGGCTTGACACCCCAAGGCCGAGGCCACGTCGTGACGCATACCCTCTACATGCCGCAGGAAATGGAGAAGCTGGGAGCCCAATATCAGGGCGGCCCCGCGCCGCTGCCTGCGGCCAGTATACCCCAAGAGCCCCCACCGATGCGCCAAGCGGCCGCCGCTGCGGGCCCAGGCGACGGACACCTGGAAACGCTCCGCGCCGAGTTGGCGCGGTTGCGCGACCGGGTGGCAGAAATGCAAGAGGAGCTTCAGCGTCTGGCCGCGGCGCAGCAAACGTCGGAGAACGAGCTACGCGAGTTGAGGGATGCATTAGGCGGGTGAGAGGAGCTTCGCCCTCCCGACTGCCGGCTCACCAGTTCAACTCGGTGGCCTCTTCCCAGTGAGCATAGAGCATCGCCAGGGTATCCTGCCGCTTTTTGATCTCGGCCATGAGCTGTCGGACTCGGTCGCCGGCGCGATACGTTTCGGGCACCGTCAGCAGGCGATGGAGTTCCTCGATCTCGGATTCCTGCCCAATGATGTCTTGCTCGATTTCCTCCACCTTGCGATAGGGAAAACGCCGTTTGGGCGATTTCGTGTCTCGCTCGGCGGAGGCCTTGGGCGAGTTGCCGCCGGAGGCGACTGCTTTCTCGCACTTCTCATTACCTGAGCGTGTCTGACTTCTCTGTTCGGCCTGGCCCGCGGCAACGAGATGCCGATAGGTCTCGTAGTTGCCCTCAATGACACGAAATCGGTCCGGTTCGGCCACGATCAGATGGTCGGCCACCTGGTTGACGAGATACCGGTCGTGGCTCACCAACAGGACGGTGCCCTGGAACCGTCTGAGGGCCTTTTCCAGGGCATCGCGTGCCCAAAGGTCGAGATGGTTGGTCGGTTCGTCCAGCACGAGCAGATTCGCTTCGGCCGCGGCAAGTCGGGCCAGCGCCGCGCGGCAACGTTCCCCGCCGCTGAGCCGCGCGACCGGCTGAAGGGCCAGACGGCCGACGATGCCGAATCGAGCCAACCACTCGCGACGTTTCTGTTCCTCGATGGGCCTTCGGTCGGGCCGAACCGCGTCGACGACTCGCATGTTTTCGTCGAGCGAGAGGAGTTGTTGGTCAAAGTAGCCCACCTTCACGCCCTGACCCAGGCTCACCTTCCCCGAATCGGGCTCCAACTCGCCGAGCAGGCAACGCAACAGCGTGGTCTTTCCGCAGCCGTTCGGACCGATCAGGGCCCAGCACTGGCCGCGCAGGACGTCGAGATCGAGGTTCTCAAAAAGCGTCCGATCGAACGTCTTGCCGATTCGCTCGGCACGCAAAACGATTTCGCCGCTGCGCGCGCCTTCGGCGAAGGCCATCGGCGGCGTGGCGATCTCGCGCGGCGCAGGGGCCGGCTCGATCCGAGCGAGCTTCTTGCGTCGGTCTTCCGCCTGGGCATGTTTCTGACCGTAGCGGTTGCGTCGAATGAACTCCTCGGCCTTGGCGATTTCCTCCTGTTGCTTTTCGTAAGTACGACGTTCGACCAGCAGTCGCTCGGCCTTTTGACGCCGGTAGGCGGAAAAGCTGCCGCGATAGGCCTCGACCGTGCCACGAAAAAGTTCGAGCGTTCGATTGGTCACCCGATCGAGAAAATAGCGGTCGTGGCTGACCAGCAATGCGGCCGCGCCGCAGGCAATCAGATACTCCTCGAGCCACTGGGTCGCTTCGAGGTCGAGGTGATTCGACGGTTCGTCCAGCAGCATCACCCCCGCCTCGGACAGCAGTAGCTCGGCCAGCATCAGGCGGTTCTGCTCGCCGCCGCTGAGCGACGAGACGGGCTGCGAAAAGGCGGTGCGTGCAAACTTCAGACCATCGAGCACCCGCTCGATTTTGTGGTCGAGGTTGTAACCGTCGCGATGGTGAAGCTCATGCTGCAGCCGATCGTAGCGCGCGGCCAGGCGATCGTGCTCCTCGGGCTCGTCCGCCGCGGCCAGCGCATCGGCCACCTCGAGCGCCTCGCGCTCGAGATCCACGAGGTCGCGCAAAGCCTCCCTCGCTTCCTCCCAGAGTGTTCGCCCTGGGGCAAACGAGGGTTGTTGTTCGAGATAGCCCAGCCGGGTCGACGCGTGAAGCTGGTAGCTTCCCGCGTCGGCGTCTTCGCGACCGGCCAGGATCCTCAGCAGCGTGGTCTTGCCGCACCCGTTCGGACCCACCAGTCCTATCCGCTCGTCCGGCCGAACGTCGAGCGTGACGCCGTCGAGCACCGGTTCCGGGCCGAAGTGCTTTCGGATTTGACTGACCGTAAGGAGAATCATAATCGGGAGGTGCTATGAACGGTTCGTGCTCGCCGGCGAAGATTTCGATTATATGCAAACGGGCCCGAAATCAAGAAGAACAGGTGCCATGGCCATCTCGGCGCGCCGGGACGTGGCCATGGGTGGCACGCCCTGAGGAACGAAGGGCGTGGCTGCGCAAGGGAAACACGCCCTTCGCTGCGCCCAGGGACGTGCCACCCTCAATTCCCGGACACCTTCACGGCAAGCGTGGGCCGTGGCATCCCGTTCAGTACGCCTTGTAGATTCCCGGCATGGCCACGGCGTGTTCATAGCTGCCGCTGGCGTCCGCCTGGACCGGTGGGTCGGCGTCCAAGGCCAGGCGCTCGGGCATCTCACTGGGCCCCTTGGCGATGGCTTCGTCCCACTTAACCTCGTTGCCGGAGTAGGTCGCCATGCGACCGAGCACGGCCGTGAAACTGGCCTCGGCCGCGTGGTGGCTCTCGTTGTACTTCTCGTCGTTGTGGATCGCGTGGATCAGGTCGACGTGCTCCTGGTCATAGGGATTCGGTTGCTTGCGTGGGGCGCGATACACGCTCTGGCCGGCAAAGTCGTCGATTTTGCCGACCTTGGTGGTGCACGTCGCCAGGCCTTTGCTGCCGTGGGCGAATTCCACAACGTGCCACCCGCAGTTGGGCGTCTGCCGGCACTGGCTGAACATCTTCATGCCGTCGGCGTAGGTGAACTCGACGCAATGATGGTCGTAGATGTGGCCGAAATCGCCGCGGGGACCGAATCGGCGCACCTGGCGGCCGCCCATGCCGGCGGCCGTGACGGGATGTCCGCCTTTGATCCAGTTCCCTACGTCGAGATTATGGCAGTGTTGCTCGACGATGTGGTCGCCCGAAAGCCAGACAAAGTACAGCCAATTCACCAACTGGTACTCCATCTCGCTCTGGCCCGCTTTGCGCGGGAAATTCCACAAACCGGACATGTTCCAGTACACACGTAGGAATTGGAGCTCGCCGATGGCACCGTCGTGCACTCGTTTGATCACGTCGAGGTATGACTTCTGGTGACGCCGCTGCAGCCCGACCCCGACCTTCAGGTTCTTCTGGTCGGCCAGCTTGTTCGTTTCCAGCAGGGAACGATAGCCGGGCGCGTCCACACAACACGGCTTCTCCATGAAAACGTGCTTGCCGGCGTCAACCGCGGCCTTGTACTGGACCGGTCGAAAGCCGGGCGGAGTGGCGATCAGCACCAGGTCGACACCGCTGTCGATCACCTTCTGATAGGCGTCGAAGCCCGAGAACTTGTGATCCGCCGGCACGTCGACCTGCTTGGGACGCTTCTTCTTCAAGTGCTTGTGCGACGAGCGTATTTTGTGGGGGAATACATCTCCCATCGCCACGAGCTTAACGCCTCGGCCCGTTTCGAGACAGTCCAAGGCGGCACCGGTCCCGCGCCGGCCGCAACCGATCAGGCCGACTTTCATTTCGTCGCTGCCCTCGGCATGGGCCCCTCGGGCAACGCTCAACTGGGCGCCCAGCGCCGTGCCGGCCAGGATGCCGGACGACTGCTTCAGAAAATGGCGACGCGAACCGGTCTTGCATTCGCTCATGATAGTAGTTCCCTCAAACAGTGGACGGGATTTCGGAATGACCTCTGACGGATTACTCACTCTCAGTAGTTCCAAGTTTGGCTGGCTGACACCTCAGCAGGTCATCCTGAGCGCAGCGAAGGATCTCGATGGCCAAGGAGATTCTTCGCTACGCTCAGAATGACAATGCCAGGTCTCAATAGAACTTGGAACTACTGACTCTTTTCTTTGTCGCCTTGAGCCTCCTTGCCACCCTGAGCCTCCTCGCCGCCTTGAGCCTCCTTGCCACCCTGAGCCTCCTTGCCACCCTGAGTCTCCTTGCCACCCTGAGCCTCCTCGCCGCCTTGAGCCGCCTCGCTACCTTGAGCTTCCATGTACTCCCGCAGCAGATCCACTTCCGGCTCGTAGAGCTTCGCCTGCTTCGCGTTGGGGACCGAGAGCGGGCGGACCACGCGAAAGCCCACAAACGTCGCATCCGTGTGGTACCAAATACTCTGCGGAATCTGCGGATCCTGCATACTCCAGTCCTCTTCGGAACCGCGCCGCGCGGCGCTTCGCAGCGATTCGGGATCGTCGTCCCACGAGCCGCCGCGAACACAGCGGGGATAAAGCGTCTTGGGCACGACCAGCGGATTGCGGATCAGCTTGCCGCCGGCCGGTTCGTAGCCGGAGGTGTGCTGATCGAGCACCCATTCCGCGACGTTGCCGTGCATGTCGTAGAGCCCCCAAGGGTTCGGTTTCTTCTTTCCCACTTTCTGATATTGCTCGTCGCTGTTGTCGTAGTGCCAGCCATAGTCCTCGAGCTTCTCGGGATCGTCGCCGAACGAGTAGGCCGTCGTCGTGCCCGCGCGACAGGCGTATTCCCATTCCGCCTCGGTCGGCAGCCGATAGTAGCGCCCGGTCTTCGCGCTGAGCCACTTGCAATACATCTTGGCCGCCAATTGCGTCATGCAGATGGCCGGATAGTCCTTCTTGCCCATGCCGAAGGTCATGTCGCTGTAGGGCGAGCTGGGCCGGGCAATCGCGTCGGCCAGCTTGTCGTAGGGGTCGGGCTTCTTGGTCTTCTCGCGCCGGTGCAGGTCCAATCCCATGCCCCATTGCTCATACTCGTCCCACGTCACCTCGTACTTGCCCATCCAAAACGGCTCGACGGCAACCTTGCGCTGCGGGCCTTCGTCCTTGTTGCGATTTTCTTCATTCGCGGGGCTGCCCATCAGGAACGTGCCGCCGAGGATCGGGACCATGTCGAACTTCACCTCGGTGCCGAAGATTTCTTCCGTATAGGGCTTCATTTCGCCGGGCGAGCGGGCCTCGGCGCCCTCAATCGGTCGAGCCTTGCGCATCCACCCGACGGCAGGTACTTCCGACGGATCATCGCTCCCCGCCACAGGTGCCTTGGAAGAATCAGGGCTTGCAGCCGCGGGTGCCGCCGGCGGCTCCGCTCTCTCGTTGCCCTCGGGAGCATCGCCATGGCAACTCGTGGCCACGACGATCGCCAAGGCCAATCCAAAACAATACCACCCTTGCCACAGCCGACGCGTGTCATGTTCCGTGCGAAGAATTGAAAAACGAGTTGACATCAGCCGCACCTCGAAAGAACATGGTAAGAGACAGTATGGGTCATCGGGCGGACGTTGCAGGAGGACGGCACTCCGCGCCGGCTTGCCTCATGGGTTTCAGTGGAGCCGTCACCGATCAATCTTCAGGATCGCAGTCAAGTGTATACCGTCGGGAGGGACCAGCCCAGGATGATACGGCTGGCACTAACGTGGAGTGTTCTGGCGGGCATGGCAGTCGGTTCGGAGACGCCAACCCTGCGGCGGTTCGAAACGACCGGCGTGGAGATGGCCGTCCCGATCCGACTCGTATTGTACGCTCCCGACGCGCAGTCCGCAAATCGGGCCTCGAAGGCCGCGCTGGCGGAAATCCGACGCCTCAACCAAGTCTTCAGCAACTATGACCCAAAGAGCGAAGCGCGTCGACTGTGTGACCAGACCAAAGTGAAAAGCGCCAAGCACCTTAGCGATGAGCTGTTCCACGTGCTTCGGGTCTCCAACGAACTTTCTTCTCAGTCGGCCGGAGCGTTCGACGTTACGGTCGGTCCGCTGACGCAGCTTTGGCGCCGAGCCCTCCGCCAGAGGGAGATGCCTTCCCCATCTCGACTGTCACAAGCGCGGAGCCGTGTGGGTCGCGAGTTGCTCCGGCTCGACACGGAGCGGAAGACCGTGACCTTGCTGAAATCCGACATGCGGCTCGACTTCGGCGGCATTGCGAAAGGATACGCCGTCGACGCCGCGCTGGACGTGCTTCAAAAGCGGGGAATCACCCGGGCACTGGTCGACGCCAGCGGAGATATCCGGCTGGGTGATCCTCCGCCGGGCCGCTCCGCCTGGCGAATCGGCATTGCCCGGCTCGAAGACAATGCGCCCCCTTTGCGATTCGTTACGCTGAGCAATGCCGCAATCGCAACTTCCGGCGACACTTGGCAATACGTCGAGATTGACGGGCGCCGCTATTCCCACATCGTCGATCCCCGCTCGGGCATGGCCTTGACCGATCACAGCAGCGTGACGGTGATCGCACCGGGCGCGATGATGGCCGACGCCTTGGCCTCGACGGTAAGCGTTCTTGGCCCGACCGAGGGGATCAAGCTCATCGAGCGGTTCCCGCACACGGCCGCACTGATCGTCCGATCGTCGGGCAAGCGGCGCGAGGTCTTCGAGTCGAGCCGTCTGGCGCGGTTCCTCGTCGACAAGTCCCATGCCGGGGCTGGCGGGCCCAAGTAGGATTTCCCCCGCTCTGTAGAGAACCACGGGGGGGGGGCTGGTCCCGGCGCGCCGGGAAAGCCCCAGTTTGTGGCCGCCTGGGGCACCGCTTCGCCATGCCGTGGGCTACCCTTTCGAAGGTTTGCTGCAGAGTAGATCTGCCCCGTTTTAGGGGAAAAGATCGGCCGATCCCGCGGAACTTCTGCCGACCCCCCGGCGTCTCTAAGTGTGTCCGCTGGACTGGTGGTGCTCCCGCTCTGCATGGAGCAATCTCCTCCTCTCCGCAGTACAATGGGCGGGCAGTCCCGACTCCAAACCACTGACTACCCTTCTTAATCCGACGGGGAAACAATGAACACAATCTTACGACAAGCGATGTCGGTCGCGCTGCTCTGGTGCACGGCGATGGTGCTCCCGGGCATTCCGGCGGGCGGTCAAGAAGCCGCTGCCGACGACGACCAGAAGGCCGCCCGGGAAAACACGTTTCGCGAGCGAACGATCTACATTCCGTACGAGAAACTTCGCAAGGTTTTCGAGGCCCGCGGACGCGGCGTTTTCCTTCCGTACGAGGAGTTCCAGGAGCTTTGGAAGGCGGCCCGCGAGAAGAGAAAGCCCCCATCGCCCGATCGCCCGCCTGTCGGCGCGCTGATTAGCGAAATCGAGAACGAGGGCACCGTGGCGGGCGACGTCATGCAATTCAAGGCCCGGCTGAAGATCGAGCTACTCGGCAAAGGCTGGCACAAGATTCCCTTGCGACTGTCCGACGCCGCGATTACCCGCGCGACGATCGCCGGCAAGCCTGCCCGAATCATCTCCGACGCGAAACGAGGATATCAACTCCTGGTCCAGCGAGGCGCTAAGGAGACGGAGACCTCACCCATCGAACTGGCACTGGAGTTTGCCAAGGCGATTACTCGCGCCCCCGGACGAAACTCGGTGTCGCTCCAGGTGCCGCAGGCGCCGGTCAGCCGTTGGCGGATCACGATTCCCGAGCCGGGGGTGAAGGTCGACATTCAGCCGCTGTTGGCCGCCTCCGAGGTGCCGGAAACCGAGGCGGAAGCCGACAAAAGCCCTAAGCAGACCGTGGTTTTGGCGTTTGTCGGCGCGGCGCCGACCGTTTCGATCGCTTGGACTCCCAAAACCGAAGGCGCGACCGGCCTGGCGGCCTTGGCCACGGTCAAGTCGCAACAGCAGGTCTGGATCCAGGAGGGCGTCACGCGAACGCAATGTCGACTGGCCTATACGATTGCCCGCGCGAAGCTGCCGAGCCTGGCGATCGAGGTGCCTGCCGATCAGAAGGTCATCAACGTCTTCGATGCCAACGTGCGGCAATGGTCCGTCGCCAAGGTGGACGACCGGCAGCGAATCGACGTGCAATTGTTCGAACCGGCCGAGGCAATACAGAACCTTACCGTCGAACTGGAACGATTCAACGAGCCGGCCGACGGCATGACCGTCACGGTGCCCGTCCTCAAGGCCAGCGGCGTCGGACGCCAACAGGGCGTCGTCGTGGTGCAGGTGGCTCCGGGTCTCCGCGCCGAGACCAGCGTCCGCAGCGGCCTGCTCCAGGTCGACGCCCGCGAGCTACCCGGCTCCTTGGCCCGAGGAAAATGGGATTTCGCCTATCGCTACGCCACGGTTCCTTTTGAGCTGAAGCTCGCGGTCGAGAAGGTCGAGCCCCGCGTCTCGGTCGATTCGCTGACCGAAATCGACCTCTCTCCCGATCGAATCGTCATGTCTCTTTCGGCCGTGTACACCGTGGAGCGAGCCGGCATCTTCCGGTTGGAGTGGGACGTGCCCGAAGGCTATGACGTCCGCGAAGTCCGCGGCGCCAAGCTGTCCGGCGCAGCGGCGGCCCAGGTCGATACCCACCATCTGACCGGAGACAAGAAAACCCGGCTCGTCGTCAACCTGGCGCGCAAGGCACTGGGTCGCACGGGGTTGCTCGTCCGATTGGAGAAAGACTTGCAGCTTCCCGAACTGCTCGCACCCACCGAAAAGCCGGCGCAAATCGGCGTGGTCGTGCCCCGGGTCGTCGGCCGCCCCATCGAAGAGGACCGCGGACGCCTGTTGGTTCGCGCGCCGGAAAGCCTCCGCGTGAACCCGGCCAAGCAGGAGGGATTGCGGGCCGTCTCCTTCGCCGAAGCCTTGCAGGGGATGAAGCCTGTCAAGAGGCGGTCCACCTCGCCGCTGCGCCCGGTGCTGGCCTTCGCGTTTGGCCGGGACCCGGTGGCCTTGACCCTGGCCGCCGAGCGACGAAAGCCACAGGTCACCGTTGCGCAACTCCTGAGCATGCGAATCGAAGACGACACGGTCAAGTACGAAGCCCTCTTCACCTATGACGTCTTGTACAGCGGCGTGAAGTCGCTCAGGATCGACGTGCCCGAGTCGCTGGCGGAGCGGCTCCGCAACGAGACGCCGGGAATTCGCGACAGCGTCGTCGACCCGGCCCCCGACGATTTGCCCGAGAAGGATCAGAAATATCAAGCGTGGAGCTTCAGCGGCGAGACGGAGTTTCTCGGCCGAGGCAAGATCAAGCTGGTTTGGGAAGAGAAGCTCGACAAGCTCGGCGTCGGCCAGGAGGTCTCGCGCGAGATACCTTGCCTGATTCCGGCCAAGGCCGACGACGCGCCGATCGATCGGGCCTGGGGCCAGATCGTCCTGGCCAAGGCCGAAACGATCGAGCTGCGACCCTCCGGCACGGTCAAGGGGCTACGGCCAATCGACCCGGAGCACGATCTGATGGGCGGCGTCAAGGTCGCCCAGGCGGCCCAGGCCTTCGAGTTCCACGGCCCCTGGTCCCTCGGCGTGACGGCCACGCGGTATGAGCTGCAGGACGTGAAACACACGAGCATCGAGGACGCCGTGGTACGGATGGTGGTGACACGCGCAGAGGTGGTCGCCGTCCAGGCGCTCTATCGGCTGCGTAGCGCGCAGCAGCGTTTGGAGGTGGACCTTCCCAAAGACGTCGCTTTCGACATCAATCCACTGCGCGTCAACGGGCAACCGATCACCCTCGAACACACCGGCGACCGATTCTTCATCCCATTGGTCGGATCGAATCCCGAGAAGCCCCTGCTGGTCGATCTGCGTTATACACGGCCGGGCGACGGGAGCGTGCTCTCTCCGCCCGAGTTCCCGGAGAATCCCGCCATTCAAAGGGTCCACCTTTGCGTCTACCTGCCCGAGGAAACGGCCCTGCTTCACGTGGCCGGCCCTTGGACGAACGAGAT
>CAZWWC010000093.1:0-12273 GCA_964637625.1 uncultured Planctomycetaceae bacterium
CTCCTTTGGCCGAGTCGGGCCATTTCACAACCGAAAAGTGCCACTGTCAGTAGTTCCAAATTCCATTGAGACCTGGCATTGTCACTGCTGAGCGTAGCGAAGAATCTCCTTCCCGGCGCGCCGGGATCGAGATCCTTCGCTACGCTCAGGATGACTTGCCGAGAGGTGTCAGCCAGCCAAATTTGGGACTACTGACTATAGTAATCTACGTCAGTCTCCCCCCGAACTGAACAATTCTAAGGAAAAGGAAGGCTATGACAACGGGGCCGCACGGCCACCCACCCAAGTGTTGAACTCGCGATGAGTTGCAGAGAGCAGCACGCACGGGCCAGGTTTCGTGGCGATATCGCACTCATCCTGAAGGGGCAGCGTCTCCCCATCAGAGGGTGTTCTCCGGTCGCCGCGAAGCTTGCGTTGCCCCACGCGGTCATTCTGGTTACAATCGGCCGACCTACTCTCCGGTCTGGTCGTCCTGCAAAACGCTTTTGTCTTTCTGGACCCCAACCTTCGTCAAGGATGACAGGGTAATGAGCAAGGAAGCCGCTGCCGAATCCACCGGGCTGAGCCCGTTCGAAAAAGTCCGCCTGGCCCGCGAAATCCTTCAGTTGGAGAGCCGCACGCTGGCCGACATGGCCGGGCGGCTGGACCGGCGGTTCTGTCAGGCGGTCGACCATCTCTATTGCTGCCGGGGCAGTGTGATCGTCTCGGGAATGGGCAAGGCGGGGCTGGTGGGGCAGAAGATCATGGCGACCCTGGCTTCCACCGGCACGCGAGCGCACTGCCTCCACCCGGTCGAAGCGGTCCACGGCGATTTGGGCCGTGTCCACAAGGATGACGTGGTGCTCATGCTTTCGCAAAGCGGCGAGACCGAAGAGATCGCGCGACTGCTGCCCTCGCTCTTGGAACTGGGCGTGCCGATCATTGCCATCACCGCCCGCGACGACAGCACCTTGGGCCGCGCGGCCACCGTCACCATCGAGATGGGCCCGCTGGAAGAAGCCGGAGCACTCGGTTTGGCGCCGAGCACCAGCACCACCGTGATGCTGGCCGTCGGCGACGCATTAGCGTTGGTAACCAGCCAGATGCGGGACTTCCGACGCGAGGATTTTGCCCGATTCCATCCGGCCGGTACGCTGGGCCAAAAACTGAGCCAGGTCCAGCACGTCATGCGCCCGTTGGCCGCGTGCCGCGTGGCCAACGAGCAGCAGACCGTTCGCAACGTGTTGATCAGCGTCAGCAAGCCGGGCCGCCGCAGCGGGGCGGTGATGCTGGTCGATCGCAAGGGCAAGCTGTCGGGCATTTTCACCGATAGCGACCTGGCGCGGCTGTTCGAGCATCGCCGTGAGGCG
This sequence comes from uncultured Planctomycetaceae bacterium, assembly GCA_964637625.1. Taxonomy (GTDB): domain Bacteria; phylum Planctomycetota; class Planctomycetia; order Pirellulales; family Thermoguttaceae; genus UBA11386. The sequence continues at coordinate 1,350 of CAZWWC010000093.1, forward strand.
CAACTCGACGTCGCCATTCGCGAAGTCATGACCCCCCGTCCCGTCACGATCCAAGTCGGTTCCCTGGTGGCTGACGCGGTGGAAATCATTGCCCGCCGAAAGATTAGTGAGCTGCCGGTCGTCGATGCCGAAGGTTGCCCGGCCGGCATGATCGACATCACCGACGTCATCGGAATGTTGCCCAAAGAGCACCAATCCGGTGCGGACTCGGACGATTACCAGGTTTTTGCCGAACCCAAACGGGAGTCGGCTGCGTAGAGAGACCTGGCCATGAACGTCGACCAGAGATGTCAAGCCATCGAGTTGATCCTCTCCGACGTCGACGGGGTGTTGACCGACGGCCGGCTGATCTACGACAACCAGGGCGTTGAATCCAAGGCGTTTCATATTCGCGATGGGCAGGGAATTCGCCTTTGGCACAAGGCCGGCTATCCCTTTGGCTTGATTACGTTGCGAGACTCCCAGATTGTGCGAATGCGGGCCGCCGAGTTGGAAATCGACATTCTTCGCCAGGGCGTCGGCGACAAACTCGCGACGGTCGAGGGAATTCGCGGCGAACTGGACCTCCGGCCCGAGCAGATCTGCTACCTCGGCGACGACTTGCCCGACGTGCGCGTCATCCGCCACGTGGGACTGGGCGTGGCCGTGGCGGATGCGTCCGAAGAAGTCCGTCTGGCGGCCGATCACGTGACCACGGCCCTCGGCGGCGCCGGCGCGGTCCGCGAAACGATCGAGATGATCCTCCGAGCACAACAACGCTGGGAAGAAGTCGTACGCTCTTACGTGACGTAGTCCTCCGCATGTGTAGAGCATCGAAACACGATCATCACGTGATGAGAATTGTCGTTAGCCGTCCCCGGCGCCGGGGCTCGACGTATGGGCGACGCGCCCCCGCGCGGGCACAGCGGCCAACATGCATCGTCCACAAGCCGTTATTATCTGTTTTGACCGCTGGAATCGCTCGAAGCGTGTAGGGCTCTGAAGATCTTTCACGGCTGGCCAGTCAGACAACTAAACGCACGTCCACTTTCGCGAGTGCCCAACGATCTTCCTAAACACTTGTTTCACACGAACTTCGCATCGGAATCCCATCCTATATGCCGTTGATTCGGCATAATCAGAACGGCTTCGGCACGGTACTTGCAAAACAAGCAAGGGCCGCACCGACCCCAGGTCGCCAGACTTCTCACTCGAATGATCCACGAGCCCTCAACCGGTCCACGACCATGACCAATCTGTTGAGAATCGCCGGCAGCTTTGTGATCGTATTCGTCGCTTACGGGACCTATGCCGTGACGGCAGTGCCCTTGATCGAGCCGTCACTTGATCCGAACAAGCGTATAGAGGTATCGAGCGATAAGATAAAAAGGGCCGAAGGCCACGCGGATCGGCAAATGGCCGAATTGGCGGTCTTGTTTCCGCCCGGCTCGCTACAAATTGAGAACCCCAAGATCCTCCAGAGCGACCGCGCCAAGCTCTTGATCGGCGAATACGAGCCGAAGGAAGATGGTCACGTCATCAAGATTTGGCCCTGTGCCATCGTCTTTCTTCCCGAGGATGAAAACATCACGCCCTCCGAGCGACTGGAGCGAGCCGTGGTGCTCGAAGCGCCCGAAGCTTGGCTCGAGTTCGACGAGCCCTTCGATCTAGGGCAAGCGAAGATGGGCCAACCCATCGGCGGCCGGCTCAACGGCAAAATCACCATTCGTAGCGCCGGCAAGCCCGACGATCCAGACGATGACTTGCTCGTCCTCACCCGGGACGTGCAACTCGACTTCCAGCAGGCCCAGCGGCACATTTGGACGCGCCACCCGGTTCGATTTCGCTATGGGCCCCATTTCGGTTCGGGACGCGACATGCACATGTACTTGTTGCCCGGCGACAACGTCGGCTCGAAGCGAAAAAACCGCCGGGGGCCCAACATTGCGGGCCTGGAATCGTTCGAATTGACCCATCTGGACCGCCTGCACCTGCGGTTGCCGAGAAAGAGCATGGCGATCGGTTCGGCCCCGGTGGCACCGCGCTGCGGCGCGACGCCCTCGTCCCAACCACCGCTTGCCGCTGCGGCCAAGGGCGCCACGCAGTGTGAGCACGTGCCCCTGGAGATCACCTGCGCCGGCCCGTTCCGCTTCGATGCGGTTCAGCGCCGAGCCACCTTCCAGAAAAAAGTGGTGGTTACGGGATTGCACCCCGACGGGCAACACGACCGGCTCGAAAACTGCAGCCGGCTGACCGTCCATTTCACGCCGCGCCGCGACCGGGACAAATCCTCGGGCGACGACCCGATTATTCCGTCTCCGAGCAAGGCGCGCCGGCCGCTCGACCTGGAGCCCTGTCGGCTGGAAGCCGTCGGCAATCCGGTCGTGTTTCGCGCACCGAGTGAGTCGGTCGATGGGCGAGGCGGGCGCCTTCAGTACGACCTGCTCTCCGGACAAATCGTCCTGGAAGGCGATGAGCCCGTCTTTCTCCGCCGAGGATCCGACGAGATCGAAGCGCCCCATCTCCGATACCAGACCCCCGAGCCGGGACGCCGGTTGGGCCGGGTGGGGGCGGAAGGACCCGGTCGGATTCGCACAGTCCTGGACGATCAACCGTTCGAGGCCCGATGGAACCATTTGCTGTTGGTCCGGCCCGACGGGCAGAACCAGGCCATTTCGCTCTACGGCGCCGCGGAGTTGCTCTACAGCCGTCTCGGGCACCTCTCGGCCGGCGAAATCCATTTCCGTCTGAACGAAATCGCCGACCCGAAAGACTCAACCCGGTTCAAGATCGAGCCCGACCGGATGCAGGCCGACGGCGACGTCAAGCTCAGCTCGCCGAAGATCTCCGCCGCCGTCGAGCAACTGCAAGTTTGGTTCGTGCAGGATGAAAACTCGCCCGGTGCCACTGCTGAATTGCCGAGTGCTTCGAAAGGGGACAGTCCCATTTTTTCTCCGGCTGCGCCTCCGCAAAAATCGGGACAGTCCCCGGGTGCCGCTGCTGGCTTGCCCAGCAGTGAATGGGCTTCCTCCGGAGCACCGCCGACCCCGGTCCCGGGGGCACGGCCAACCGGGCGGTTGCCCCACGGCGAAGCGTCGGAGCCGTCGTTGGATCGGCACTTCCGGGTCACCGGTCGGTTGCTTCAAGCGGAAATTGTCTGGCACGAGCGCAAGGCGGACGTGGCCGACCTGATCATTTCAGACCACGTCGAGTTGGTCGAAACGCACACGGCCCGACCGGATGAGAAACCCGTCACCGTCCGTGGCCAGCGGATCCATGTCAAGCACGCGTCGAAACCGTACGCGACCGTGGGAATCGAGGGAAACCCGGCCACCTTCGAGGGTCGTGGAGTCTCGCTGAGCGGTACGAACATCAACCTCAACCAGGGTACGAACCGGCTGCGGGTCGAGAAGGCCGGTGTCATGAACTTGCCGCCGATAGGCCGCGATCTCGAAGGTCGACCGACCGGAAGCAACGAGCCGCTGCGCGTCCACTGGCAGGACCGCATGGAGTTCGACGGACGCACCGCTCGCTTCGAAGGCAAAGTACGCGCCGCAAGCCGACTCCAGCAACTGCTCACCGAGACCTTGGAGGCCAGTTTCGACCGCATGATTCGCTTCGCCAAGGTCGACAAGCTCGACGGCCCGTCGTCGTTCCGACTCCAAGAACTCCGCTGTCAGGGCGGGGTCTGGATGGAAAGTCGATCGTTCAAAAATGGTCTTCAAGAATCCTTCGAACAAGTCGAAACCCAAAACCTCGTAATCAACAACGCCAGCGGCGCCGTGACCGCCACCGGACCGGGCTGGATCCGCAGTGTACGCCACAAATCGGCCGCGCTGGGTGAAATGGTCGGGCTAGCCGGGGCGCCTTCGACGACCCAGCAAAACCCCACGCCAACCGCCGATCCTTCAGCAGAAGACCCGCTCATGTATCTACACGTGCGGTTTCAAGGAGGCATCAGCGGAAACCTCCATCGGCGAGAAATCACGTTCCACGACCAGGTTCGTGCCGTCTATGGCCCGGTGGAATCCTGGGAAGCCACGCTGCCGGAGGACAACCCCGAGGCCCTGGGGCCGAAAGGGGCTCGGCTCGGCTGCGACAAGTTGACCGTGCGCCGAATGCCTTCGCCGCTTTCCGACCAACCATCGATCGAACTCGAAGCAACCGGCAGCGCGCGCGTCGAGGGACGCGATTTCGCGGCGCTGGCTGCCCGGATGAGCTACAACCAAAACAAGGGCCTGATGATCCTCGAAGGCGACGGCTGGACCAAGGCCACTCTGTCCCGTCAGACCCGCGTAGGCGGTCCTCGGGACCTCGGCGTTCCTGCTCGGCAGATCCTTTTCTGGCCCGAGACCAAAGAGGCCCGTTTCAGCGACGTCGGCTCGCTCGAGATAAACCAATTTCCCTCGAAAAAGTCGCGACAATAATCATCAAGCGGTTGCATGCTCGCCGCGGGGCTACCCTCATGGCTACCGGCCGTCTAGAATAAGGCGCGTTCTACATTGCAACTGCGCGTTCATTGTGGGAAAAGGAGCGTGTTTTCCCGAAGGGTAAACACGCGGCGAAGCGCAGGAGCTATCGAAGATGGATATAAAACCCGGCTTTGGCAGGATCGGTAGCACGAGGAAATGGCCTGGTGAGCGCCTATCGAGTCGTCTTCATTACGCGACACTTCTGGCCCCATTGGAACGGCGCCTCGCGCACCATCGGCAACGTGGCGGCGGCGTTGGTCGAGCGTGGTTGGCAGGCCACGGTGCTGACGGTCCTGAAGCAGTCCGAGCGACCGACCCGCTTTGCATGGCGCGGCGTCTCGGTGACTCGTTTCCCCTACGACCAGCAAAGCCGCCGGGGTGAAATCCGCTGGCTGCGGAGCCTGGCCCGTTGGCTTCGTGCCCATCGTAGTCATTACGATTTGGTCTGTGTATCGATGCTCCGCCGTGACGCGTACGCCGCGTTGGGAGCGGTCGGTCGAAGTGTGCCCGTCGTGCTCCGGGCCGAAGCGGCCGGCCGGTGGGGTGACTGCCTTTGGCAACTGGATGCGAAGTGTGGTCGAAGGATCAAGCAGCGATGCATGAAGGCCGCCGCGCTGGTCGGCCCCAGCCGATCGGCCTATCGCGAGTTGATCGCAGCCGGTTATCCCCGAGAGCGCATCCACTACATTCCCCACGGCGCCGCAAAGCAGCCGATCCGCACCGAGCTGACAAGAAAGGTGGCCCGCGACTCGCTGGCCGAGAGCCATTCGAGCCTGATCCTGCCCGAGGGGGCGCCGCTGGCGGTTTATGTCGGTTGGCTTCACCTCGGCCGAGGACTGATCACCCTGGTCAATGCCTGGGAGAGAATCGTGGCCCGCTGGCCCAGCGCTCGGCTCTGGCTGGTTGGAGGAGGACCACACCAGGCAAGCCTGCAAGAGCACATCGACGCCCGAGGCCTGGGCGGCCGCGCCGCCCTGGTCGGCCAGTTTGACGAGGTCCACACACTGCTGGCGGCGGCCGACCTGTTTGTTCTTCCCGCGCCGGAAAAAGACTTTTCAGTGGCCCTGTTGGAGGCGATGGCGGCCGGGCTGCCGGCGGCGGCATGCGACAACTCGGGCAATCGGGAATTGCTGGAGGACGAGCACCAGGGGCTATTGGTCCCCCCCGGCGATACCGATGCCATGGCCACCGCGCTGGCGCGGCTGATCGACCAGAGCCAATGGGCTCGGCGGCTCGGCGACTCGGCCCGAGACCGCACGGGGCAGGATTTTTCACTTGCCAAGATGGTCGAGGCGCATGTAACGTTGTTTGAGGACCTTTTGGCACGACCATGTTGAATTAACCACAGAGACACGGAGACACAGAGATCAAAACAAATGTAGGTGAGGCAAGCAATGCCGGGAATAAGCGAAGTGAGCCCTACCACGATTCGAGGATTTCATCTTGGTAGGGCGAATGCTGTTTGCACTATCCTACAAGAATACCTTCTCTCTGTGTCTCCATGTCTCTGTGGTTTGTTCCGCAGCAATTGAGACCGACCCATCGTGAAGCGACGAATACTGCAAATCATCCCGACACTGGATCGCGCCGGCGCCGAAAAGCAGATGACGATGCTCGCCGGCCGTCTGTCGCGCGACGAGTTCGACGTCCACGTCTGCGCGCTTAGCCGCGGCGGGCCGTTTGAGCCCGAACTCCGCGCGGCCGGTATTCCGACCAAGGTCATCAGTAAGCGTTGGAAGCTCGATCCGCAGGCATTCTGGCGCTTGAAGCGTCACGTGGCGCAGACGCGCCCCGATTTGATCCACACGTGGATTTTCGCGGCGGATGTCTACGGCCGGGCGGCGGGCCTGGCTTGCGGTGTGCCGCACATGGTTTCCGGACTGCGGTGCGTCGATCCCTGGAAAAGCGGTTGGCAATTGGCCGTCGACCGGTGGCTCGCGCGGCGCTCTTCGCGGATCGTGGCAAACAGCCCAGGCGTGAAAGAGTTCTATGTCGCAAAGGGTCTTCCGGCCGAGCAGATCGAGGTGATTCCCAACGCCGCCGAACCCCTGCCGCCAAGCCCCATCACCCGGAGTGAACTCCTCTCGGAGTTGGGCCTGCCCGAGGACGCCCGGCTGGTGGGCCTGGTCGGCCGACTTTGGCCGCAGAAGCGAGTGAAAGACGCGATTTGGGCAGCCGACCTGTTGAAGGTGATTCGCCAGGACGTCCACCTGTTGATCATCGGCGACGGACCGCAGCGCGCCCGGCTTTGGCGCTACCGCGGCCAGGTCGAGATCCGCGACAAGGTTCATTTCTTGGGCGAAAGAGACGACATGGCTCGACTGATGCCCCATTTCGACGTCCTCTGGTCGACCAGCGGCTACGAGGGCCAGTCCAACGCGATCATGGAAGCCATGTCGGCCGGCGTGCCGGTCGTGGCGACCAACATTGCGGGCACGCGGGACCTGGTCGTCGACGGCCGCAGCGGCTACCTGTTTCCGGTCGGAGATCGGGCCATGCTGGCCAAGCACACCAATAGGATCCTCAATGACGCGGCCCTGGCCAAGCAGCTCGGCCAGGCCGCCCAAAAACGAATGGCCGACGAGTTCAGCGTGGAAACCATGGTCAACCGCTACGCGGACCTGTATCGACGCGTGTTAGGTGATTCTGTTGGGAACCACAGATAAACACAGATGGACACAGATAAGAACGCGTGCCACTGCTGGCTTGCCCAGCAGTGCTTGATTGACTCGGAGCCGAGCCATGTAGGTCAGGCTGTGCCTGGCATGAAAGCAACATTTCGGGACGATTTGTCAGGCACAGCCTGACCTACATCTCTATCTGTGTTTATCTGTGTGCATCTGTGGTTCCCTAATCGTCTGAGTGAAACGGCAAGCCCATGTGCGGCATTACCGGTGCAATCTGGAGCGATCCGGCACGGGCCGTCGAGGCGGACGTGCTTCGACGGATGACCGACGTGCTCGCTCATCGGGGCCCTGACGACGAAGGACAATATCGCTCCGATTTCCAATTGCGGCCCGGGCGCGACAACCTGCCCGGCGTGGCGCTGGGTCACCGCCGACTCTCGGTGATCGGTCTGGCCAGCGGCCATCAACCCCTGGCCAACGAGGACGAGACGGTTTGGGCCGTCGTCAACGGCGAAATCTATAACTACCGCGCGTTGCGCAACCGGCTCGAAGGCGCCGGCCACCGGTTCCGCACCGAGAGCGACAGCGAGGTGGTGGTGCATCTCTACGAGGACGAGGGGCCCGAGATGCTCGCGCATCTCGACGGCATGTTTGCCCTGGCTGTTTGGGACTCGCGCCAGGGGCAATTGCTATTGGCCCGAGACCGGCTGGGCCAGAAACCGCTCGTCTATCGGCACGAGTCCGACCGACTGCTGTTCGCCAGCGAGTTGAAGAGCCTGCTTGCGGTGCCCGACGTGCCCCGCCAGATCGACCCACAAGCCTTGGACGAGTATCTCACCTATCAATACGTGCCCCATCCACGAACCATTTTCCGGGGCATTGCCAAGCTGCTGCCGGCCCACTATCTGCTCTATCGCGACGGGAACGTGGCGGTCGGCTGCTATTGGAATCCCGATTTCAACGCCGAAGACGACCGGCCCTATGGCGAGCTGGTCGGCGAGTTGCGCGACGTGCTCACCGAGGCGGTCCGCGCGCGGCTGCAGAGCGAAGTGCCATTAGGGGCGTTTCTGTCGGGCGGGATCGATTCGACGATCATCGTCGGACTGATGCAGAAGCTCTGCCGGCAGCCCGTGCGGACCTTCTCGATCGGCTTCCCCGTCGCCGAGTATGACGAGACAAGCTATGCCCGGCTGGCGGCCGAGCGGTTCGGCACGCTGCACGAAGAGTTTCGGGTCGAGCCTCGGGCAATCGACGTGCTTGACAGGCTGGTCTGGCACTATGACGAACCGTTTGCCGACAGCTCGGCCGTGCCGACCTGGTACGTGTCCGAGCTGACACGACAGCACGTGACCGTGGCGCTGACCGGAGACGGCGGTGACGAGTTGTTTGCCGGCTATCCCCGATATCGCGCGGCGCAATTGGCCGATCGGTGCGACCAGCTGCCCGGCATGTTGCGTCGGCTCCTGGCCGGCCGGTTCTGGCAGAAGCTACCGGCCAGTCCCCGACAGAAGTCGGTCCCGCGTCGGTGGAAACGGTTTGTCGAGGTTTTGGGCCAGTCTCCCCTGCGGCGGTACATGGACTGGATTTCGATTTTCAACGAGACCCGTCGGGCGGAACTCTATAGTGATCATTTCCTCACGCAATTGCCTAATATTGACCCCATCGAGTGGCTTTGGGCCGCGGCCGCGCGGAGCGCCGGTCGCGATCCGGTCACCATGGTTACCCTGACCGATCTGGTGACTTATCTGCCTTGCGACCTCATGGCGAAGGTTGACATCGCCTCAATGGCCCACTCTTTGGAGTGTCGACAGCCGTTTTTGGACCATCGGGTGGTAGAACTCGCCATGAGGATTCCGCTAAGATACAAGTTACGGTGGGGCCGCGGCAAACGTATTCTGTTGGACACGTTTGCCGACCTGGTTCCGCGGAAGATTCGCCGACGGCCGAAGATGGGCTTCGGTGTGCCGCTGGATGCGTGGTTCCGTGGTCCCCTGGCCCAGTTTGCACGGGATATCCTGCTCGACCCAGGCACCCGCCGGCGGGATTACTTTCGGACCGAGTCGGTCCAGCGCCTCATCGAAGATCATCAGGCCGGACGATTCGACCACAGCTATCGCCTATGGGCCCTGTTGGTGTTTGAGCTATGGCAACGACGATGGATCGACTGACTCATTGTGCAATGCGTGCTGAAAAGTAATTTATTATTTATACGGCATGGAGTTTCGGGCCAGCCGTTTAGCGGGGCCGCTTGCGGCCCGTTGCGGTCAACCATGAGAACGGCGCGTCTTCTGCCGCTCGGCCCAGATTAGAGTATTTGTCCCCAAAAAATCGTAAATCTAGGCAAGAAAGGTATAAGCAATAGCCTCTGGCGATTGTACATGACTTTCCAGGTGGCATATACTCTCTTGGGTTCGGTCGACGAGCCGATACAATGAAAGTCGGAAGAGGTAGGCAAGGTTTGCCGGGTGGAGGAACGAGACAAAGCGCCATGAAAGACACGCTGGCAGTGATTTTGGCGGGTGGCAAGGGTTCTCGTCTGGAGCCGTTGACGCGAGACCGCGCCAAGCCGGCCGTGCCGTTCGGAGGGGCCTATCGGATCATTGATTTTACGCTCTCTAATTGCCTTAACAGCGGAGTGCGTAAGATTTTGCTGTTGACGCAATACAAGGCCGCCAGTCTTACCCGACACGTCCACCGCGGTTGGCAACCCTATTTCTGCCGCGAACTGAGCGAGTTTGTCGACGTCGTCCCGCCGCAGCAGCGGATTGACGAACACTGGTACCGCGGCACGGCCGACGCCGTCTATCAGAACATCTACACGATCGAGAAGGAGCACCCCGAGCACACGGTGATCCTGGCCGGCGACCATATCTACAAGATGAACTATCACAAGATGGTCGAGTCGCACGTCGAGAACCGAGCCGACTTGACCATCGGCGTGCTTCGCGTTCCGCTGGGCGCGGCTCGCCATCGTTTCGGCGTGATGGAGATCAACTCCGAGGAGCGGGCCATCGACTTCGAAGAAAAGCCCGATGCGCCGAAGGCCATTCCCGGCGATCCGGACCATTGCTATGCCTCGATGGGCGTCTATGTCTTCACGACGCGATTCCTCTTCGAGCAGTTATGCCAGGACGCCACCCGGCAGGGCAGTTCGCATGATTTCGGGGGTGACGTGATCCCGTCGATCATCCAAACCCATCGCGTGTTCGCTCACCCGTTTCTGGACGAGAATCGCAAGCAGAACGCCTATTGGCGCGACGTGGGAACGCTCGACGCCTATTACGAAGCCAACATGGACCTGGTGGCCGTCGATCCGCTGTTGAACATTTACGACGACCAATGGCCGCTGAGAACCTTCCTGCCCAGCTACCCGCCGCCCAAGTTCGTCTTTGCCGCCGAGCACCGTCGTGGTTATGCGATGGACAGCATCGTCTGCCTGGGGTCCATCATCTCGGGCGGCCAGGTCCGGCGCTCGATCCTCGGTTCGAATACCCGGGTCAACAGCTACACCAAGATCGAGGAGTCGATCCTCTTCGACGGCGTCAACATCGGACGCCACGCCAAGGTCCGCCGCGCCATCATCGACAAGGGAGTGCACCTGCCGGCCGGATTTGAGGTGGGCTATGATCATGACCTGGACCGCCGGCGCGGGTTCACCGTCACCGACAACGAGGTGACGATCATCGCCAAGACCGACGGAATCGAGCATTTCGCACCGGGTGGCGAAAAAACGGAAATCCGCGAAGCGCTGCCCGGGCAGGTCTGAACGTCGAGGGAAAAAAGGGACAGCACCAATCCTGTTCGGCACAAGATTTGCGCATTGCATGGAACCCCGCGAAGGTGGTA
>CAZWWC010000094.1:0-12219 GCA_964637625.1 uncultured Planctomycetaceae bacterium
CGGGCCGACCCGAGGCGCGACCGACGCACGCCCGTTGGCTTGCCCGATACTTGCCAATGGTCGAGGAGGGAACCAGGGCGTGGCTGGAGATCGGCGATTCGGAGCTGGTCGCCGGGTCGCTTCCGACGGATGTGATGGCCTCGGCCTTCGCCAATCGAGACCTGTACCTGGTGCTGGCCAACTATGGGCCCGATCGAGCGGTGGTCGAGACAACGGATCGCTACCGATCGGTCGTCGAGAAGGACGCTCGGCCCGGTACCCACTGGGACCTGGCCGGCCGGGCGCTCCAGATCCTTCGTCGCGTGGGTTGAGCCAGTTGATCCGGGGTAGCACGTCCCTGAGCGCAGCGAAGAGGGTGTCCCGGGGATTCCGTGTGCCACCCCGGCGTGCCGGGAAAGCAGTGCTCAGCGGCTGCCCAGCCGGCACTGCTTGGCGGTGGCAAAATTGGTCCCGAGATTGGTCGGCCTATCGATGCCGATTACAGTTCGATGACTCCTGCGACAAGCTTGTAGCAGAGTTCCGGCAACTCGTACTGTGGCAGTTCGATCGGCTCTGTTAGACTCACGCTCAGAAGGCAGTCTTTGCTGATCCGGTTGCCGTTGTTGAGTCGTCCAGTGACCTGAGGGTCTGTAACACTCAGGAGGTAGTCCACATTCAAACGGCCGAAACGGAATTGCGCTTGCCACCGGTTCTGCTTTCGCGCATCGGGGATGAAAGATACGTTCTTCACATGAACAAGCTGAAGAGAGCACCAGTGTGCGGGATCGAGAGGTTCGAGGTGCGATGGCTCGACCACTTTTGCACGATTGTAGAGCACGGTACTCGACCGGCTGCAATATGGCAAGAGCGTGCGCGCCTCAACGCGGTCGATGATGCGCCAGTTCCAGTCTTGGACCTCGCGGTTCTCACGCTGATAGCGCGTCAAGAACTTGGGCTTAGCGAGATCGAGTTCCACGACGTCCAGCGGGGCAAGATACTTCCTCCTGAGAATCGTGTGTCTTTCAAGAATGGGACCACCGCCGGGCGGAATAGGTCGAATCCATTTTCCGGACGGCATGCCTATTCCCGCGACGCAACGTCCCCCTTCACGCCAGGAGTTTGCCAGGCAGACCATTCGAATCATCGTGTGCCCCGGTCTACAGATGCTCGATTTCGACTGTTACCCACTCCCGGTGGAGATATTCTGCCGCCAACCGTCGATGGCAATGCTCCGGCGTCGGTTCACTGCAGAGAAGACACGCATGATCAAAATCCTCAGACAAGAGTTGCTTAGCCGGTTGGCGGTCCTGCAAGAGTTGGGAGAACTGATGTTCATACTCGTCCCAGTCAATCTGTTTTTTCTTGTAGGCATCCAGTATTTCCTTTGTCGGGGCTAGGCTGCGCTCATGGACGTAGGCGATGTTGGCGATGACACGCAGGAAGTAATCGAGGTCTCGCTTCTTGGTGAAACCTGCGAGTTGGGACACATTGTTCAAGCGAACATCTACCACACGCTTGACCCCTGCGTTGCGGAGCATCTCGAAGAAGTCCTCCGCTGACTTACCGTTGAAGCCGATGGTAAAAAGCGTAATCGTGTTCATGCTGGCGGTTCTTCTTGCTTCGCCTGATGGGCAACCTCACTGGCGCGCTCGTCATACGCGCGATCAATGAGCTCACTCTCAGTAAGGTCTGGTTCGAACAGCGTTCGCTCGACACCCATTTGCCGGACGAGCCGTTTCTCAGTAAAGGCATGCTCTTCAAGATTACCATCCGTGAGGATGTGCTTGATCTGAACCCCCAACTCTCGTAAGTGCCGACAGATCAGGATTGTCCTGTGGCAATTCAGGGGTTCCTTCTCGGAGCACATGATGGCCAGACGGTGTTTCTCAGCGTCCTGGCATAACCGCGATAACCCTTCGCGGAATGCAGGCAGTTTCGCGATCCTCTCGTAGAGAGCCACGCCGCTTTCATAGCACTCCTGTTCCTCTCGTCGGGCACCTAATTGTTGCCCAAGGAATATGTATTCAATCCCAACTGCCCTTAGCTCGGCCGCAAGATTCTCCCGGTTGAAATGTGCTAGTCGGCCATAGGGCTGAGAACGCACGTCGGCGACTGCGGTAATACGTTGACGATTCAATAGGGCCATAAACTCTTCAAGGGAGTGAGTAGAGTGACCGATGGTGAAGATGACTGGCTTCTTGCTATCCATCACGTCTCCTCCGCCACAAGAAGAGGTTGGGACCATTGCTCTGAAGAGATATACCACATGGCTCCTTCTTCTTCCAGTCACACCTTCCACAGGTCGTCCACGGAACGATTCTATTCTCTTTTCACGGCTACTCTCCCGCCTTCTTCGGCACGTACTTGTGCGGGCGCCGGCGGAGCACCTTGGCCTCGATGATTTCGTCGGGCGCTGCCAACGTGGCCTTGGGGTTGTCCGGATCCCGCTTTCGGATTTTCGACAGGACGTTCATACCCTTGACTACCCGGCCGAAGACGGTGTATTGTCCGTCGAGGTGTGACGTGGGGATAAAGGTGAGGAAGAACTGCGAGCCGCCCGAGTCGCGCATGACTCCGCCGTTGGGCAATCCGCTCAGGGCCATGCTGAAGGAGCCGCGGAAGTGCTTGCGATGGTTCGGCCCATAACACTCGCACGGGATGTGGTATCCGGGGTTGCCCGTCCCGTCGCCCTTGGGACAACCACCCTGGGCCATGAATCCACCGAGCACGCGGTGGAACGGGAGCCCGTCGTAAAAACCCTTCTCGACCAGCGAAATGAAATTGGCCGTGGTGTTGGGCGCCTCGTTCTCGAACAGCTCGACTTCGATGTCGCCCCGGTTCGTCTTCAGCAACACGCGGGGCAGGTCGTCTGCCTTGGCCTCGGCGGCGCGAATCGCCTGTTCTTTTTTCCAGGCCTTCTTGTAGTCGCGTGGATCGTGCATGAAGCCGATGACGGCCGCGTCGAGGGTCTCGCTCTTGCCGGTTCTGAGACTGAGACCTTTTTTTTTCGCGGTCGTGAGATACTTCTCGGCGCTATCCAGTTGGCCGGCGCAGAAGGCGGCAACACCACCCCAAAGATACAGATTCTTCTCCTGGCAGCCGTGCTTGATTAACAACCGGGCCAATCGTAGGGCCTCCTCGTAGTCGTCCATCCTGAAATAGCCCCGGCAGGATTTCAGAAGAAACTCCACGATTTGCGGATCCGCCCCCGGCGCCTCGGCGTAGGCCTCTTCGGCCGCCTTGGCGAGCTTCGGTTGCAGGACTTCTCCCTTGGCGAGCAGTTGGTCATAGAGTTTCTCGATCTCCTTTCTCCGCTCGGGATTGGCCCATACGTGTTCTTCTCTCAGGCTCGCCAGTTCGATAAGAAGTTGCTTCCACTCGGCAAAGAGCTTGTCGAACGCCGCTCGCTTGGGACCGGGCTGGCCCGGTGGCTTTGCCGGCGGGTCTGCCCGGAGGCTGCCGGCGGCCAAGAGGAACACGGACACCAAAACCAGCCAAATGGAGATGCGCATGGGAAGATTCCTTTTTCGTTTGTGGCTTTTCGTGGGAAACGACCTTCGGTATCATACTAATTATTCGCCCGGGTGCAACCAACGTGTCTTGGGCCGGGCAACTTGGGCCTCCCGATTTTTGTTCCACCGGCATGGCCAAACGCAAGAACAAGTCGCCCGCCCGGCAGGGCCGATTGCCCGATTCCCGCTCGAGGTCCCCGGGGCTGCGGATCATCGGCGGAACCCTCCGTGGCCGGAAACTGCGCTATGCCCCCCAGCGCCGCGTCCGGCCCATGAAGGATCGTGTCCGCGAGGCGGTTTTCAATCTCGTCGGGCCGTCGATTCACGGCAAGCATGCGATCGATCTGTTTGCCGGCACCGGAGCGATCGGGCTGGAAGCGATCAGCCGAGGGGCCACCGGCGCTACGCTGGTCGAATGCCATTATCCCACCGCCGGCGTGCTGCGTGAGAATATCGCCGCGCTCGGGGTCGAATCGCTCTGCCAGGTCGTGGTGGCCGACACGTTCGCGTGGCTCGAACAAGAACCCCATCTGTGCATGTTGCCTTGGGTCGTACTGGTTTCGCCGCCTTACGACTTCTTTGTGAGTCGGCAAGAAGACATGCTGCGCCTGATCGAGACCATGTATCAAAAGGCCCCGCCGGAGAGCATCCTGGTTGTCGAGTCGGACCGGCGGTTTGATTTCGTCCTCTTGGACCGGCCCGATGCATGGGATGTTCGCGACTATCCGCCGGCCCGGGTGGGCATCTGCCGGAAGCCCGACGTGGAGACATAGGAACCGTAGATGGACGGTCAGGGGCAACTTGGTATAATAGTTGTATTCCAGCCCGCAGCAAGAGTATGCCATGATCGCTTGTGGCAGGGCGAGGCTTGCCGCCGTTTAACCATCCAATTGCCCATTGCCTGTTGAATGAACCACGTGGGATAAGCGGGAGCCTAGTGTTAGGGCCCTGCTTCTCGGAGTGCTGGTCGACCGGCTGAAGTTATAGCTGTTTCCTTCCTTTGCGACAGGTTCCGTCCCACAAAACCATCACCCATTACCCCCCAAAAACAAGAAAAGGCTGCCATGGAACTCAACACCACGATCCGTATTTTGACAGCAATACTTGTCGGCATGATCTGCTTGTCGTTTGCCGGGACCGCGGCGGCGGATGTGCAAAAGGCTTTCCATGTTTCGCCGTTCGGGAGCGACAAGAATCCGGGAACTGAGCCAGAACCGTTCCAAACGATCCAGCGGGCTCGGGACGAAGTTCGCAAGGTCAACCAGAGGATGACCGGCGACATCGAGGTGATTCTTCATGACGGTACTTATCAGCTTGGCGAAACCCTCTGCTTCGACTATCGCGACGGTGGCACGGGCGGGCACAACGTGGTTTACAAGGCCGCTGAAGGTGCGGCGCCCGTCGTCAGTGGCGGCCGGGCGATTACCGGCTGGAAAGCGGACACCGACGGTCGCTGGAAGGCCGCCACGGACATCGAAAACTTTCGCCAGCTATACATCAATGGCCGCCGGGCCGTGCGGGCGCGAGGCGACGTGCCGACGGACATCGTCTTACACGGTGACGACGGCTACAAGACAAACGACGTGGCGATGGCCGACTGGAAGAATCCCGGCGACATTGAGTTCTGCTATATTGTCGTGTGGTGCCATACCCGGTGCAAGGTGCAGAGCATCCGGCGCGACGGAGATCACGCGATCGTCACCATGCTTCAGCCGCACTTTAAGATTGCCCGGACCAAGCAGGGTGTCCAAGTCAACGTTCCCAATTACATTGCGCCTTCGCTTCATCCCCTATTGCGTCGAAAACGTCTTCAAGATTACCTCGAAAACGCCTTCGAGCTACTAGATGAGCCGGGCGAGTGGTATCTGGATCGTTCGGCCAGCACGGTCTACTACATCCCCAGGCCGGGCGAAGACATGAAGACGGCCCGGGTGATCGCTCCGAAAGTGGAGACACTGATCGAGCTTCACGGCACTCTCAAGCGGCCGGTCGAGAATATCCACTTCCAGGGCATCACCTTTGCGCATGCAAGCTGGCTGCGGCCGAGCCGGATCGGGCTGGTGGACGTGCAGGCCAATTTCATTCACGACCCGGAAAGACTAATCCCCTGTATCAAGCCGTGGGTGGTTACGCCCCAATGCGAGAACATCAAGAGCCCGGCAAATATCGTCTGTCACGCGGCAAAGGCCATTCGCTTCGAGCAGTGTACGTTCACCAAGCTCGGTGGAGCCGGAATCGATTTGGAGTACGGCTCGCAGGACAACGTGATTTCCGGTTGCCGTTTCCATGACATTTCCGGCACGGCCATTCAGGTGGGCGACGTGCTCAAGGACGATCACCACCCCGACGATCCGCGCATGATCGTCAAGAATAACACCGTGACCAACAATCACATCCACGATTGTGGTGTCGACTACAAGGGCGGCGTGGGCGTCTTTGTCGGCTACACGGACCATACCACCATCGCCCATAATGAAATTCACGATCTGCCGTATTCGGGCATCTCAGTCGGTTGGGGATGGGGCATGGTAGACGCCGGCGGCGGAGCAAAACGTTACCACGTGCCCTTGAAGTACGCCACGCCCACGCCCTCGGGCAACAATCGCATCGAACATAATCACATTCATCACGTCATGAACATGTTGCAGGACGGCGGCGGCATCTACACGTTGGGTAATATGGCCGGCACGATCATCCGCGGCAACCACATTCACGACAACTCGGGTATTCCCGGCGGTATCTACCTTGACGAGGGCAGCGGGTTCATCGAAGTCACCGATAATGTGGTCTACAATGTCTACCGGGGCATACACTACAACAACCGCAAGCAGAACCGCATCGCCACCTGCAACGAGCACGACAACTTCTTCGGGATTCGCCCGGCCGGCCTCGTTGGGCCTCGCAATGCGGACGGTGCTCCTCCCATTAAACCCGAGATCCAAGAGGTCCTTGACAAGGCCGGCCCGACGCCGGAGTATCGCGATGTCTTGCAGAAGTAGGTTGTACCACAAGCCCTGTGCTTGGCATCATGCTGGTATGATCAGGCTTGCACGACGTTTCTCCGGATAATGCTGAAGTGGCGTGACTCATCCCATTTTTCGCGTTGAAGGTGAACCCAATGGACGTAGTCAATATCGATCAAGTCGAATCCTTCACGACCAAGGACGGTTCGGAGATCCGCGAGTTGCTTTCCCACCGCAATTCGTGCATTGGCAACCAGACGCTCGCCGAGGCACGACTATCGCCCGGGGCAAGCACCGCCGCGCATCATCACCCCAAGACCGAGGAAATCTACTACGTCCTGGAAGGCCGGGGAGAGATGTGTCTCGGCGGCAAGCATCGAGCGGTCGGCGCCGGCGATGCGGTGGCGATTCCGCCCGGCGCGGTCCATCAGGTCACCAACACCGGCCCGTGCGTGCTCAAGTTCCTCTGCTGCTGTGCGCCCGGCTATGAGCACGAGGACACGGTGCTGGCCGACCCGGTGCCGCCGTGCGATTAAGCCAGGGTCCCACAAGGGGTGGGGTCGCTTAATTCTTCCGGGGGAGCTGCTATCAGGCGCGCTTCTCAGCGAGTGATCGCAGTTCGCGATAGTGTGCCTCTGCTTGCCAAAAGGTAAGCAGTGCTCTGGACTTGCGCTAGCACTGCTTCTTGTGAAGCAGTGGCACACTGTCCCGAAGTGGTTCCCCGTAGGTGTCCCTGGCGCGATCGCTTCTGCATGGGGAAAACGTCCGTGGTACCCGCTAGACGGACGTCAAGAGCACGCTAGCCCCATTGAAATGGTTGCCCCTGATCTCCGGCGAGCCAAGGGCCGGTGCTGGGGAGGGCGCACTGGCCCGGTTATTCGATTCCCTTCATTCGTTTCCCTTCATTCTGTCGAAAGAATCGGCAGACTTGACAAATCGCGTTCTATTTATTCGTCCCAAACGACCGATCTTATCTGAAGGTGAAGGGGTGTGCTACGTTCCCATTGATTCAGACGAGATTCTGGGGGGTCGGGATGGATGGCGGAAGACCCAAGGTGGTCTGGCCTTTCTTGTTGGTGCTGGCCGGTCTTTTTGTCCTTGTGGCGACGATGCCTCGCGACTGGCAATCGGTCGCCAGGGACCCGGCGGCCAAGCAGTCACTCTCGAAGGCGTGGGATGATCTGCACATTTCGCCGCGCCGCTGTGCGTCTGCGCGGGACGGTTCCGGAGAGGTTCCGGAGTCCTTCGTTGCCCGGTTCCGAATCGCCTCGGCGGCCGAGCAGGAGGCGCCCTCGGGCACGAGCCGGTGGGTGCCGGCCGCCACCAGCGCGAAGCTGGCGACCCGGCCCATCGCGGATCGAGCCCCGAAAATCGACCTGCCTGGGCTTCCACCCAAGGTTGGGGAGCCGATCTCGGAAGGGCCGCTGATTGCGCCGCTGAACGTTGTCGAGCGGCTGCCGGAGGCGACGTCGGTCGTGGGCCCGATCCCGGAGGAGGCATGGTGTGGTCAAAGGGTTGCGCGGCGATCGACGAGGCCCGTTGGGCCGACGAGCGATGCCCGAGATCGTTGGCCGACGGCGTTCTCTTCGGCGACGTCCGGCCAGGGCTCTGGGCAGGGGGCCGATTCGATTTGGTGCCCGCCCGAATCGCTCTACGGGCAATTGGCCCCATTGACGGAAGACAAGCGGACGGCCGTTTGGGCCGAGCAGACCCAGGGCGAGGTGCGTCGCCTGGGCGAGATCGTCGACGATCGTCCGAACCTTGTTCCGGCGATCTGTGCGCGCCTGCGAAAATCGGTCGACAGGGCCGATCGGCTGGCGGCCCGGCTGAAGGACCCGGCCTTGGCGGCGGATGTGCGTCGTGCGGGCTATGCACTCCGACGGCGGCTGGATATTTGGGAGC
The DNA here is from genome assembly GCA_964637625.1 of uncultured Planctomycetaceae bacterium. Lineage (GTDB taxonomy): Bacteria > Planctomycetota > Planctomycetia > Pirellulales > Thermoguttaceae > UBA11386. The sequence goes on from CAZWWC010000094.1 coordinate 8,357, forward strand.
GGGTTCTTCCGCCCATGGACTGCTTATCCAATACGCCCGAGGTTGACTTGGGCCGTTTCCGTCTGGCCCTCTCCGAGGTTGACGGACTGATTGCCGATTCGTCACACGGACGTGCATGGCGGGAGTACTTGCTGTTGGACGCGCTTCAGGAAGCATCGAAAGCCACTGATGCGGCCGGTACCGTCTGGCGCAAGGCCTTGGCACGTCGAGTCCTCGGTCGCGTGGCCTTGGCGTCCTTGACCGACTCCCAACAGCGTTTCGTGGCAAGCGAACCGTTGGGCCGGCTGGCCGCCGAGCTTCGTCGGATGGCCTCGGCGCCGCCGGAGTGCGCCTGCCTGTTGGCCGCTCTGGAGCGCTACGAGCAGACGGGCCTGGCCAGCGACGCGCGTCGCGTGGCCGATGAGTGTCTATGGGTCGGGCTTCGGCCCAAGAGCCGACTGGAGGACTGGCGCCGCCACATGGCGGCACACTACCGCAATGCGAATCTCCGCATGGTGCTCAGCCGGGACCTTCTGAATCGCCTGATGCCGGAACGTTTGCCGGAGTACGAGCAGGTGCGCGACACGATCTTGGGCAAGCCGGTTCGCGGCGAGAGTCTGACGGCCACCGAAGTGGGGATCCGCTTGATCCCCAACCGTCATCGAGTTCGGCTTGCGCTGGAAATCACCGGCGAGGTGGCGGCGTTGACTTCGTCGAGCGAAGGCCCGGCCGTTTTCCACAACGCAAGCGAGTCGCACTACGCGGCGCGCAAGCCGATGGAGCTGACGGTCGACGGGCTGACGCTCTGGCCGGCGGAGGTGAAGGAGGTCCATAACAGGACGCGGCTGCGACGGTTGCGGACCGCCTTCGACGAGATTCCGTTGGTGGGAGCGCTGATTCAAAACGTGGCTCGCACCCAGCACGACATGAAGCGTTCGGACGTGCGGCGCGCCGTCGAGCGAAAAGTGGCTGCTCGAGCCAAGCAGCGGATCGACGACGAGGCGGACTCGCGGCTGGGCCGGTTTTCGGAGAAGCTTGAACAACGGGTCCTCGAGCCGATGCAAGGCATGTCGCTGGGGCCCAGGATGATTCAGGCCAAGACCACCCAAGATCGGCTGACCATGCGGCTTCGTGTTGCCTCGCCACGGCAGTTGGGCGCGCATACGCCGCGCCCGATGGCGCCGAAGGGCAGCCTGGCAAGTTTCCAGGTGCACCAGACCGCGATGAACAACATGATCGAGCAGTTGGCGCTGGATGGCAAGACGTTCACCGTTGCCGAGCTGCGCTGCCGGCTGGCCGAGCGACTCAAATGGCCCGAACTTAAGCAGAGGTCCACCAGCGATGACGAGGTTACGATCACCTTTGCCGAGAAGGACGCGGTTCGTCTGACGTGCCGGGACGGGCGCATCACGATCGACCTGGCCATTGCCCGACTCCGGAAATCACCCCGGACATGGAGGGACTTCCAGGTGCGGGCGCACTATCGCCCGCGGGTCGAGGGGCTGTCGGCCGAGTTGGTTCGCGACGGCGTGGTGCAATTGCCCGGCCGGCGCGTCCGAACGAGTTCCCAAGTGGCGCTGCGAACCGTGTTCAGCAAGCTCTTCTCGAAGAACCGTACGCGCCAGATCGTACCCGATCGTCTCCGCAACCATCCCAAGATGGGCGACCTGGCCGTCACGCAGATGGTCATCGAAGACGGTTGGATCGCCGTGGCCCTGGGGCCGAAGCCACGTTTGGCCCGCGCGGCCGCCGACCGCCAGAAATGAGTGTCCGGCCCCTCAGGCTGTGCCGGAGCGTCTTGCAGGCCGGGTCATGACCCGGCAATGACCTCAGCAATCCCCGGGCGACTCGATGCCCGAGAGGTGATCGACGCTGTTGAACTCGAGCAGTTGGGCCCGACCGCTTGCGTCGACGGCAAGCCGCGTCACGGAAGCATTTTCCATGCCCAACGGCGGGTCCTCGGAGGCGATGCCGAGCAGGGCTTTCATTCCGGCCAAGAGAAGACCGCCGTGCGAGACGATCGCGGCATGATCGTGATCCGCTCGCGATATCGACAAGAGCGCTTCGCGGCCGCGCCGAATCAGCTCTCGTCGCGATTCGCCGCCGGGAAAGGCGAAGTCCAATTCGCCGCTGCGCCAACGGGGGATGGCTTCCGGAAAGCGGCGCATCACGTCCGTGCGGATCTGGTCTTGAAAGTGGCCGACGTCGACCTCCTTCAATCGAGGATCGAATTGGATCTCGAGATCGAGCGCACGGGCCAGAAACTCGGCCGTTTGGCTGGCGCGGCGCAGCGGGCTGGCGTAAATGGCACGGATCGGCAACGCGGCCAGCCGCCGGGCAACCGCCTGGCCTTGCCGTCGACCTTGCTCGGACAGCGCGCAGTCCGACTGTCCTTGAATCCGCCCTTGGACGTTGTACGTGCTCTGGCCGTGGCGAATCAGATAAAGCAGCATGGGGGGCCGAGGCGCTGAAGATTCGATTGACAAAGACGTTCCTGTCCGGGCCGCCAGACACGATCGTGTTCCTGAAGCACGGATTGCCCGGATCAGGCCGATAACACCAACTATAATGGCGGTCGATGCGGCGTGCAACGGGTGGGGCTCCGCTGGGAGCGGCACGGCGGGGGGATGAAAGCCACGAGCAGGTAGATGGATACCTTTTGACACAAGTTGATAGGAACGTAGAATTATGCGAGTTCTCCTTTATTGAGCATCCATGTGTTGAGGATGTGTTCCCGTACGATACGCCGGCAACGAGGAGGTATTGATCATGTCGACCGCACCGTGGATTACCTATCGGCCCGAACTGAAAGTCCTGGATTGCACGATTCGCGACGGTGGGCTGGTCAACGACCACCAGTTCACCGACGGTTTCGTCAAGGCGGTCTACGACGCGTGCGTGGCCGCGGGCATCGACTACATGGAGGTCGGCTACAAAAACTCCAAGAGGCTCTTTGCCAAGGACAGCTTCGGCGCCTGGCGCCACTGCGACGAGGACGATATTCGTCGGATCGTCGGCGCGAACGAAACGGATCTGAAGCTGGCGGCCATGGCCGATGCAGGCAAAGCCGACTGGCGGACCGACATCCTGCCTAAGCATGAGAGCGTGCTCGACTGTATCCGCGTGGCATTCTACGTTCACCAGGTTTCCGAGGCCATCGACATGATCAATCACGCCGCGGAGATGGGCTATGAGGTGACGGCCAATCTGATGGCCGTTTCGACGGCCCAGCAGGCCGAGATCGATCAGGCTCTGGAAGTGCTGGCCGAATCGCCCGCCAGCACGCTGATCGTGGTGGACAGCTTCGGCTCGCTTTACGCGGAACAGATCGAACGGCTCGTCAAGAAGTATCAGGAGTACGGCGCGGCGACCGGCAAGGTCGTCGGGATCCACGCCCACAACAACCAGCAATTGGCTTTCGCCAATACGATCGAGGCGATCATCCACGGGGCGAACTGGGCCGACGCCTCGCTGGCCGGCCTGGGACGCGGCGCCGGCAACTGCCCGATGGAGCTGCTGATCGGCTTCCTGCGCAATCCGAAGTTCAACATTCGCCCGATCTATCAAGTGTTGCAGGACGAGCTGCTGCCGATGAGTCGTAGCATCGAGTGGGGTCCCTGCCCTCAATACCACATGACGGGCCAACACAACCAGCATCCGCGCGAGGCGATGGCCGCTCGGGCCGACGAGGCGCGCCGCGACGCCTACGTCGAGTTCTACGACAAGCTCGTCAGCGATGTGTGATGCCAGTACGCAGTAGGCAGTAGGCAGCGGGCAGCAGGCAGGGCGTAGGTCAGGCTGGGCCTGACGTCGTTGACGGGGACACCGCCGCGCTATGCCCTACGCTTACTTGGAAGTTCTCCACAGCGCAGCGGCACGCCTGC
>CAZWWC010000095.1:0-12120 GCA_964637625.1 uncultured Planctomycetaceae bacterium
AGCCCTTTGGGCTACCTCCGACAGGCGATGGCAATACAAAGCGCGGAATGCACCCTCACTCCACCGGGCGACGCTCAACATGATTGATTCGCTATGACTTCAGCAAAGCGGGCCTCGGCGCGCCGGGTGATCTGGCTGTCTGCGCGTCCCTAGGTGCGTGCGGCTCCTTCTGCTGGCGAGCCTTTTTCTCCTGCCCTCCGGCTACGGGCGCCGGCGCGATCGCGCGTCGCCGCCAGCACCCCAAGTAATTGCCGCATAAGGACTTCGCACGGAGCACGGTTTCGAGGGTTGACAACCGGTAAGAGAACTGCTAATTTACTAGCATATGCTGCTGAATTAGCATATGCTGGTGTATTGACATTCACTCGTCGGCAAAGGAGGCACCCCCGTGACCAAGCCCTCTCCCCTGGATCTTGGAAAACGAGAACGGCAGATCGTCGAAGTCGTCTATCGATTGGGCGAGGGCTCGGTCGCCGAAGTCCGGGAGCGACTGCCCAACCCACCCAGCTACTCGGCCGTCCGGGCGATGCTCGGCGTGCTGGTCCGCAAGGACGTGCTGCGGTCGCGGCGCCAGGGCAATCGCTACGTCTATCGCCCGGCCGTGCCCAAGGAGAAGGCCCGGCGCTCGGCGCTGCGCCATCTTCTGGCGACCTTCTTCGCAGAGCAGACGAGCGAGGCCATGGCCGCCCTGTTGGAAGTGTCGGCCGGCGAGCTGGGCAAGGAAGAGTTGGACCGCATCGCCAAGTTGGTTGAACAAGCAAGAAAGGAGGGCAGATAGCCATGTTCGGCCTCGAATCGACGTCGTCGGGAGCCTGGACCACGACGGCCTGGCCCCTGGTCGTTCAACTGGCCTTCGACGCGACTGTCGTATTGAGCACCGCGGGCCTGGTCTCACTGGCGATGCGTCGCGCGTCGGCCGCGCTGCGCCACGGCGTCTGGACGGTGGCGGTGGTCGGCTTGTTGGCTTTGCCTTTGTTACGCATGGCCTTGCCGGGCGTGCCCTTGGGCCGGCTGATCCCGGAGAGGACCACGGTCGATGCGCCGCCGGTCGCCCGGGCCGACCCAGCAGCCGACCAGGCGGCTGCCCATGCTTCGAGCACCGCGCCGGTCGCTTCGCCCGATTTCCAACAGCACGTGGCTGATCCCTATCCCCGGAGAGACGAAGCGATCCCGTCCAGAGCCATCCGTGGGGCGGATGGGGCGGAGACGACGCCTGCGGCGGCGGTCCCCGAGACGACAACCGCTGTGGAAACGGAAACGGCCTCCGGCCAGCAGAAGACCAGCTTCGGCCGGTGGCTTGCGAGACTCCTGCCGTGGCCGGCGTTGTTGGTCGGCCTTTGGAGCGTGGGCACGGTCTGGAGGTTGTTCGCGTTTCTAGGCACTTTGATCCGTACCGAGTGGTTGCTGCACCAGGCCGGCGGCATCGACGATCCACAGTGGCGGCGCCGGACTGCCGAGATGGCCGGGCGGCTCGGCCTGCGCCGGCCCGTTGCGCTGCTGCTGAGCGACAAGACGACCATTCCGTCGACGGCCGGCTGGTTCCGGCCGCGGGTGATCCTGCCGCCGGAGTATGTCCAGTGGTCCGACGAGGTGCGCCGTGTGGTGCTGGCCCACGAACTGACCCACGTTGCACGGCGCGACGTCCTCTGGCAGACGCTGGCCCATTGGGCGGCCGTCTTCTACTGGTTTCATCCGCTGGTCTGGCTGGCCGCCCGGCGGCTCCGTTGGGAGCGTGAAGTGGCCTGCGACGACGCGGTGTTGCGGCTGGGCGAGAAGCCGAGCTCCTACGCCCGGCACTTGCTGGGTTTCGCGGCGGCGGTGGCCGGCCGCTCGCAGTTGCTCGGCGCCGCGGTGGCCATGGCGACGCGCCGGCCGATCGAAACGCGGATTCGCAAAGTGCTCCATCCGAGCCTGAGCCGCGCGCCGATTAGTCTTCGGGCCGGATGTGTGCTGGTGGCCGTCACCAGCTTGCTGCTGCTGGCGGTGGGCGCGATTCGGGCGGTCGATGCCCCGACGGAGCCATTGGGTGAGCCGGCGGAGACGGCCGAGGCCGGGCAAAGCGACTCTCGAAAAGAAACGAAGGTGACCGAGCCGCCGTCGGCGACAAAGGAAAGTGGGAAAAACGATGCCAACCAGCGGCAGCCGAAGAATGACACTATGGCCGCGAGCCCCTTCGAATTGACGGTTGCTGGCGCCGGCAGAGAGCCGGTTCCGGGCGCCCGGGTCGAGGTCCGCATGCGCCCGGGGCCGAAGCGGTGGACGGTGCACTGCGGCTCGTTCATTAAGAAGCTGAGGTACGGCACGCTCTTGAAGGCCGACGGCGACGGGCGGCTTGTGTTCGAGCTGCCCAAGCGGCGGCCACGTTACCTGGTACTGAATATCACGACCGATGGGTACGGTCCATTCTGGGCCAAGTGGGACAGCACCGAACACGCTGAACCGATTCCCGATGCGTACACGGCCCGGCTCGACGCCGGTCAGTCGGTCGGCGGAATCATCGTCGACGAGCAAGGCAAGCCGGTCAAGGGTGCCCGGGTTCATCCGAGCATCGAATTCAAGCGACGGGAAGGCGATCTTGAGTCGATTCACGTGGGTGCCCGACTCAAAACCGACGCGCAAGGCAAATGGAGCTACCACAGCGTGCCGGCTTCGATGCAGACGCTGTCTCTTGAGATCATGCACTCGCGATACATGCCCCAGCGAACGTCGATCCTGACCAAGGAATTCTCGCTCGAAGACGGCAAGAGTCCAACGGCAAAAATCGTGCTTCGGCGAGGAATCGCGGTGACTGGAAAGGTCACCGATGAAGCGGGACGCCCGATTGCTGGGGCGAGAGTGCGCACCAAGTTCTTGAACGACCAGCGCAAAGCCAAGACCGACCAGGACGGCGTCTACCGGCTCCTCGGCTGCGAGCCGGTGCGTACCGACCTGGTCGTCACGGCCAAGGGTCGCGCGCCCGAGTTGAAAAACGTCAAGATCGAGCCGGACATGCCGCCGGTCGACTTCCAGCTTCCGCCGGGCCGCACGATCCGCGTCCGGGTGACCGACTCCAACGGCAATCCGATCCCGCGCACGCGCATCTTCTTCCAGTCGTGGCGAGGGGCAAGGTGTGACTATGAACTGGATTTCATTCACCATTATACAGACAAGAACGGACTTTGGGCGTGGAACGAAGCGCCGGCCGACGCGGTGGTCTGCGACATTTGTCCGCCCGGCGGCATGACGCTGGCCCGGCAAACGCTCGTGGCGAGGGAAGAGGAGTACGTTTTCACGCCTCCGCCGCTGCTGGTCATCTCCGGCCGGGTGGTTGATGCCAAGACGAAGAAGCCAATCGGGCGGTTCCGCGTGGTGCCGGGCTACTGGTCGAGCGAGGAGCACATGAACTGGGCCCGCGGATCGAGCTTCGAGGCGAAGAAAGGGACCTACCGGATCAAGCTGCGTCATCCGGGCCATTTTGCCCATCAGGTGCGGATCGAAGCCGCGGGCTATCTGCCGGCCGTTTCTCGCCAAATCAAGAGCCACGAGGGAAGCATCGCGATCGATTTCTCGCTCGAGCCCGCCGAAGACGTGGCGGCCACCGTGCTCTCGCCGGACGGAAACCCGGCAGAAGATGCGAAGATCGCCATGGGCGTAGCCAGGGCCCAGATCAACGTCCACGACGGCCATTTCCAGGACCACAGCACCTATTGCGACCGGCGCACGACCGACGAGCATGGGCATTTTGCGTTTCCACCGCAAGGGACCCCGTATCAACTGGTCATCACGCATCCGACCGGCTACGCCCACGTCAAGGCGGAACCGGCCGATCGGTTGGAGACCATTCGCCTGCGGCCCTGGGCCCGTGTCGAAGGGACTTATCGAATCGGTGCGAAGCCGGCCGCCGGCAAACCGATCACTATGGACGATACGGGCGTATCCTATGGAAAGGACGTACCGAACATTTGGCTCTCCAACACTGCCGTCACGGATAAGCACGGCCGCTTTGTCTTCCCTCGTGTTGCGCCCGGCAAGTGGTCCATCGGACGAAGGATCCTTCTGACGGTCACGCAGGGTGCTCGCGAGGCGGTTTCCTCGCGCCGCCGCAGGATCGAGGTGTCGGCAGGCCAGACGGCCCGCGTCGACCTGGGTGGCAGCGGGCGCGCGGTGGTTGGGAAGCTCCTCCCGCCGGAAGGTCTTGAGGCCGAGGTGGATTGGAATTTCGGTCTGTTGCACGTCGTACCGAAATTGCCCAGCCCGCCGCCGGCGCCGGTCCCGGAGGCAGTCAAAGGCAATCCGGGAGCACGTAAAGCCTGGTGGGCCGAGTGGTCGATCACCGACGAAGGCAAGGCGTGGCAGAAACTACACGACCAGGACGAGGCGGATCGGGCGGCACTGGGCCGTTTCACGGCCACGATTCGCCGAGACGGCACCTTCCGGGTGGACGACGTTCCAGCCGATGACTACGAGCTGACCGTGCGTCTGGACACAGCGCCCGAGAGCCGGCGCGGTGGTCCAGGCCCCTTGCTCGAGATGCTCCGCCGCGCGCTGAGCGTGCCCGAGATGCCCGACGGGCGAAGCGACAAGCCGTTGGACCTGGGCACGCTGAAGCTCAACGGCAGGTCGCCGACAGGGGGCGTGGGCAATGGGGCGACGGAGGCGAAGGACCAGGACGTGCCACTCGAACCGGCTACGATGGCCTTGGCCGCGACGCCGGCCAATCTCGTCGCCGTGGCGGGCAAAGCAGAGACAAAGCCGGTGAAGAAGTCGGCACGGCCCGCGCCGCAGGCCCCCGACGCGGCCAAGAAGGCACGCCGCTCGCTGCTGTTGACCATCCTGGACGAGGAGGATCGGCCCGTTGCGGGTGCGAAGGTCACGGTGCGGACTACGCTCGTCGTCGGCCGTCGCTGCAAGGCGACTCGCCATCGGTCCGACAAGAGCGGACGCCTTGAACTAGACGTGCCGGAAAAGACACCGCGCATCTATTCCATCTATGTGGAATCGCCGGGACACGTTCCGTATCTGGGCAAGTGGGAGCAGCGCGGCACGCCAGACCCGATTCCCGAGGCATACACCATCCGACTCGCCGCGGGCCGGTTGATCGGCGGCATTGTCCGCAACGAAAAGGGCGAGCCGGTCGAGGGGGTTCAGGTCCGCCCGTCGTTTAACCTGAAGCTGCGCTCAGAACGGACCGGCTATCCACTCGGGGCCAATGTGGCCGTGAAAACGGATGCCGGGGGGCGATGGACCTATCCCAGCTTCCCGGCGGATAGATCGCAACTCAGGGTCGTTCTCCGCCACCGGGGCTACGCCGATACGCGAGTCACCGGACCGGTCTCGAAGTTCACAATCTCCGAGGGCGAAGCGCCCAGCAGCGTGTTGATCATCCAGCGCGGTGCAACGATCACGGGCAAAGTGACCGACGAAGACGGCCGGCCAATTGCGGGAGCCGTCGTGTACAATCATCACTACCTTGGCCATGGTATTCCGGCCGCCAAGACGGACCGCAGCGGCGAGTATCGTTTCACGAACGTTTGCCCTGGTGATGGGTGTCTCACCGCATCGGCCAAGGGTTGGGCCCCGTCGCTGGTGACCGCGCGGATCGAGCCTCCTGCCGACGGCGAGCCTCGCCCGAGGCGGATCGATTTCAAGCTGTCGCGCGGCCGGCCGCTGAGCGTTCGCCTGATCGATTCGGACGGCAAACCGATCGCCGGTGCCCGTGTTTGGCTCCAGACCTGGGAGAAACAGCGAATCATAAGCGGCCTGCCTGAAAGGCGAGGTCAGACGGGCGCCGACGGCGTCTGGCGGTGGCCGCACGCGCCGCGGGGGCAGCTCTCTTTCTGCGTCCTCAAGAACGGTTACGCCTTGCTGACGAACCAGAGACTTGAAGCGGGCCAGCCCGAGAAGGTCCTCACGATGCGTCCCGCCGAAACGACGCCCATGCTGAGCATTTCGGGACGTGTCGTCGATGCCCAAACCAAGAGGCCGATTAAGCGGTTCCACGTCGTTCCCGGGCGAAGGCCCGTGCCGTCGGGATCCATCTACTGGATGTATTCTAGCCGCTCCGAAGGCCACGACGGAACCTATCGGAGGGACTTCCGCCCGGGCGATCCCTGGCTGCGGAAAAAGACGTGCATGATTCGCATCGAGGCCGCCGGGTATCGGCCCGCCGCGTCCCGCGTGCTCGAAGTCGATGAACGGGACGTTACCCTCGATTTCGAGTTGGAAAAGGCCCCGGACGTCAAGGTGTTGACGCCCCAAGGCCAAGCCGCCGGGGGCGCGACCGTGGCCGTCTGCGGCCAGTACAACAAGCCGACTATCGAGAATGGTGTCATCTCCGAAGGGTCGGCGTGCCAACGGGTGACCGTCGATGCCCAAGGGCGGTGCCAGATCGCTCCCCAAGATGTTTCCGCCTTGCTGGTGGTCCATGAATCGGGCGTCGCCTACGTCACGGCGCAACTCCGGCACAGCACAACGATCCGCCTGGCGCCCTGGCCCCGCGTCGAGGGGACGGTTTTGCTGCGCAACAAACCGGCGGCCGACCAGGTCGTTTCGCTCGAGCAGCTGCCCGAAGCGAATCACCTGCGGTTTTATCAATATCTTCAAACCACCAGCGACCGCAACGGGCGTTTCACTTTCGAGAAGGTGATGCCGGGCGCGAAGCGGATCACGCGATACGTTGTCGGCAAGCACGGCAAGGTACCCAGCCGGACTCCGACCCATTCGATCAGGACCGAATGTGTTGCCGGCCAGACCGCGCGCGTCGAGCTCAAGCGCGACGGACGACCCGTCACCGGGAAGCTCCGCATGCCCGACGGCGTGGACCTCGTGCCCGAGTGGCACCTTGCGTCGATCGAGCTGCGAGGCCCCGACCTGCCGTTGCTGAAGATCCCCTGGCCGAAAGGTCTCGATCCGGAGAAAGACGGGCCATCCGCGGCCAAGTGGTTCAAACAATGGAGAGAAACTGCGGCCGGAAAGCGATTTCAGGAAGACATGAAGCGGTACAACCAGATGGCGCGGAAGATGGGTCCCATCTACGTGAAGCCCGAAGCCGACGGCTCGTTCACCTTCGATGACGTGCCGGCCGGACGCTACAGACTGTTGGTGCGGCTCAAATCGCCACCGGCGGAGCGTCAAACCGAGCCGGGCTCGACGATTGCCAGGCTGATGCATTCATTTACCGTTCCCAAAATGCCCGGCGGCCACAGCGACGAGCCGTTGGACTTGGGCACACTGCCCATCGGGAAGCCCGACGACGACGGCACAGCGGACGAATCTACCACGACGGCACCGGTCACGAAGGAGAAGAAAGGTGAGCGATCGCTGAAGGCTGGCGCGAAGCCCAAGCAGTCGCTCACCCTGCACGTGGTCGACGAGCAGGGCGAGCCGCTTGGGCGGGCATGGGCGCTGCTGCGCGTGGGCAAGCGGCGGACCCGGCACAAGGCTGACGCGTCGGGACGCGTCACGTTCGACGTCCCGCTCGATCAGTGGTTCAGCGTCTTCGTTCACGCGAAGGGCCTGGTATCGATGTTCGGCGCCTGGGAGCCTGCGAAGGACGTGCCGCCGGCCGGGCAATACAAGATTATGCTGGGGCGGCCAACCACCATCGGCGGGCTGGTTCGCGACGAGCAGGGCCGCCCGGTCAAGGGCGCCCAGATCAGCATTTCCACCGGTCTGCCGATCCGCGAGGAGATGTACTTCGGGCCCTCGTTCGGCGGGAAGGTCAAGACCGACGCCCAGGGCCGCTGGCGCTTCGGCGGCATGCCCAACCAGTTCATCAGCGACTCTTGCTACATCGCACTGTCTCATCCCGACTACGTCAGGTCTATGCATCGCCATTATGAGCCCCGGCCGAGCGCCGAAGGCCTCCGCAAGCTCACCTCGGTGATGATTCTCAAGAAGGGCCTGACGGTGGAAGGCGTGGTGACCGATTTGAAGGGCCGGCCGATCGTCGGTGCCCGGGTCGCCCGGGGTGAGCGGTTCGGGCATGTTCCGGTCGCCGTGAACATCCGGCGATCGGACAAGCAGGGTCGCTACCGGTTCGACAACTGCCGGCTGGGCCCTCTGACGCTCACCGTCGTGGCACCGGGCCACGCGCCCGAGCTCCGTCAGACGACCGTCACCAAAGACATGGCGCCGGTCGACTTTCGGCTCAAGCCGGGACGAACACTTCGGTTGCGTGTGGTCGACCAACACGGCAAGCCGATCATCAAAGCGCGCGTTTGCCCCGACACGTGGTGTGGCTGCCGAACGCTGTACGGAATGGGTATCTCGGGCAATACGGATGACCAGGGCCGCTGGGTCTGGGACGGAGCACCCGACGACGAGGTCATCTACGACAGTCACCACCGCGACTACATGAGCTGTCGCGACCTCCCGTTGGTGGCCGGCCCACGCGAACAGACGATCGTGCTCCACCCGAAGCTGGTCATCTCCGGCCGCGTGTTCGACGAGAAGACCGGCAAGCCGATCCCCAGCTTCCGCGTCTTGCCGGGCGTCGATCGGTGGCAAGAGGGAGACTATCACACCTACTGGCAGCGCGATTATGAGGCTGCGTCGGGCAAACGCGGCCGATACAAGATTACCATTGACGAGCCGGCCGAGAAGCGACTCATCCGCATCGAGGCGCCCGGCTATCGCCCGGCCGTCTCGCGCGCCATCGCCAACGACGAAGGCAACGTGACGCTCGACTTCAAGCTCCATCCGGCCAAGTGTCCCACGGGCATCGTCGAGGGGCCGGATGGCAAGCCGCTGGCCAAGGCCGAGGTTTTCCTCTGCACGCCGTCCCGCAGGCCCTACGTCACGAACGGACGGGTGCGCGCCAGCCAGCGGAGCGTGCCCTGGACGCAAACCGACGCCGAAGGCCGCTTCGCGCTGCCGGCGACCGACGAGCCGTTCATGCTGCTGGTGCTGCACGGCGCCGGCCATGCCGAGGTGAGCGAGGTCGAAATCGAGGCCTCGTCGACGATCCGAGTGAACCGCTGGGCGCGACTCGAAGGAACCGCGAAGATCGGCTCGAAACCCGCCGCCAACGCGAGTCTCTCGCTCAACTTTGAACGCCTGCTCGGACGCCGAAAAGACCAGCCCCACGTCTTTTACGACTATAGGTCGCAGGCCGATGGGCAGGGGCGTTTCGTGTTCGAGCGGGCCGTTCCGGAGCCGGCCTTTGTGGCCCGAACGAAACGATTCGCCGAAAGGCCCAGCGGCGGCTATGCGCAGCTCAGCGCATGTCGGCTGCCCGTCGTGCTGCGGCCGGGCAAAACGACCCGGGTCACGCTCGGCGGCACCGGGCGGCCGGTGGTCGGGCGGGTCGTGCTGCCGGACGACATGGATCACGACGTCGATTTCAACTTCGCCAGCGGCGAAATAACGCGAAGCGCCCGGGTCGAGCTTCCTCCGGTTGACGAACCCGAAGGTTTCGAGGAAATGTCGCCGGCAGAGCAGCAGAGAATCGTCGCCGCCTTCGTCAAGGAAAGACATCACCGGGAGCAGGCGAGCCGAATTTCGTACGGCTTCACGATCAACCGCGACGGCACATTTTGCTGCGACGACGTGTCGGCCGGGGAGTACAGGCTGACGATTCGCCTCCAGGAAGCCCCGCTGCCGGGAGCGTTCGGCCCACGCGCAACCATCGGCATGTATCAGCAGGCGGTCCTCGTTCCCGAGATGGCCGGCGGCCGAAACGACGAGCCGTTGGACTTGGGCACGCTGGAACTGATACCCACCTCGGCGAGGAAGCCCGGCATCACGCAGAGGCTCATCTCCTTGATCGGCGGCAAGAAATCCGAAAAGGACACGTCGGCCGCCGCCACGGCCAACAAACGGGCCACGGAGGAAAAAGCGAGGTAAACGGCCGTGGCCTCTGCGCTCGCAGTCTCGGCCGGACGATGACGCCCCGTGCGCCCGACATGGTCCTTCTGATGCCTTCGCGCGGCGCTGCTCGGGGTCCCTGCAAGGCACCAGCGGCGTGGAACTGCGGAATCGCGGCTTTTCTCTACGCAAGAGGGGGCACAAGGCGGTTCCCCGGGAGCCGATCCGGCCCCTCAGGGGTTTTCCTCGGCAGGCCCGGGCGGCTTGACGATTCTCGTCAACATCGCTATAAGGTGGGGTTTACGTCTTTGAATTCTCAGACAGGCGGTGGCTGAGGACCTTGGTGCCCGACGCCGAGAACACGGCCTGCTGCCGGTCACCCCGCGCTGGCCGTCGGCCCAATCCGAATTCATGCAGACTGATTCGCACCGTTGTCCCGAAGATCGTTCGGCATGCCCCCATTGTGCCGGCGATGCGCGCCCGGCCTCGGACGAAGACAACGGAGCTGCGGCGGAAGGTGGTCCTCTGGTGTGGTGGGCCATCGCGGTGTTTCTTTTACCCCTTCTGCTTGCCTTGCTCGGCGCGCTGGTGGCGGGTTCGGCGGGTGGGGCTCAACTGATCGGCGCGGCTTGCGGCTTGGGACTCGGCCTGCTCGGTTCGATTCTGCTGGCACGATGGACTCGACGACAGAGCGGAGGAAACGCATGACGCTTGTGGCGCTCTGGACCAAAGACAGTTTTGCCGGTGGCGTCCACCCGCCCGAGCGCAAGTCGCTGGCCGCCGAAATGCCGGTCGAAGTCCTGCCCACGCCGGCCGAGGTCCGCATCGCCCTGTTGCAGCACCTCGGGGCGCCCTGCGAGCCGACGCGCAAGCCTCGCGAGGAAGTGAGCCTGGGCGACGTGGTGGGCCAGGCCGGGGGTTTTGTTTCGGCGCCGGTCCATGCCAGCATCGCCGGCGCGGTGGCCAAAGCGGCCATGGCCACGTTGCCCAACGGTCGGCACGTGCCGGTGATCCCGATCAAGGCGGCCGAGGAGCAACCCTTGACCGGCCGGGCGCTTTGGGATGAGCTCTACGGCGGTTCTTGGCTCGACGAGCAACTCGACGGGCGCGAGCCGGGCGAGATCGCCGAAGCGGCCCAGGGCGCCGGACTGGTGGGACTCGGCGGCGCCGCCTTCCCGACCCACGTGAAACTCGCCCGAAATGAGGCCAAGCCGATCCACACGCTGCTGGTCAACGGCTGCGAGTGCGAGCCCTATCTGACGGCCGACTACCGGCTGATGGTCGAAGCGCCCGAGCCGGTCGTCGCCGGCGCGCTGCTGGGCCGACGGGCCATCGGCGCGCGCTCGGTCGAGATCTGTGTCGAAGACAACAAGCCCAGGGCCATCGAGCGGCTCCGCGAGGCGGTCGCGGGCACCGACGTTCGGGTCCGGGTGGTGAAAACAAAATATCCCCAAGGCGGCGAGAAGCAGTTGATCTCGGCCGTGCTGCGGACCGAAGTGCCCTTGGGCGGGCTGCCGCTGGACGTGGGCATCGTCGTGATGAACGTCGGCACGGCCGCCGCGCTGGCCGGGGCGGTGCTGCGCGGCAAGCCGCTGACCCATCGGATCATCAGCGTCTCGGGCGCCGGCATTCGGCAGCCGAAGAACCTGCTGGTTCCGCTGGGTGCGAGCTACGGCGACTTGATCGAGTACTGCGGCGGCCTGAGTGAAGACGCCTCGCGGATCGTATCCGGAGGGCCGATGATGGGCTTTACGCTGGCCGATCTCGGCTCGCCGGTGACCAAAGGCACCAGCGGTGTGACCGTGCTCACCGAAAGTGAAATCCAGCAGAAAGAACAGACCGCTTGTGTCCGTTGTGGGCGCTGTGCGGTGGTGTGTCCGATGAGGCTCGTGCCGGCCAAGCTGGCGCAGGCGGTCCGGGCGGACAACATAGAACTGCTCGATTCGTATCACGTCGACGCGTGCATGGAGTGCGGCTGCTGTGCGTTTGCCTGTCCGGCCGGCATTCCCTTGGTACAGTTGATCCGAATCGGCAAAGTCAAAAAGAAGTAAGAAGTCAGAAGTAAGAAGTGAGATTGTGTGAAGAAACGAAGTTAGCCGCCGCGCCTGCGCGGCGCCGAGAGAGACATCCCGAAAAACGTCGAGCAGGCTCGACGGCTAACCACGATTCTTGCCGTACGTCAACAACAGAGACTTTATGACAGAACCGACCGCAACGCCCGAGAACGAGATGCCCGCACCGTCGCTGCGCGTGGCCCCGTCGCCTCATCTGTCCCAATCGTGGTACCAGACGCGCGGGATGATGATCGACGTGCTCGTCGCGCTGGTGCCGGTC
>CAZWWC010000096.1:0-6373 GCA_964637625.1 uncultured Planctomycetaceae bacterium
GTTCGCCTTGATCAGGTTGACTGCCCGTTGCTCCCTGGCCCGGCTGTTTGCTGGAAGCACCGCCCTGTTGGGCGTCGGTGTTGTCGCCGGCTCCGGCGGCACCCTCGGGCACGTTGCTCTGGCCGGGCCCTTGCTTCGGGCGGCCCGAGCACTCACACTCCGACTGCGGCTTGCCGCACTTGTCACAGATCTTGCGGTCCTCGCCCTGTGCCGCGGGGCTCTCCTGTTGCGGGCCTTCCGACTTGGGGCCCGCCGCTTGCTTGTCATCCTTGCGTGGCCGGCCGCCCTCGGGCGATTGCCCTGGCTTGGCTTGCTGCGCGTCGTCGGGCGATGGCTCTTGGGATCCCGGTTTGCGTGGCCCTGTCTCTGGGCGGGCTTCGCTCTGGCCAGGCTCTTTCCCGCCGCCCGGTTCCTGCCGCGGCTCGGGCTGCTGTTGGCCCAGCTCTTGACGATCGCCGGCGTCTGGCGGTTGGCTAGGCTGGGTTTGACCGGGTCCTTCTTGTCCCGGCTCCTGCTGCTGGCCTTTGGCCTGCTGCTCTTGCTCGCGCTGCTGGAGTACCTTCTCAATCACGTCGCCGGGGTTCGCTTCGCCGTCAATCGGCTCGGAGGGCTGGTCGGACTGATCTTGAGGGCCGCCCTCCTCTTGCCGGGCGCCCTGGTCCTGCCCAGTTGCGTCTGTTTGCGACCGACCGGTCTGGTCTTGTTGGTCGGTTTTGTCCTGCTGGGCGGTACCTTGCGTCCCCTCACCTTGTTCCTGTTGGCCCTGGGCGTCACCCTGCTGATCCTCGGAGGGCTGTTGCTTGTCTTGGGCCCCCCTGCCCTGCTGCGAGTCCTGTTGTTGGTCTTGTTGCTGGTCCTCTTGCTGGTCCTGTTGCTGCTTCTGTGGTTGGTCCTGTGGTTGGTCCTGTTGCTGCTTCTGTTGTTGGTCCTGTTTCTCCTGTTGCCGGTCCTGCTGTTGGTTTTCGTCGGCCTCGACAATCATAATCCAACGCCGCTTGGTCTCGCTATGGCCGGGCAGCGGTGTCTTGTTATCCTTGGCCTCGGCCCAATAGACTACCTCGTCACCGGACTTGAGGCCCAAGCGGGCCGGCTCGAATCGATAGACGCCCTCAAAGGCGCCTTGGTGCGGTGGACTTGGGGGTCTTGTTCGCAGCAGCGGACGGATCGGCAGGCTCCGGTCGCCCAGCACGGCGCGAACGGTCACTTCACGAAGCGCGAAGTCGGGATCTTCGGCACGAATCTTCAGCGGCAGGACACCGCCGACGGGCAACTGGACTGGCTCTTCGGGCGGATCGATCAGTTCGACCCGGGGCGGCAGATCGGCGATCACTTCGATCTTATGACGAATCGGTCGCTGGTTCTCGCGGCTCTCGGTATCGGTGAAACGAAGCTGGTAGCGGTCGTACTCGGGCCGGGTCGGATCGTCGCGATGGAGCCGCAAGGTGAAACTTCCCGTCGCCACCCGGTCGTCGGCCGTCATGGGCACGCCACGAACTCTCCGGCACCCCAGATCGATCTCCGCCCAATCGATCGAGGCGTTTGTCCTGGCGTGAATGGTCACCCGGGTACCCTCGATCGCCCGAAGGTCACCCTGGCCTTGCACCGTCCGATTGGGCAGGCCCGTGTAGTCGGGATAGTCGTACTCGACCGATTCGACGAGGATGGTCGGAGCCGTCTGGACGGTGATGGTGAACACCCCAGAGCGACCGTCGCCGGCGGCCAGGTAGTAGGTCAGATCCTGCTGCAGCCCGAAGCTATCCGGCGGCAGCGTGGCTTCGTGCCGGTAGCCGCCCGGCGGCATGGTCATGGGCACACGCTGGTCGACGCTCTGCCGGTCGGCCGTGGTAAAGCAGAGCATGGCCGTTTCATCTTCCCGCAGACCGTGCACCTCGGCCGACACGACGACGCGCTCGCCGCGCGGCGTCACAAGATCACCCGGCCGAATATCGTCGAAACGGACCCGCGTCGGCGCACCGACACCGCTCCAAGGCAAGGCAACACGCAGCGCCGAGGTCAATGGGCTCTTCGGCGAAAGCACGTGGTACATCGCGCCCAGCGCCACCAGACCGGTCAACACATAGGCCAAGACGATCACGCGACGTCGATCGACCACCGTCTCGGGCGAGACGTGAGTCAACTCGTCGGCCGCCTGCTCTTCGATCGCCCGGGTCACCGCGACCGGGGCCGCGCGGCGATCGCGACGAAGCAAGAGAAAATTGATCAGGCTGTTTTTCAGCGTCGGACGGCTCTGCTCGATCGTCTGGGCTACGTAGACCGGATTGATCTGGCGGAGCCAAGGCCGGACGATCCACAAATAGAGGTACCCGCCCCCGGCAATCAGCAGGGCTAGCCAGGCGAGAAAACGTCCCCAGCGGCCCAATCCACCGGCCAGTAGCCAATGGTCGGCCAGCGCCAAAAGAAACAGGTAGGCGATCACCCCAATCGCCAGGACGAGCAGCCCGGTGGCCACGTCGACGCCCCGGAGCTGGCCCCGGGTGTGCCGGAGCCGATCGTCGATGAGCGTCTCACCGGCGGTTGGTGGCGCCGGGGGCGGCGTAGGCGGCGACTTTGGGGGGGGTGCTTCGACGGACATGGCTTCCCCGATGGTTCTGCTGCTATCCTTCAATTATATGACGCGGCGGGTCCCGTTGCGATTCCCATTTTGTGGCCCGATCTGTTGATTTTTGGCCCGGTGCCATCTTGCTTCCCCTCGGCAGCGAGGCCGCCACACGCCCCGCCGTCGGCCGATTGACGAGCGTCGGGGTGTCTGTTAGCTTCAGCGTTTTCGGTTTTTGCGAAGGTGTCCGGAAATTACAGCCATGAAAAGTCGTGGCATGCCAGACATAAACCGAGCCCCGACCGTTAGGGAGGGGTCTTGTGATCTTCCACAAGAGATCGGTCTATTGTTGGTGCGTTCTCCCCAATTTGCCTCCAAGAACCACGACGGTCGGAGGAAACGCACTGCAGGAACCCTCCCTAACGGTTGGGGCTCGGTTATGAGTTCCCGGAATGTCTCAATTGGTTAGCAGATTGCGTTGGGAGTCTTTCAGGAAAAGACCACTCCATTGACTGCAATATGCAGAAATCACATTGTCTTATTCGCCCTTAATCAATATCAATAAGCCGTGTTGGCAGCATACATTGCCCTGAAGAGAGTGAGAATCCTATGTCAAAATCAATCTGGCTTCTTGGGATTCTGCCAAGTCTTATCGTAATATGCGCGGTGAACTGTCTTCTTTCTGCGCAAACCAAAGAAAAGCCAACCATGGCAATCAAGGCCGAAGATCTTCAAAACGGGAAGTACCAGGTCATCGGATTACTTGGAAAACCCTATGGTGAAGAATCAGTGATCGAGGGAGTTTGGAACCGCGAACCTGAAATTGACAAATTCGGGAAAAAAAAGAAATACCGGCAGTTCTTTTTCGAAGTCACTGCTATTGACGGAAGACCGCTTGGAAACAAGAACATCATTCAGTTTCAGGACGGCAGTGTCTTTGTTCTGAAGAAGTCAAGCCTTATGAATTCTGATGCAATTGTTTTGATGGAATATGCGCCCCGAGTCGGCAAGAGCGTGAGTATTCGTGCCTTTGAGTCGGGTGGATATTCCAATTTCGTCATTCGATACCCAGAATGGGTTCACAAATTGCTTGATGATCGTCAGGAAGTCCAAGATCCCTTGCGTAAGGAATTCAGATTTCACTCTTTTCTATATCTGGTCGATGACAAGAATTCCATCGGACGTAAACCGAGCCCCGACCGTTAGGGAGGGGTCTTGTGGTTTTTCACAAGATAGGTCTCCCGTTGGTGTGTTATCTCCAATTTGCCTCCACGATGGTCGGAGGAAACGCACTGCGCGACCCCTCCCTAACGGTCGGGGCTCGGCTATGAGTTCCCGGAATGTCTCATTTAGTTTGACAAGCGAGGTGAAGTTAGGCGATGGCGCACGAAGTAACGCTGATCACCGGTGACGGAGTGGGACCCGAGCTGGCCACCGCGGCACGGCAATGCGTCGAGGCCACCGGCGTGGATATCAACTGGGACGTGCAAGAGGCGGGCAGCGACGTTATGGAGCGAACCGGTACGCCGCTGCCCGAAGCCGTGATGGACAGCATCGCCCGGACCCGATGCGCCCTGAAGGCCCCGATCACCACACCGGTCGGCACCGGCTTCCGCAGCATCAACGTCCATCTGCGCCAGGAGTTGGGCCTGTTCGCGTGTGTTCGACCTTGCAAGTACTACCCGGGCGTGCGGACCTTCTTCAGCAGCGTGCCGGTCGACCTGGTCATCGTCCGCGAAAACACCGAAGACCTTTACGCCGGCATTGAGTTTGAGCAGGGCCGGCCGGCCACCGGTGAGTTGATCGACTATGTCAACAAGGTTTCGACCGATAAAAAGATCCGCACGGGCCGTGATGAGACGGGCGTGTCGATCAAGCCGATCAGCATCTCCGCCACCGAGCGGATCGTCCGCTATGCGTTTGAGTACGCCCAGGAGAACAATCGCAAGAAAGTCTCGGCCGTCCACAAGGCCAACATCATGAAATACTCCGACGGGCTGTTCCTGGCCACGGCACGGAAGGTCGCCCAGCAGTTTCCCGACGTCGAGTTCGAGGACCGCATCGTCGACAACATGTGCATGCAGTTGGTCCAAAAGCCGGAGCTCTACGACGTGTTGGTGCTGCCGAACCTCTACGGCGACATCCTGAGCGACCTGGCCGCCGGGCTGGTCGGTGGGCTGGGTGTGGCGCCGGGCATGAACGCCGGGCCCAACGGCGCTGTGTTCGAAGCGACCCACGGCAGCGCCCCGAAATACAAGGGCCAGAACAAGGTCAACCCGACGGCGCTGATCCTCTCGGGCATGCTCATGCTTCGCCATCTGAAGGAGACCGACGCGGCCGACCGGCTTGAACGGGCGGTGGCCGCCGTGATCGCCGAGGGCCGCGACGTGACCTACGACATGAAGCCCCATCGTGACGACCCGACCGCCGTCGGCACGCAGGAGATGGCCGAGGCGATCTGTGCGAAGATGTAGGGTCAGTAGTTCCGGATTCCATTGCGACCTGGCATTGTCATTCTGAGCGTAGCGAAGAATCTCCTTGGACGATCGAGATCCTTCGCTACGCTCAGGATGACCTGCTGCAGTATCAGCCAGCCAAACTTGGAACTACTGACCCTACGATCTGCGTCGGCGAAACAGTGCCAGACTGCACAGGGCGAAGCTCATCAGGACCCAGGTGGCCGGCTCGGGAACGATGGTAAGCGTGTTGCCCGGGGCCGCGTCCCAGGCGGTCAGGGCCGATTGCGTGGCGGGATCCATGAGATCCCACTGGTCCGGGGAAATGGTCAGGTTGTCCAGGGCATGGGATTCCAGCGCGGCAACCAACTCGTCCACGTGATCCACGTCCCCGAGTATGGCATAGGCCAGATCGAGCGTTACGAGGTCGTCCAACGTGTACATCGGCGTGAAGTAATACACGTCGGAGAGGTCCGCCGAGGTGAGCAACATGCTGATGACGTCGCCGTTATCCAGGCCGTTCATCAGGGCGTCGAACGCCTCTTCCGACAGGACGCTGCCGGATAGATCGACGGACTCGACGGAATTGCCGGCCGCGATGTCGAACTGGCTCAGGGCATCAAACGTCGCGCCCGAAAAATCCAGATGGGTCAAGTTGTTGAAGTACATGTTGAGTTTTTCGAGGTTGTCCATTCCGGCGAAAGCGCCCGATTCGATGCTGCTGATCTGATTATCCTCGAGGACGAGGATTTCGAGACCGGTTAATCCGGCAAAAGTGTCTTTCTCGATGCAGGTAATCTGATTGCCGTGAAGGTAGAGGCGTCCGAGACCGGTCATTCCGGAAAACGCGCCCGGTTCGATCGTGGCAATCTGGTTGTTCTGCAGTTCGAGGCTCCAGAGGTGGTTCGGTCCGGAGAAATCGCCGGAATCGATACTCGTGATCAGATTGTCGGCGAGGTAGAGTGTGGCGAGATTGTCCAACCCGGCGAAATCACCCGGCTCGATGCTGGTGATCTGGTTGTCGTACATGCGAAGTGCATCGAGGTTTGCCAACCCGGTGAAGGTTCCCGGCGCGATACTGGTGATCTGGCTGCTGTAGAGACGCAGCTCGTGCAGGCCGTCGAGTCCCGAGAAGGCCCCCGGCTCGATGCTGGTGATCTGGTTGTCGTTGAGGTAGAGCTCCTCCAGATTAGGCAGCCCCGAGAAGGCGCCCGATTTGATCGTGGTGATGAGATTCTGCTGCAACTGGAGCTGTCGGAGGTTGGTGAGTCCGGAAAAGGCGTTTGCCTCGATGCTCGTAAGCTTGTTGTTTTCCAGGTAGAGGTACGAGAGATTGCCGAGGTCGGAGAAATCGCCCGAC
>CAZWWC010000096.1:6473-12034 GCA_964637625.1 uncultured Planctomycetaceae bacterium
TTGGGCAGGCCGCTCAGACCGGCGAAAGTGCCCGAGGCGAGGCTGCTGATCTGGTTGTCGCTCAGGGTGCAGTAAGTGACATTGGCCAGGCCGGTGAAGGCGCCCGGCTCGATGGTCGCGATCTGGCTGGAATAGGGAGTGAGCGATTCGAGGTTGGCCAGGCCCGAGAAAACGTTCGCCTGGAGCGTGCCGATCTGGTTTTCCTGGAGGTAGAGTAATCGAAGGCTGCTCAAGTCGGAGAAGCTGCCCGGCGCGATGCTGGTGATTTGGTTTGCGTTCAGGTGGAGCCGTTCGAGACTGGTCAATCCGGCGAAGTCACCCACCTCGACACTGGCCAGCGGTGTTTCGGTCACCCCCAGAGTAACGAGATTGGCCAGTCCGGAGAATCCGTTCGTTTCAATGCTGGTAAGGGGATTGCCGCCCAGGTCGAGTCTGACGAGGTTGGTCAGCCCGTCGAAATCGCCCGATTCGATGCTGGTGATTTGATTGTCGACCAGGTGCAGTTGTTCGAGATTGGCTAACCCGGTGAACCCGCCGGTTGCGATGTTCGCAATCGGGTTGGTGTACAGGTGAAGGTCGCGCAGCGCGGTCAGTCCCGCGAAATCGCCCGCTTCGACACTCGTAATCTGGCAGTTGGACAGAAGCAGCATATCAAGGCTGGAAAGTCCCGAGAAACCGTTGGTTTCGATGCTGGCGATCGGATTGGAGTTCAGGTAGAGGGTTTGCAGGGCGGTGAGCCCCGTGAAATCGCCTGCGTCGATCGTGGTGAGTTGATTATCGTGGAGCGACAGTATCTCGAGATTCGACATTCCGGCGAATTGATTCGTATTGATCGTCGAAATGTAGTTCCAATAGACGTAGATTCTATCTGTCGCCGTGAAGTTATTGATGCCGGACAGGTCGGTAATGCCTTCACCACCAAGATAGAAGGTGCCCGTGTAATCGTACCCATAGCCGGCGGCTAGTGCCGCCTCCTCGAACGTGATGACCTCGATGGCCACCGCGCCGGGCGACACACCGAGTGTGGCCACCAGGACAGCTGCAATCAAGGTGAGCAGCTTCTGCGCACGAAAAACCCTCTTCGTGTTGTACATCATGGCTTCAGTCTCTTCTGGAAAAATGCAATGGCAAGCAAGTCCAAATCTTTCATCCGGCTATAGCATGAGGCAAACTCACCACGGCGCCGGACAATCACCATAAGAGGTTAATCTATCCGTCCAATTGGGGAAAATCAAGCAAATCGGGCTTGATCCCCCCAAGATACTCGCGTGGAGGCTCCAAGCTTGAATGCCCATGCCAACCGGTGGGTGCTGAAGGCCCCTAGCGTGAGCGGTTGCCCGTGGTCGTTTGCTGGAGCACTCGGAGGAGCCCAGGCAATGCACAAAAGGGATGTGAGATGCTCTGAAGAAAACCTTTGAAAAGGGTGGCTGGGGCATAGCGCAGCGGTGCCCCAGATGGCCAAAAACTGGGGCTTCGCTTCGCTCAGCCGCCAGCCACCCCCTGTGCAAAACGGGGTTTTCTACAGAGCAGATGTGAGACGTTTTTTCTCGGATCGCCCCTTCTTCTCCTTCAAAACTGCTCTTGGTGAAAACCGTCGATCTACGCTATCCTAATGGTGGGTCTAGGTTTCCGGCGATGATTCCCCCTTGAGAGCGGGGATTCGTGCGAGCGTCCGAAGATGGGGTGCCGCTGGTTCGCCCAGCTGGAAATCCGGTTTCTTGTCTCACCTGCCAAGGCTTGCCATGGAGGGCAATCTGATGGGAAGGATACGATCGATCCACGCGGCGCGGCCGTCGGCTGCCCGTGGTGGCGGGACTTCTTCGTTGTTGTGGCCAGCGCTGGCTTGGCTGCTTCCTGTTGCGCTGGTGACCATTCTCTTCACCTGCACGCCGGGCTGCGCCAATCAGCGGCTCACGGAGCTCTACAACGGAACGGGTTGTTCGGCCGAGAATGTTCAGGCCTATGCCAAGGAGCATGGCTTGAGCTACGAACAAGCCCTCGGCGAACTCCGCAAGCAAGAACAGCAGCTTTGGGCCGAGGAAGAAGCACGGCAGAATTCAGTAGGCAGTAGGCAGTAGGCAGACAGGGTCACGAAGCATCATGAAGATCGCGATTTTCCTGCCCAACTGGCTCGGCGACGTGGCGATGGCCACGCCGGTGTTTCGCGCGCTGCGCAAGCACTTCGGTCCTGAGTCGCGGATCGTGGGCATCATGCGGCCGTATCTCCGCGACGTGCTCGGCGGCACCGACTGGCTCAGCGAGCAATGGTACTTCGACCCAAGAGACAAATCGCCCGAGTACCGGCGTCCGGCGATCGTTGGCCGGATGCGCGCCGAGCAGTTTGATTTGGCACTACTCCTGCCGAATTCACTCGGCTCGGCTCTGACCGCCTGGCGTGGTGGCCCACGCCGCCGGGTCGGCTACGTCCGCTATGGTCGTGGGCTGCTGCTGAGTGATCGGCTCTATCCGCCGCGGAGAAACGGCCGCCGGGTCGAAGAGCCCATGGTCGACTACTATCTCCGGTTGGCCGAAACGGTCGGCTGCGCGGCCGAGTCGCGCCGGCTCGAGCTGCGCACGACAGCGGCCGACGAGGCCTCGGCCGACGGCGTGTGGCGCGATTTGGGACTGTCGGCCGACGGTCGGCTCATCACGCTCAACTCCAGCGGCGCCTACGGCGGGGCGAAGCGCTGGCCGGTCGAGCACTTCGGACTCTTGGCCCGGCGGATCGTCGAGCAACTCAACCATGACGTGTTGGTGATGTGTGGCCCTACCGAACGCGTGATCGCCCGGGACATCGTGCGCCACAGCGGCTCAGCTCGGGTGTTTTCGATGGCCGATCAGCCGATCGGCATCGGCACGGCCAAGGCGGTCATCGCGCGAAGTCGACTAATGGTCTCCACCGACAGCGGACCGCGACACGTGGCCGCGGCGTTGGGCAGGCCGGTGGTGACGCTTTTTGGCCCGATGCTGCCGATCTGGAGTGAAAACCCGACCCAACAAGCGGCCAACTTGTACCTCGACCTGGATTGCATCGGTTGCCACAAGCGCGTCTGCCCGTTGGGTCATCACCGGTGCATGCGCGACTTGTCGGTCGACATGGTCTACCACGAAATGGTCCGGCTAATGGAGGCAAACGACGCGGCCGCGGCGGCATGAGGGAGGAGAGGGATTGGGGGATCTCAGTAGCTCCAAGTTCTGTTGAGACCCACCATTGTCATTCTGAGCGTAGCGAAGAATCTCCCTGGACAATCGAGATCCTTCGCTACGCTCAGGATGACCTGCTGCGGTGTCAGCCAACCAAACTTGGGACTACTTGATCTGGGGATTTCAGGCTTCACGTTTCTCACTTTACTTCACACTTTTGACTTCTTACTTCACACTTTTGACTTCCGTGATTTCTTCGACCCAACACGACGATCCCGCGCGGACCGGCTTCGAGTCGGCCGGCGACGGCCACATGTGGCTCGACCGGGAATACCGCCAGGGGCTTGCCCAGGCCGGGTTGGACCGATTCGGCTCGGTCATGGACAGCTCCGACGGAGACTGCATGCGAGCGCTAGCGGATCGGGAGAATTGGCGGTTGCAGTTGCACACCGCGCACGGCTCGGCCCGAGGGGTTTATCTCAAGAAGCATCACGTGCGGACGCTCCGCAGCCGGCTTCGGGCGGGGCTGGGAATCGGGCCGGGCAAGACGGCCGCGGCGGCCGAGGCGCAAAACGTCGGACAACTGGCCGAAGACGGTATCGACGTCATGCGGCTGGTCGCCTACGGCCAGCGGCTGCACGACGACGGGCTGCTCGAATCGTTCGTGTTGACCGAGGAACTGACGGGCTACGAGCAGTTGGATCATTTCCTTGCTCGGCGCTTCGCACGACGCGAACTCCACCGCACGTTGCCACGTGACGAACAGGATGCCGACCTGCGGACGCTGATCCGTCGGGTGGCCGAGCTCGCCCGAAGGTTTCACGCGGCCGGCTACAATCATCGCGATTTGTATTGTTGCCATTTCTTCATCCGGGAACCGGAGCCGGGGCGATTCGACATCCGCCTGATCGACCTGCAACGGGTCGAGCGTCGCCGGCGGTGGCGACGCCGATGGGTCGTCAAGGATCTGGCCCAGTTGGCCTATTCGGCGCCGCGGGATCGCATCAAGTGCACGCATAAAATGGCCTTCCTGCGGCATTATCTCGGTGTGGGGAAGCTGCGCCCGCGCGACAAGCGTCTGGTGCGCGAGGTTCTGGCCAAGCAGCAACTGATGGAGCAGAAACAAGGGATTATTCCGTGAGAATCGGTTTGGTGATCGAGCAGTTCGACCCGCGGCGAGGCGGCGTCGAGCAGTGGACCTCGCAGGCGGTTGAGCAACTCCTCCGGCGTGGTCATGAAGTCCACGTCGTGGCGCGACGCGCGAGCGCCGCGGCGCTGGCCATGCCGATCGTCGTGCACCCGTTGGGCGACGTGCGCGGCCGAATCGCGTTTGCCGAGGCGGCCGCGCGGGTACTCCGGTCGTTGGAATTGGACGTGGTCCACGACACGGGCTGCGGCTGGTATTGCGACGTGTTCCAGCCGCACGGCGGCTCACGTGCGGCGGCCGCCACTCGGAATCTGCTCTTGTCTCCGCCGTGGATGCGGTGGTTGAAGCGCTGGGTGAGCCGGTTGCTGCCACGCTATCGTCAGTTCGACACGCTTTCGGCCCGGCAATACGCCGACGACGGCCGCGTCGTGTTGGCCCTTTCGCGTCGGGTGGCGGCCGATCTGGCGCGCTTTCACGACGTACCGCCGGCGCGGATTCGGTTGATCTACAACGGCGTGGACACCGAGCGGTTTTCGCCGGAGCATCGGCGGCAGTATCGGGAGTCGATCCGTCGGCAGTTGGGCATTTCAGAGCAAAGCATCCTGTTGTTGATCGTCGCGCACAACTTCCGGCTCAAGGGCGTGCCGATGTTGCTCGAGGCGATGGACCGATGGCCGCACGCCGCCGCGGCCGACCTGGTCGTGGTCGGCGGTAAGCATCCGGACCGCTTCGCCCGAAAGGCTCGCCGGCTGGGCATCGCGGAAAGGACGCATTTCGTGGGCGCCGTGGAAGACACGGTTCCCTATTACGCGGCGGCCGACGTCTACGTCCACCCGACGTTCTACGATCCTTGCAGCCTGGTCGTGCTCGAGGCCCTCTCCGGCGGTCTGCCGGTGGTCACGAGCCGTCAGAACGGGGCCAGCGAACTGCTGGTCCACCGGCGCGAGGGTGTTATGCTGGACGACCCTTCCAACGTGGACGAATTCTTGAGTGGAATCGAGCCGCTGCTTGTGCCCGCCGAGCGACACCGGATGGGCGAGGCGGCACGGCGGCTGGCTCTGAAACATACGTTTACGCGGAACGTCGACGAGTTGCTGGTCGTTTACGAGGAAATCCGCCAGGCACGGCGCCGGGCGGAGGAGGAAGCGGCGGCACGGCTCAAAGAACCGTTTGTCTGCCGCCGGCGCGGCGCTTCGGACGGGGCAGCCCAAGGGCGGACCCCATCTTCTCACACTGGAGTCCTGTCATGAGAATCGGCCTAGTGATCGAA
>CAZWWC010000097.1:0-4685 GCA_964637625.1 uncultured Planctomycetaceae bacterium
GAGTCGAGGCCCGGTCACCGCTTTGGCAACCGGGCCTCGTAGCTCGTATCGCGAATACACGGGTATTCGCACGAGAGGGTGGCTCTCTGGCGAGCAGCCCGCCGACTGTCGTCAGGCGACACCACCTCGCTGGCTGTCAGAATACATTTTCACGCATCACCTCCTCCCTACTAGAACCTCCCGCTTCGATCGGTTTGCCAGCAAGAGCTCCGACCACCTGGCGGGTCTCCAGTCCGTCGTACCGCGTGAGCACGACCCGATACCGAATTCGGTAGTGAGAAGCGGCGATCGGCGGGAAACGGAGGTTCGCCTCGCCGATGCTTTTGACCTCGAGCGTTTTCAAACCTGGAAGCCAACGTCCGCTCCCACCAATTTCATAATGGTTCGGTTTCCGCGGAAGACAATACCCCTTTGTGGGGGGATTTGGCGGTTATCCCAGAGCCTTCTCCGGCGATGCATGTCATCCTGAGCGCGATGCATGTCATCCTGAGCGCGATGCATGTCATCCCGCAGCGCAGCGAAGGATCTGGTCGACATTCAAGGGATTGAGATGCTTCGCTTCGCTCAGCATGACGAGTGCAGCCGGGTTCCGGGACAGGCTCTTATGCGAACCACTGGTCCCAATCGGCCAGAAGCACGTCGGCGATGCCCTCCTCCGCCTGGCGCGACGTCCGCGTCACGGCCAGCTCGTCGAACGATTTCTGCGTCAACTCGCCGTTGACCTCGCCGTATCGGCTGATTGCATGCGATCGACTACCGACCGACACGTCGTCGTCGGCTGTGGGCAACGTCGTGTGGTACCAGTCGATCGCACGGGCCGGTGCAAGATCGTTGTCTACTCGGTCCTCACCCAAGCCGCCGCGCAAGAGCCGATCCCAGGTGAAATCGCCGTCGAGTGCCCTGTCGAGCCGGCCGAGCTCGGCGGTCGAGGTCGCTGCCGAGAGCACTGCGTCGGTCGAGTCGACCATGGCAAGAACGGGCGCGCCGACGCCCGAATACCCGTCGGCGCCATTGCTTGCCGCTTGATAAGCCGCGTGCAACATCTGGACGTCCAGATCGGAGATGATTTTGCGAACGCCCGGCGAGAGCATCGCGCTCATCACGTCGTCGGTCAAGGAGTCGTCGGCCACGTGGTTGCCGGCGTCGTCCATTTCGACGGAGATACCCGGTGCAACGAAGACGACCGAGTGGCCGTCGGACTCGAGATACTCGGCAAACCCTTCGTAGGCCGAGGTGAAGCCGAGCGCGTGGCCGATTTCGTGCAGGAAGACCGTGTAGAGGTCGTACCGGTCTTCCGCCGCCGCGGCATCAAGTTGCGCTTGCCATCCCAGACCGCCGGCGTCGTCGTCGACCGTGACCCGGCCGCTTGTCGGAATGCCGTTTTCATCGACTTCGAGGATGACGGCCTCGCCCAATTGTGCCGAATCGAAGTCGGTGACGACGAGTTGGATGTCGATCGGGTCGGCCAGCCCGAGCGCTTCCTGCCAGGTCTCGACGGCCAGGTCGAGCAGTTGACCGACCGTCGAATCCCCTTCGACTTCGAGCCCGGCGCCGATCCACCGTTGCGTGAAGCTATCGGGAAAGATCACGTCATGGGGACCACCGCGGGCCAGGCCGTAGTTGCCGGCCAGGTAGGAAAGATCGCCGAGCCCCACCTTGCCGTCATGGTCGAAGTCCAGCGTGGCGGCGAACGCCGACTGCGGATCGATCGTGTCTTCACCATAAGCGGCGGCGAAGAACGACAGATCGCCAAGACCGATCCGGCCATCGTCGTCGACGTCGTAGGGAACGGCCCATAACTCCGTGTCGGGCGCTTGGCCGACGGTTGCTTCGGCAGCTCCCCCGCCGACCAACTCGACGAGGACATCGTCTAACCGCAAGCCGAGATCATGGGGGCCGATCGCCAGATCGTCCGGATCGACGTCGACTCCATTACCTTCGAGCGATTCGAACTTGACGCGGCCGATGAGGGCAAAACCACTGCCGCCGACGTTGGTGAGCATCGTGCTTCCGCCAAGGTCGAGGACGAAACCACTCTGTTCTATCTCGCCGGTGGCGCCTTCGACGAACGTTCCACCATGATCGATCTGGGTGGCCGTGAAGTAGTCGGCGTTGTATTGCAGATCGACGTTGGCCGCGCGCAGGCCACTGCTCTGGTCGGTCCTGGCCCAGACCTCGACCCAGTAGGAATCCCACTCATCGACCCAGGCATCGCTCCGCGGCAAGGTCGCGAGCTGGCCGCCGGCGGCGACCGAGGTGGGATCTTGCGAGAGAGTCATGTAGACGCCGGTGCCGCCCTGGTCGGACTGGCCGCCTTCGGTACCCATCAACGGCGCGCCGTCCAAGCTGTATTCGGCGGCGATGGTTCCTTGAAGCGTGAGATAACTGCCCACGGCGATGGAAGAGCTCAGGCCGCTGATGTCGATCGTACGGTTGTAGACGAACGAAAGTTCATAGACGCCGGACGTGGTTGTTTCGACGAGTATTCCCAGTTCCTCATCTTTCGGAACGGCCAGCAACCCGGCCATGTCGTATCCGTGGCCTCCCATCGACGATGATCGAACGTCGAGAGCACCGCCGTTAACCTCCATTTGGACCTGCTCGGCCGAGAACCGTTCATAACCCGAGACCGAAAGTATGGTACTGCTGAAGTCGAACAAGATGTTGCGGAGGGCCAGTTCGATCAATTCACCGGTCTTGGACTCGAAGGCGAAGTCGCCGTAAGCGGTTGAGTCAGCGCCGTCGATGCCGGGTCGGAACTTCCCGTCCCCGATATTGGTTGCTACGTCCATGCTGCCGCTTTGGATTTGGAGGATCGTCGGGGAGTCCAAATCGTCGATGATGACGTCGAGCGTCCCGCTCAGGCCGGCCGCGACACCCGCCGGCGCCGGATTAGGCTTCAGCTCGGCTCCGTTGATCCAGCCGGAGACCACCATGCTGCTGTGGTCGATCGCAAACGTCAAGGCTTCCGGGAGCACCTGGTTGACCGAAGCCCCGCTCAAGTCGATCTGGCTCGTATCCACGTTGCCCAAGCCCCGTCGTACCGCTGCCTCATCACCGAGCGAGAATTGCTGTGTGCCGATACTGGAAGCATCGAACGTGATGTAGCCGAGCCGCGCGTAGTCGGGCTTCACGCCGACCACCGGATCGAGCGTTGCGGCGCCGAAATCGTCGACCAACCCGCTTCCTTCGACGATCGTCCCGGTGTCGAAGGTGCCATGCAGATTGAAGGGCCCTTCGTAGTGCATCGAGACCGCATCCGACAGAGTCGTATTGTAGGACAAGTCAAACTGGCCACCGCTGAGCCCGGGGCTGGGCCCGCCGGGCAGACTGGCGTCCCACGTGTCTTGCATCCAGATCTCCACGACGTAGCTCGTCCCGACCGGCACCGCGGCAATGGAGTCCGGCAGGGTGCCGCCCATGGCTTCGCCCTGGGGCGTGGCAGTCTGGCGGACAATCAGATAGACGTCGACATTCCCGTCGGAAACGTCGGTAACCACGATCGTGGCGGTATCGGTAATATCGCTGAAAGCGGTCGTGCCGCCGTTGGCCGTGGTATCCACGCCGCTCTGGCCGGCCGTGCCGCTGGTCATGTCCCAGGCACGGTAGGTGAGCATGGCCGTTTCGCTGGACAAACCATCCGGCGTGTAGCGGATGTGCGCATTGAAGGGCAGTAGCAATGCGGAATGGTTGGTAAGAGCAAACGTCACCGTGGTGTAATTCGTCCCGTCGAGCGAGTATGCCAGGGTGCCGTTGCCCACCGCACCGACCACGGCAATCCCACCCACGGTGGCGCCGTTGTCCACGTCGGTGATGGTGGTTGTCTCCGCGCCGTTGTTGACGAAATCCGTTATAGGGACGATCGCCGGCGTATCCTTGTCGGTCGAGGTCGACGGGCCGGCTGCAGTCAATACGGGTGCATCGTTCACGTCGGTAACGTCCAACGTGAGCGTGTCCACAGCAGCGCTGAAGGAAGTGCTACCGCTGTTGACCGTCGTATCCACGCCCGTATCGCCGGCACTGCCGCTGGTGGCATCCCACGCACGGTAAGTGATCGTGGCCGTTTCGCCATTCTCAGTGTCTGCCGTGTAGCGGATGTAAGCATCAAAGGGCAGTAGCAGTGCGGAATCTGCGGAAGGAGGCAACGTCACATCGGTGAAAGTCGTGCCATTGAGCGAGTATGCCAGCATACCGTTGCCCACGGCACCGATCACGGCAATCCCACCTACGGTGTCGCTACTGTCTACATCCGTGATGATTGTCGTCCCTGGATCACCGTTGATGAAGTACGACAGCGTCGCGGTCAGCAACGCGTCCTCACTAATTGAGCTGGCGGGATCGGCGGGACTTAATACGGGCGCATCGTTTACACCGGTAATGGTCACCGTTACCGTGGCCTCGTCGGTGCCGCCGAAGCTGTCCTCGATCTCGTAAACGAACGTGTCGGTGCCGGGCTCTCCCGCCCCCAGATAGTCGAACTGGCCGTTCGGATCATAGGTCATGTTGCCCGCCGCATCCAGCGAGTACAACGCACCCTTGCCGGTAAACATATTGGTGCCGGTCGTGGTGACCCAGAACGTGTCGCCTTCCGGATCGGAGTCCGCGCCGTTGCCGTTGGCGTCCAGCACGTTCCCTGAGACGGGCAGGCCCTCATCCGTGGCAAAATCATCGTCCTGCGCGTCGGG
>CAZWWC010000097.1:4785-11928 GCA_964637625.1 uncultured Planctomycetaceae bacterium
GCGTCGTTGAGCGGATAGACCATGACGTCGACCGTTGCCGGGCCGGCCATCTTCGCCGGGGCACTGCCGTCGCCGGTGTCCTCCACGGTGTACGTGAAACTGGCCGCCGAACCGTTGTAGTTCGTCGAAGGCATGAATCGGGCCGTGTGCCCGTCACCGAGCAGTTGGACCGAGCCGTGAGTGGCTCCGCCGACGTTGAAAATCAACTGGTCATCCGCAGTTTCCTCGTCGGAAGCCAGCGTCCGAAGATCCACGTCGACGGGCGTGTCCTCGTCGGTATTGGCTGAACCGCCTGCGGCGGTCGGCGCGTCGTTGACCGGGTCGACCGTGATGTCGACGGCCACGGGCCCGACCGTTGCCGGTCCGTCGGCGCCGTCGCCCGTGTCGGTCACGCTGTAGGTGAAGCCGGCCGGGCCGTTGTAGTTATTCGTGGGGGTGAAGACCACCGTATGTCCGTCCAGCTGCAACACGGCCGTGCCGCCGCTCTGACTGTCGATTGCGAACGAGAGATTCGCGTCGGGCGTCTCCACGTCGCTTGCGAGCGTGTGAAGGTCGATCGGCAGAGGCACGTCTTCGTCGGTCGAAAGACTGGCCGTCTGGGCCTCCGGCAGGTCGTTGACCGGGTCAACCGTTACGTCAATCGTGGCCGGGCCGGCCGTCTTGGCCGCCGTACCGCCGTCGCCGGTATCCTCCACCGTGTACGTGAAACTGGCCGGACCGTTGTAGTTCGTCGAAGGCGTGAATCGGGCCGTGTGCCCGTCGCCGAGCAGTTGGACCGAGCCGTGGGTCGCGCCGCCGACGTCGAAAACCAACTGGTCGTTGGGCGTTTCCAAGTCGGAAGCCCATGTCCGAAGATCGACGTCGACATGCGTGTCCTCGTCGGTCTGGGCCGAGCCGTCTGCGGCCGTCGGTGCGTCGTTGACCGGGTCGACCGTGATGTTGACCGCGACGGGCCCGACGGTCGTGGCCTCCGACGGGCCGTCGCCCGTGTCGCTCACGCTGTAGGTGAAACCGGCCGGCCCGTTGTAGTGTTCCATCGGGGTGAAGACCACCGTATGCCCGTCCGCCTGCAACACGGCATTGCCGCCGTCGGAGCTGTTGATTTCGAAGGAAAGATTCGCGTCGGGCGTCTCCACGTCGCTTGCCAGCGTGTGAAGGTCGATCGTCAGAGGCACGTCTTCGTCGGTCGAAACCGAAGCCGTTTGCGCCTCCGGCGGATCGTTGACGGGGAGGACCGTCACGTCGATCGTGACCGGGCCGGATGTCTCGGGCGGCTGGCTTCCGTCGCCCGTGTCGGTCACGCTATAGGTGAAGCTGGCGGCCGTCCCGTTGTAGTTCTCCGTCGGCGTGAAGCGTGCGGTATGGCCGTCGCCCAGGAGGATGACCATGCCGTTCTGAGCGTTGCCGACACTGAACGTCAACTGGGCGTCCGGCGTTTCCGTATCCTCCACGAGCGTCCAGAGATCGACTTCGACCGCCTGATCCTCGGCCGTTTCGAGCGTGGTCGGATCGGCGTGCGGCGGGTCGTTGATCGGGGCAATGTCGACGTCGAAGAGCTGCCGCTTCGTCTTGGGCGCGGCACCCGCGTCGCCCGTGTCGGTCACGTCGACTTGGAACGACCCCAAGCCGTTGACGTTCTCGGCCGCCGTGAAACGCACGGTGTGTCCGTCGGGCAACAGCTCGACCGTTCCCAAGGTTGCCGAGCCGGGAACGATGGCGAAGGTCAAATCGTCGTCGGCCGTTTCTGCGTCGTCGAAGTAATCGTGAAGATCGCGCTGGACGTAGCTGTTTTCGTCGCAGGCCCAAACCGAGCTGTCCACCAGCATGGGTTCGTCGTTCACCGCAGCGACGTTGACCTCGATTTGTGTCTCGACCCACTCGTCGTAGGTATCGGTTGCACGGATCGTCAGGGTCGTCGAGCCGTGCTGGTTAGGGGTGAAATCAAGCTGCAACTGGGAATTCTGCACTTGACTTCCCGAGCCGTACAGCGTCGGGGTCACCAGCGCCGGGTTGGTGTTGCCGACGACAGTCAGCGTGATCCAGTCGCCGTCGAGGAGGTTGACGTCGGCGAACAACCCGAGGAGGCTCTCGTGGGCGGCAGGCGCGTCCTCGTCCACGCTGACCGGCCCGACCGGCGTACCCAGCGTCGGGGCGTTGTTCTGGTGAATGATCCGGGAGTAGTCGCTTTCGTTGCCCGCCAGGTCCATCGAAACCACGCGGAAAGGATTGGGGCCGAAATACAGCGGCACGTTGGTGAAGGCAAACGCCCCGGTGGAACCGTCGGCGCTGGTGGACTGATCATCATTGAGTGTCAAGAGCGACCCGGCCTCGGCCGTACCCTCGAGCGTCACGAGGGTATTGGCGGTCAGCCTGTCTCCGACCGGAGGCGTGTCGTCCGCGGCCGCCAATATGAACTCAGGCTCAATCGGATCAACCGTTTCGATCACGATTTCCAGCGGCGCGGAGACGCCGCTTGTGTTGCCGGCCCGGTCGGTGGCCGTGGCGGTCAACTGGTGGGTACCGTCGGACAAGGTAGACGTCGTGATCGAGGCCGTGCTGCCGGCCGTGTCTTCCCCAACAAGACTGTCGATGTTGATGTTGCTGTAGAGCTTGACCAGCGAGCCGTCTTCGGCGTCGGCTTCGATGGTCGGCGTGTTGTCGGCCGTAATATCATCGTCGTCGAAGAAGCCCAAGTCGCTCCCAGGCACCAAGTTGAGTCCCGTCGGCACGGCCGGCGTGATCGTGTCGAGCTCGAAGGGGACCTCGTACGGCGTCGCCGACTCATTCCCATACTCGTCCTTCGCAATGAGGAAGAGAGTATGAAGGCCGTTGTTGGCCAAGGAAGCGTCGGCGATCTCCTCGAGCCGCGTGAGGTCCAATTCAAAGTTGCCCTGCGCGTCGACTTCGCCCAGAAGGCTGACGTAATCGGCCTGGGCCATGCCGTCGACGCCCGCGCGGAATTCCACGATTTGGTGATCGTCCCAGACGGTTCCCGCGATGGTCACGTCCTGGCTGATGCCGTCGGCGTTGCTGCTGCCGGTGTCGTTGACCAGATCGGCCTGGATGTCTGGCGCTTTCATGTCGGCGATCAGATTGATGCTGACCGGGGCACTGGAGGCATTCCACGTGACCACGCCCAGGTCGAAGCTGTCGACCTCGCCGTCCGCGTCACAGTCGAACTCTTCCAGGTAGAGGTCCTCGGTCAGATCGATGCCGAACGTGGCGTAATACGTCTGGGTGACGAAATTCCAACCGCCAGACGTTTGCACCGCGGCCGCTTCCGCCTGGTGCAGCTCATCCTCGCCGACCTGCCCGTCGCCGTTGGCGTCGCCGGGCAGAAAGGCCTGGATCTGATAGGCCCCGGTGGTAAGGCCCTCGCCACGAGTGGTGAGGGTGTAGGAGCCGAACCCGAGGTCGACCAGCACAAGGCTGTCGTTGCTGCCATTGACGTCGGCAGCGGCTACCACCGGTGCGATCGTGTGATCGGCCAGATCGCAGACCGAGACGCTGTCCGGATCGAGCGTTCCACCGGTTCCTCGCATTCGGAAGCCGAGAATGGCTGAACTGCCGGCGAAGTCGAGTTGCAGTTGATTCGTGTCGCCCGCAGCCCAAAGAGTCCCGTCGACTGAGGCGAGGATGTTGGCAGCCAGAAGCTGCCGTTGCTCGAGCGGCTCGAAACACGCAGAGCACCGCCGCGCTGCGTAGGTTCCCGACTGTCGAGCCAATTTGGCCGATCTCCAACTACATACTTGCCCTACGAAATGGCCGAGTCTTCTCATGTCCCTGTACCTTGGCGTCAAGAATTGCCCATATGGCCTAAGTCTTGATTCTCCTCAGCCTTAGAAAAAAAGTCAAGAACTTCGTTTGCGAAAGCAGGGGAAGGTTTCGCGGCTGTTTGGGCAACGGTTTTCACGCGGAAATCCTTAGAAACTTGCTTCATGGTGTGACGCAAAGCGTTATCAGTGGACCTTTTATGCGCACCCACGCAGAGACGTTTACCGAGCAGCGCGGCACGAGCCGGGACATGCGTAACCAGGACCACCGCTACAGACCAGTGCAAACGCCGTAATGCCGCCAAATGCCCTAATCGTTACCTTTGGGCGAACGATTGCCGGTGGCGTCTGCCCAAAACGCCAAAATCGTGGGAATCGCTACATTTGGATCAACCGGATCATCCGGAAATACCGAAAAAATCGATACAGCGACTGTCCCAGGGGGTTCTCACTGATCGGCAGCGTTCGACGCCGTCGGTTCGCGCAGCCACCCGACTATTGACCCCTGCATAGCTAATGACCGGAGGGCGACCAACGGGAGCCCGGTTTTCAGGGCACTTTGCGTTGCCTTACCAGATCATTTGAAATGCAGCCATCAATAAACACGGCAGCGCTACCGTTTCGAAGAAACGACCGTGACCCGGAAAGGGAGTTTGGAGCAATGATGGCCCGCCTGATAGTATGCGTGCTTCTGCTTGGCATATCCACTTTTTCGTGCGTGGAGGCCACGGCGAAACCGACTAGATCCGACGCCGCAGGATACTCCGTGGTTGCCGCAGGATATTCCTCCGTCGGTGACAATCTCGAACAGACAGCGTCCAGGGCATTTCCATCTTCGCAGTTGCTGGAATCCTATGACGACGCTGCGTGCATGAACTGCCGGGGAATCGGCTGCCGTCTGCCGTGCGCCGCCGCCGGTTGCCCGGGGGCATGCAACGTGTGGACGGAAGAGGATTTCTTCCACGTCGGTCAATTCTTCGTCCAGGGCTGGCTCGATCAGGGATTCACCTGGAACCCGGCCGATCCGGACAATCGTTTCAACACGCCGTTGACGTTCAACGATCGGGCGAATGAATACCAGATGAACCAGCTCTACCTGGCCATGGGACGCCACGTGAACAAAGGCTCCACGTGGGACGTCGGCGGTCGGGTGGACCTGCTCTACGGCACCGACTATTTCTTTACGACCGCGGCCGGTCTGGAGACGTATAGCAACGGTCGCCAACGTTGGAATCTGGACGACGGTCCTCGCGCCGGCGGCAACGCGGCACTCTATGGACTGGCCATGCCGCAGCTCTAT
Source organism: uncultured Planctomycetaceae bacterium (assembly GCA_964637625.1). Taxonomy (GTDB): domain Bacteria; phylum Planctomycetota; class Planctomycetia; order Pirellulales; family Thermoguttaceae; genus UBA11386. The sequence continues at coordinate 9,859 of CAZWWC010000097.1, forward strand.
GCAGAGTTCTACGCGCCCTGGCGATACGGGACGACGGTGAAAGTAGGCCATTTCTACACGATCCTGGGATACGAATCGGTGATGGCCCCCAAGAATTTCTTCTACTCGCATTCCTACGTGAAGCAGTACGGCGAACCGTTTACGCACACCGGTTTCCTGGTCAGTCAGCAATACGGCCGGCGGCTGACGCTCCACGCCGGCATGACCCGGGGATGGGATAGCTGGGAGGACCCGAGCGACCGGCCGGCGTTTTTGGGAGGGATCTCTTGGACGAGCCGCAGCAATCGGACCAACGTGAATTTCGCCGTGCACACCGGCGACGAGCACGTCCAAGGCGAAAGTAACCGGACGGCCTATAGCCTTGTTCTCCAGCAGCAGCTCAACTGCCGATGGGGCTATGTCTTTCAACACGATTTCGGAGTGCAACACAACGGTGCGTCCAACGACCAAGAAGCGCTGGAGCCAGCCTACTGGTACAGTATCAACCAATACCTCTTCTACGACATGAGCCCCACGACGTCCCTCGGATTCCGGTTCGAGTGGTTCCGCGACGAGAACAACGCCCGGGTGCTGGGTATTACGATTCCGCAGCTTGTGACGGGCAAGAACTACTATGAAGCCACCCTCGGGTTCAACTGGCATCCGAGCCCGCGTTTCGTTCTGCGTCCCGAGGTGCGGTGGGACTGGTCGGACGTGACGCCGCCCAATGCCGGGGGCATGTACAACGATTTTCTCGACAAGAACCAGTTCACGTTGGCCGCCGATTTGATCTTTGTGTTCTGAGTTGCCCGGTGCCGGGTGCCACTGCTGGCTTGCCCAGCAGTGCCTCTGCCTACTGCCTTCTGCCTACTGAACCGGGTGCCACTGGCGTCTCGCCAGTGCTGACGGTGGGAATTTCACCACGAGTCACGGAGGACACGAAGGGATTTTCCTTCCAGCTTCTCACTTCACCCTTCATTCTTCTTACTTCACACTTCACCCTTCCCCCTTCTTTCTGGGGTTCTTTTCGGTACGCGGCTTGTGGAGTATCCTGTCGGCAGCCGGCCGCTGCGCCTGGTCGGCGGGCAGTAAGGCACTGCTGGAGCGGCCAGCAGTGGCACCCGGTAATGTGGGCAGATTCGGTTGTGAGGGAAGTAGGGCCGTCCACGCGGGCGGCCCTTTTCATTGTCATGCGCCGCCACCTGCAAGCTACACTGGTGCGGGGCACGAGTCTTCGAAAAGGGGCACGGGGCATTCTGCCAATTGGCACAATTCTCCTTGTCCAGAGCGTATCGTACCCCGAACCAGTCGTCCGGTCGTTCGGTATTCTTCGTTCGTTGGGAGAAACAAATGAAAATTCAAGAGCAAGACCGTTTTCATGGTGCAGCGCTAACACAGATAGTTGAGCATAAGTCTTTCAAAGCCCTCAACAAGGCGAGTGACAAATACGGTCACTACCTAATCAACACTGACCGCCATGTCTTTATTAAGTATCGAAAGGCAGAATCCACGCCGTGGAGTTTTACGGTTCAACCTGAGGAGCTGAGGGCCATCGCGGCGGAGTTGGTGGCAGGACCCACGGTCTACTTGGCGCTGGTGTGTGGCTCGGTCACTATTTGCGCTCTAAGATCAGATGAAATTCAGAGCGTGCTTGACCTTTCTGCCACAGAACCGCAGTGGATTCGGGTGAACGTCCCTAAGGGCGGTAGCTGCCATGTCACAGGCAGCGGTGGAGCATTGAAGCGCACAGTTCCGCACAATTCGTTTCCCAACAAGCTCTTTGAGTAATTGGTACTATGCCTCACACTGCCATTGAGGGTTGGTGCTCGGGGCACTGCGTCGCCTGGACATGTCGCGCTGCGCGTAATGACCACGCTCGTCGTGATCATGTTTTGACGCTGAAGAAAACATGCTGACGGCAAGCGTGAGCATGGCACCGGAGCGTATGACGTTCTCAACACGAGTCATTTCGTGCTTTCACTCTTTCGACATTTCGTGATGATCTTTCTTTTTTGTCACGAAAGCACGAAACGTCGAAAACACGAAAGAGAATTCATGGTGGGGCAACCGCTTCGCTCTGCCCCACCCTAC
>CAZWWC010000098.1:0-11927 GCA_964637625.1 uncultured Planctomycetaceae bacterium
TTCGCTGCGCTCAGGATGACCTGCTGGGGTGTCAGCCAGTCAAACTTGGAACTACTGCAGGTCGATAAGGACTTCGAAAGGAGAATCGAGTTATGAAGAGGCTCTGGATCGCGTCGGCGGTCGTGTTGTTCACGGTCCTGCCGGCCACCGCACAGGAAAGGTCGTCCCGCGGCGCAAGCGTGGTGCCGAGCGTTACGCTTTCGTCGGCGGAGTTAACACCCACGCCCGAGATGTGGTTCTACGAGCAACGGCTTCGGGAATACATGGATCCGAAGTTGGCGGTCCGGAGAGCTGCCCAGCAGCGCAGTGCCCAGCGACGAGCGCGAATGGCTGCGCGGAAGTGGTTCGGCTACTCGAATCTGCGTCCGGTCGCCGGTCCCGACCCCTACAACAGCAATTACTCGCCCGGCTGGGGTGGAAACAACAGCTTGTATCCGTACCTATGGAGCGGTTATGGGCCACAGTGGGTAGTGATGCGGCCCTCCCATTCCAGGTGTTACCGGTAGTGAGGGTCAGCCGCATTTTGCCCTGCGTGGGCCGTCAGTTTGTGTGCGGCTTGGGCCCAGACTCCGGCAGACGGGCACCTCGGGCTCGCGCAAGACTATCCAGCGCCTCGTCGGGTTGCCCCTGATTGCGGTAGTAGATGCTCAGCGCCATCCAGGCCGGGCGGTCGTGCGGCGCGTCGATATTCTGGGCCGCGACACGCAGTGACTTGGCTGCGTCATCGTAGCGGTGCTGGAGCCAGAAGGCCTTCCCGCGGAGCATCTCGACGGCGCCGCGCAACGGACCAGGCTCGCCAATCTCCTCAAGGCTCTCCAGCGCCTCGCCGGGCATCCGCAGTTCCAGGTAGCCTTCGGCCGATGCGAGGCGTTTCATCGTGCGAACGAATTGCGTATGGTTGAGGGTCATTTTTCGGCCCCCTATCTGCATCGTCTGAGTGAACTAGGACATCAAGACAAGATGCAAAGCGCGTGCCACGGGTGGAGCCGCTGGGGGGTGCAATGCAAGTGATTACGCATGAATGACTTGCGAGTGTCCACTCGCCTGGTGAGGACTCGCCCATGACCGCCAATATGGCAGTTTTGGACTAAGAGGCTATCCCCGAACCTTCTCCGGCGATGCATGTCATCCTGAGCGCAGCGAAGGATCTGGCTGACATTCAAGGGATTGAGATGCTTCGCCTCGGTCAGCATGACGAGTTCAGCCGGATTCTGTGAGATGGAGCTGGCTCTAAATACGAGGTGCAGACCGGGGGCCGGGAAGGCCCGGTCGACTGGAAATCGCGGCGTCTCAAGGGCTCCTCTTGCCGGAGTGGCCGGGCAGCGCAAGGATCTGCCGTTGCAGCGATTCCTTCTGCTTCCGAAAGCGAGCGTCCTGAAGGCTGCCGTAGGTTTCCTTGAAAGCGTCGTAAGAAAGGTTTTCGGGCGTTGCTCCCGGCGGCAGGAGGAAATCCCGAACTTCGAACGAGCGTGCAAGCTCGTCGAAGGAGAGCTTGGATTTTTCGAGTCGCCCCGCCAGAGCGATGCCGGCGATGTCGGCCGCTAGGTCGACGAAGCTGAATCCACTCTTGCCGCGGCTGTCCAGCATCTCCTTGTGCGTGCAGATAGACTCCGCGCCGGAGGCACCGAACTTGGAACATAGTGCGGCGGAGATAATGAAGTGCTGGAGCAAGTCTTGCCGCCCGTGGATCGTGGGTTTGCCCAGCACGGCCAAACGATGTTGTCGCTGTTTGGCGCTTTCATACCGACGAGAGATTCCGCCGAGCACCGTGTTACCATCCGGCTCGCCCGAATTCTCCAGAGCGATGACCAGGCCGACGAGATAAGCTTTCACCGCGACGTGCTTAGGCAGTTTTGTTGCTTCCCGGCTGGCCGCTCGAACGTAGTAGTCCGCCAGCGCATCGCCCTCCAGACGAGCCACCGAGTCGGGGCCGGAGCCTGGGCGCGACGGTCGGGCATGGTTCTCGGCTGCCGCGCGAGTCACCGCGCGCACTACTTTGCGAATGGCAGCGGTCAACGTGGAGGGGGCCGTCGTGGAAGGCCGGAGCGAGGCGCCTTGGACCAGTGCAAGATATCGCGCGGCCGACGTATCGTCGGGGAACTGGCGATGCATTTCCCTGTAGACGCTCGACAGCAACGCCTTGCTGGCCGGACTGAATTGGGTGAGCCGTTTGGCGCCGCCGAGACGAAGCTGTTCGCAAAAGACATACATCGCCAACGTGTTGATGGGATCGAAGCCGATGCGGAACGATCGGGCACGCGACTGCCGGTCGCCTACCAGCGGGCGCATCACCGACGTGTGGTCGGGGCTGTGGGACGCGCCCAAGACGTGGCCCAGTTCGTGAACCAGGATTTCGAGCCGTTCGGACTCGCTGACATGTTGCGACCATTCGCGGACAAGAAGGTGGGGATGCAGCGGGCCGCGTGTTCCACCCATGTGTACCCGACGCTTGTCGGGCTTGCGGTACTGACTGGTGAAGCCAATGGCCAGACGAGCCGGCGGCTTGAGCCGGACCTTGCGCTCGAACTCGCGGAGCGAGAGCCGGAAGTCGGTTACGCCGTCGTTCGATTCCCAGGTATCGACGGCCACCACCTCGAAGCGCATGCGACAGTGTTGCTCGAAAATCTTGGAGGCAGCCTGCAATCGCTCGCGGAGTCGGGATTCCCAGAGGCGACGCACCGCCGGTTCGTCGTCGTCGACCAGAATCATGACGGGCAGCGTGCCGATGCGCCCGAGCGCTTCGGCGGTCGCCGGGGCGGCCGCTTGTGTCTGCGGCGTCAGGTCGGCGTCACCGGAAAAACGTTGTTCGCTCAACTCGAGTCGATCCTTACCGGAGAAGGAACAGATCGAGTAGGGCATTATCCTGCGGTCGACGACTTCGTCTCCCGCGTTGAAACGAACGGTTACCTGGCCGCGTACGGCTACGGGCAAGACGTCGCCCGCGGCAATGCGGTAGGCTTGCAGCTTCTGGTCGCGTGGCCCCACGGCCAAGTAGACGGGCTTGTCCGATTCATTGGCCAGGACGATTACCGCGGCCTGGGCGCCGGTAGAAACCGTCCACACCAGAAGCAGTGAAACAGACGTAGCCAGCAGCCACAATCGTCTCATGCGTCGAGTCTCAAGCGAGGTGAAAGGAATGATTGACGCCTGCATAGCCAAGGTCAGTAGTTCCAAGTCTGGCTGGCTGATACCGCAGCAGGTCATCCTGAGCGTAGCGAAGGATCTCGATGGTCAAGGAGATTCTTCGCTACGCTGATGCTTCGCTTCGCTCAGGATGACAATGCCGGTTTTCAGGGCATTTCTCGATGGATCGCCGGTCATTGACAATGCAGACATCAATAGGCCGTGCAGGCGTCAATAAGTAATTATATCACCGATGCGCCGGGCGACGAAATTGTAGGCCGTCGGCGGGGACGTTGCCGGTACCCCCCGGCCGGTCGTACACGCCTGTGGTGGTGTGACTAGAGCATTTCTCACACCGGGTGTAGCGGCTTTCCGAGGGTGCCAGGGGCACCTTGTCTGCTCCTCTCGACGGATTCCAAAGCACTGCTGGACAAGCCAGCAGTGGCACCCGCCATATGGATCTGAGAAGCGCTCCGGGAAGCGTAGGCAGAAGCCGTCGCGGGAAGATGGGAGTCGGCGGGGCAAAGTAGCGCTTCAAACGAGCGGTTTATCCGGCGGCGCGTGCCGCCGCCGACCTGCAAGAAGGGTGCCGGTGGCACCCAACGTTTGCACGAACGATCACGTTGCGGACGGGAATGTTCCCGGCCGGCAGCACGCCTTTCTCGCTTGGTCTGGGTCAGACCAATTCCTTGCGGACCGCCCACACGGCAGCCTGGGTTCGGTCGGAAACACCAATCTTTCGAAGGATGTGTTGAACGTGTTCCTTGACCGTTTCGTAGCTGATGTGGAGCGCCTGGGCGATTTCCTTGTTGGTCAGGCCGTAGGCCAATTGACGCAGCACTTCGCTTTCGCGCTGAGTGAGCGGCACCTCGATGTCGGCCGTCAGACGGGGCGTGGCCAGCGCGCCGGTCACCCGACGAAGCTCATCGCGAGTCCAAGCGCTTTCGCCGGCGGCAGACGTGCGAATGGCCTTGATCAACGCGTCACGCGTGCAGCCCTTCAGGAGATAGCCACTGGCGCCGAGAGCGACCGAACGGGCGATGTAGGTCGGGTTGTCAAACGTGGAGAGCATCAGAATCGGCATCTCCGGCTTGTCGAGCTTGATGCGTCCCAGCGACGTCAAACCATCACCACCGGGCATGCGAATGTCCATGAGAATGACATCCGGGTCGTTTTCCAAGGCATAGCGAATAGCCGCTTCGCCCGTGGACACCTCGGCTACTACCTCGATATCCGTATCCGCCAGCAGTGTTTTCAGTCCGCAACGAACAACCTCATGGTCGTCCACAATCAATAGCTTGATCTTACTCATTCGTTACTCCCATTATTTGCATCCGCCTCTTTCCCGGGTTTATGGGTAATCGGCAGTTCCACACAAACCCGGGTTCCCTTGCCCGGGCTCCTCTTGATCATCGTCCGGCCTCCCAACAGCCGGGCTCGCTCACGTATTCCTTCCAGTCCGTAACGCTCCGCGGCAACGCTCCTCGGGTCGAATCCCACTCCCCAATCGCGAACTTCCAACTCGATCGCCTCGTCGGTCCGCGTCATATGTACGACGATTCGATCGGATCCGCTATGTCGTCTTGCATTGGTGACGGCCTCTTGGATAATCCGAAGCACCGCGTTCTCCAGTAAGTGATCCAAGTGTTCGAATTGCCCATCGGGTTTGAACTCGATCGTAGGACCGTCGGGGGGCAACTCGTCGATCATGTGTTCCAGGGCGGCTGTCATTCCCAACTCATCAAGCACCGGAGGACGAAGCCCGCGAATCAGATGCCGTGCCTCGGCGATCGAGTTGCGGATCAGATCCAAGCTCACTTCGATTTCGCGGCGAACATGCTCCGGGAGTGTGTCGCTGGTTTCCAGTAGTGTCTGAAGACGCATGTGAGCGCCCGTGATATGCTGCACCATGCCGTCGTGTATCTCGTAGGCCAGCAAGGCGTCGTGCATCTGGTCGCCTTGCGGGCTCGACGACGAGGGCGGACTCGGACACGAAGCAGGGAGCCCCCGCGGCCTCCGGCATAAGGTGGTTCGCATTGTGCTTGGGTCGTCGCTCATCGGCGGAGTTGACGGAGTCGTTCAAAGGCAGTGATGGATGTTAACGGATGCGCGAAGCAACCATCGGCCATTACCGACGGGTAGAACAACACTTGATCGAGGGTGATCCGCTTGGGGGTTTTCCTCTTTCCCCAGAACGTTCCCCCTGAGTACGACGTGTCCAACCCACCTACAATCATAGCAAAAATCCATTGCGGGGGGAGACCCGGCATCAGTATTTGGGGGAATGCGATGACTATTGGGGGGTGGTTATATGGTTAAGGTGGTAAAACCGGATACCTCCACCAAGAAGAACACGGGCCCAATGAGCCACTAACCGGTTCTCAAAGCGAGTGGGCTCGCAGGCCCCAGCCTCTCGCAGGCCCCACGACCAGTTGTCGCCGAAGTGCTCCCGCTTCAGAGGCATAAGCACTCCACGGTCAAATCCAAATCGTATCGTAGCTCGTTCCGGATGTGTGTAAAGGGGGTCCCTTAGGAGAGGGGTTTTTGGCTGCGGGGGTGGAGAACGTCCGCATCGAGAGAGAAAGTACAATCGGACGCTTCCTGGAGAGGAGGCGCTGAGGGTTTGAGGGCATGAGATAGAACAGTCCTGATAACATTATTGGGGTAGCCCAGGTTCTTGAAGCTGCTCCTGCCCGAGGCACAAGAGGTTCTGGCCGGCTGAGTCCAGCGATCTCTTGTCGCTTGCGCGAGACCGATTCGGAGAATCGGTGCTACCCAGGTGAAACTTTGTGGCTGGGCCCTTGCCCTCCAAGACGCCCGGCTCAGCGGGAGCTTCGCCCTCGCAATTCCCGGAGGGCCTTACCGGAGTAGGCAACGGCGGCAGCAGCGGGAACAACCCCGGCGCCGCGCAGGGCGAAGAGCATCAGTCTTGGCGGCTCGATCGAAGAGAGACGCTTCAGGCGGCGGATACCGAGCGGTGCCGTCGCCGCCCACCATAGACCAGCAGGCCGAGCAGGCCACCAATGAGAGTCGATAGGAGGGTGGATGGTTCGGGGATCAGATCCGAAAGGATGTCGGGCAGGGGACCGGCGCCGTCACCGGTATACCAATCGGCAGTAGTGCCCCATCGGGTGCCAAGCACGATCAGGTCGGCCCAGCCGACGAGTCCATCCGCGTTGAAGTCACCTAGACGATACAATGCACCGCCCGGCTCACCCTGGGTTCCCCAATTGTCATCCAACAGGATAAGGTCCGAAAGGCCAACCAGGCCGTCTTTGTTGGCATCGGCGGGGACCGAAACAATCATCAGTGGATCGCCGACGACCGTATTGACGAACGAGAGCTGTCGGGTGGCACACCACGCGGCCTCAACCCAGGTGTAGCCCTCCAGGAGCATCGCGAACATCACGTCTTCGTTCGCGACGCTCAAAGGGTTGGCGCCCGGTTCCTGGACGTGGCCGGTGCCGGCCGTTCCGCCGCGGGCGATCCACTCGGCCACAAGGCCCTGGCCAGCCCGATTTCCACCTTCGATGAAGGTGTAGGCGTTGTAACTCTCCCAGGTGTGGAAGACCGCTCCGTTGGCCAACTCAAAGGTCAGCCCGTCCACCTCGTCGACCAAATAACTATTCGGGGAGCACGCGCCTCCGCCGTGCACACCGTAACTCACGTAGCCTTGCACCGGACGGGGCGCCCCGGTGATGAAAGCATCCGTATTGTCGTAGGTGTACGGCACTTGGGCAGCGCTGAGGACGTTGGCCAACGCGGGCATGCCGTTGATCGTTGCCCCCGGCGCATTAGGGTCATTGTCGACCACGAAATGAAACAGGTCGGCGGAGTCGATGCGGTCGACGAAGGCCTGCTGCGCCCGGCGGACGCTGGCGGTGACGTCCGCCACGGTGAACCCGTCGAGCCGGCAACTCAGGCGGATGCCAAAGGTCCCATGATCAAACGCGACACCGTCGCGATAATATGGATTACGGGCCAAATGGTAGGATCCCCCATACAGCCAATCCTGGTCTCCCATTTCTTGCCAAGTATCGATCGAGTCGACCCGCGTAAGCTCACTCTCCAGGCTCGAGAACTTGCTCCAGGGATAGATCGGGTTCGGGTTGGCGTGGGAGTTGACGATCCGCAGCGGCAGACCCTTGGTCGTGACGATGACGTCAATGGAAGGAGTCAAGGCGGGCAGTATCTGGGGGCGAATAACGTCGAGGTAGTCGTCCGTTGACATCTCCTCGTCGAAGCCGACGTTGGTCAGTCCCAGCACCTGGACCCCGGGATGGACCTGGGCATAGTAGGAGGCCACCTGGGTCCCTTCGGTGCTCGCCTCATTGTACAAGACGAGGACGTTCTCCGGGCCGATAGCGGCTGGAGCCCTAGAGACAAAGACAGCCAGAAGGGCTGCCACAAGAACGATAGGCACGTTCAGCCTTAGTGTCATCATTGTACCTACCGCGCAAGCTGGCTTGTTTACCAGGTTATTTGCTGAACCTGGGCTTCTACTACGTCGGTCCCAGGCGAGCTCGGCGAACATCCTCTAGGCCGATCGCCGGCGGGTTAGGCGGGACAGAGAGAGCAGGGCCGCCCCTGCACCCAATAGACTCAGTATCCCCGGTTCCGGAACGCCTTCACTGTCGCTGGGGCTGGGCAACTGGACGGGGGCCGATGCGGAAGTTCCCCTCGCTAAGGTACTAACGTCAACTGTCGGCAGATACGGACTGCTATAATAGAGGATATCACTGTTCTGGCTTTGAAAGATTGGAGGGCCTGTAAAATTCCATACAGCCGCATCCCCGCCCCCAAAACCCACACTCTGACCGTTCGGAGTCACATCCCCTGAGCCGTCCAGGGAATTCTGGTTGTTCGCGCCCGCGTCGAAATGCAAGCCAACGGTCAAGATCGTGATGACATTGACATTAGCGTCACCAGGTTCGACGAAGATCTGGTAAGCATAGACATAATCGTTTGGGTAAACCGGACCCTCTGGAAACGACTGTCCATGTAAATACACGGCGTATTCAACGTCGGCGACGTTCACTCCGTTGATTACGAAATCTTCCCGGCCGGAAAGCATGGCGTTGCTATCGCCCGAAAGTACCCCAGCCTCGAGCGTTCCCGATATCGACAAGAGGGCAACCAACAGAAGGCCAACCAGACAAGAAACCAGCTTCGAATTGCAGAACAGATTAGCAGCCATGATTCACACTCCCTCGTTTCAAGGCATCACCAGCTTATCCCCGCAACTGCCCGTGTCCCCAAGAACACATGCCGCCACCGTCGCGTCGGAGGGACTCACCTCTATTTTGTCAACTTCTATTCTACTTCTATTCTACACGCTCCCGGAATCAACGTCTTGCAAGAAAGATGATTCCCAGCCCACAAACGAGCATGAGTAACGTCGATGGTTCTGGTATCGGCACGGCACTTGAAGACGGCAGTCGAACATTTTTCGCACTACCGCCGTTGACAACGAGTCCCTGATAATACATGGGAATGTTGTGACTCTGAAACACCAAACCCGTGGTGTCCTGGTTCTGACCGACGCCCGCATCAAAATCGTAGGTAATATATCCAAAATAAGGGTTAACCAACCAGGAGATCGCATCTGGCTCAATATCGTTCCCGCTACCGGCATCGCCAAGATCGACGGCGCCCCCGTTGCCTCCCGGGTTGAACAGATCTACAACGAAGCTGGCCAGAGAATCGGAACCTTGGTTCTTCACCTGGTAAGCGTACGTAAAGTCCGCAGAGTTGTAAGTCCAGCCGCTCAAGCCTGAAAACTCCGGCGGCAAGACCCCCGGCCCGAACACCGCCCACTCAACGTCTCCCGTGAAGTCTCCGCCGTTCGCCGAGTAGTTTGCCGAACCGGTCCATGTGCCTTCGTAGGCCAGCGAATGGCCGTCCAGTGGTACCGCCCAAACGGGCACGGCCAAAAGGGTCAAGCAAACCAAAGCGGCCAAAGATAATACTGTTGTTCTTCCCATCGTCATTGAACTCACCTCCACTTTCGTTGTAGTACCGAGAAGAAACTCTCGAGAAAACTCTCCACTCACTAATGAAACGCTCGAGCTGCCCACATAATTCCGGTACCCAACATCTTTCGCAATGTCACCGCTGCCGTGCGTAGCACCGAATGAGATCCCCTTGGCTTGCTCGCCACCTATTTACCGAATGCTCGGATTGTAACACCTCTCATAGGAAATACAAGCAGCCACCGCGAAAAATCTTCCAAAATTACGAAAACCCCCCGCTCCCCCCCAGCAGAAGCTTCCTGGTCGCCATACACCCCCCACTCTGCCCGCAACGATAAGACAATTAACTTATTGTGATCCTACCATGACTGAGCCACCCGTTCAACCTTTGGAGCCCGGAAAATCCCATTTTTTGACGACCCAACCTCGGACCTTGTTTGAGAGGCATCCTAGGCGAGACAAAGGGCGACTTGCTCGGGAGGGTCGCCCCGGGCGCGAGACTACTGCTGCGAATTTGGCTGGCTGCGGTTGGCACGCAGGGAAAACGTTGCCGAATGGCTCATTCGGGGGGAGAGTATCGGGAGTTCGTCCGGCTTGCGGATCCCTCGACATTGATACCGACCGCTTCCGGCGGCGGCCGGGAGGAAGTGCCGACGCTCGGCAAGCCGGTGTTGATGATGTGTGATCGGACGGGGCGGCCTGACCTGATCGGACTCGGGTGCCGGTCGTTTGGTAGGCACGTTGGTCGTCGTCCTGTCAGCCCGTGCAAAGCCAAGGAAGCCAGCGCGATCAATGAGGGCCCGTTTTCAGGGCATTCGGCTCTTGCCCCGCCAATCGACTGACAAGGCAGATGGCAATAAGAGGGGCGTTGTTCTTGAGTATCAATGCGGTAAGGTTTACCGGTAGCGGTATCCGGCGTCGCGGCGGTGAAGGGTGAAGTTGGGCAGTCTGGTCGGAAAGTACTTGACGGGCGACCCAGTCCCATTATATTGTGGGGAGATGGATAGGTTCAGAGCAAGTACGAATCTGCCGGGGGGGCAAGGGGGACACGTCTGACGCAACGGCTTTTCTTTTTTTTTCGCGCGGCCATTCGTCGTACGCATTGTTCTTCACCGGCCGGCAGCATTTCAGCTTTGAGCGAAGCTGCAGCAAGTCACGCGTCGGTGGCGTCTGAAACTTCGGCTTCCGACGGTTGCGATAGCTGCACCGAGCCATTTCGCAAGGAAACCGGTCGGAGAAGAAGATGTGTTGTTTCGATGTTGGTATTCCAGTGTCGGTAGCCGGTTTTTCGTGCATACGATCGAGGGCATCGATGGTCAACCCACTGGCCAGCGTCGCGTCTCGTTTTGTTGTGCCGAGAAATGGTTGCGTGCTGCCGGACAAGTTGTGTTCATCACTGGGATGATCGGTTGTTTCCACTTTGACTTGGAGGAGTGAATGTCATGAGAAGAATTGTAGTGACTCTGATGTTTTTGTCGCTGTTGGTCTTTGGTGCGACGGCCAACGCCTATGACGTGTACAAGGACACGCCGAACCCCGTGCCCGACGTGGACAAGGTCTTCTTGGCCAATGGCAAACCGGCGCCCGGAGACATGAGTTGCTGGCAGGCCTGTGCCGCCAATCTGCTTGGCGGAGGTGGATGGGGTACCGGCGCGACGGTCCAAGCTCGTGCCGACAACATTTACCGCCAAATGACAAACGCTATGGGCAAAGGCAGATGCGGCTATAAGGAGAACGCCATCAACTGGTGGCTCTACACTTATGGCCTCAATCCTAACTCGGACGAGTACCAGCCGGACAATCGCTACACCGACGTCACGGCCGTCTACAAGAGTTCAGAAGGTCTCGACTGCTATGACTATAATTTCCTTCTGGACGAACTCGATCGTTGCCAGTACGTGAGTGTCGGGTTTCGCGAGCCGGCCCATTGCCTGACGATGGTCGGCGGCAACTATACGCATCCTCCGGACTGCGAGACTGTCCCATCGGTCTGGCACGATTCCGATCGCGATCTGGACGGCAAGGATGATGCCGTTTATGACACGATCTTTAATTACAACGGGTTCGATCTTAACCCGACAAGTACTGACCCGAACGCCTACTACCTGGAAGACGCGGTGAACTACGTCACGCTGTGTCCGGGGCTCCGCAAGCCCGACGTGGCGGTCAGCAACTACGATGTGGCTTATTTCGGCAGACCTGCCGATGAGTTGCCCGACAACCCGGGTACCCTGAACTTCGATCCCGACTTCCTGGTTAGCGGTGAGAAGGCGGATGTTTATGGTTGCCCGCAGTGGGAAGGCGAAGAGATCCTGTGGGTTCCCAACGAGCCGCTGGACGACATGTATAAGGAAGTCTGGCTCTTGGTCGACTACGTCGATCGTGTTGCGGGGCGGCAAGTTGACATTGTTCTGGTCGACGACGCGGGCAACCAGTGGACCCCCGAAGTCGAGGAATCGGAGGACGGTGGGCAACTGCTCTTCCATTGGACGCTGGACTACCAGCCGAGCTGGGAGAACATCATCTTTCCGGATGGCGACTACTTCACCCTTTATGACCCGTATGAGCATCCCGACGTGATGGTCAAGGACTGGAATCTGGCCACGCGGTGCGTGCCCGAGCCGTCCGTGTTTGTTCTGCTGGTGATAAGCGGTCTCCTACTGGGCGTCTTCGGTCGCCGCCGGAGTGGCTAACCGTTTTCCAGCAGGTTTAAGCAATAAGAACAAGAAAAGGGCCGCTCGATTCAAGGGGCGGCCCTTTCTTGTTGGTTGTTTGCCAGTCTCAGTAGTTCCAAGTTTGGCTGGCTGACACCTCAGCAGGTCATCCTGAGCG
>CAZWWC010000099.1:0-11878 GCA_964637625.1 uncultured Planctomycetaceae bacterium
AATCCCAAAATCAACCTATCAATCCCTTGACATCAAACACAGCCGCTCTGCGCGAGGATGATTATCGCGCAGAGCCGCGGAGACGCGGAGAGACAAAGATCGTGTGGATGTCTACAAGCAAATCAGCAGTTGCGAAAACTGGGACAACGTCGTTTGGTCAATAATCGACATGCACAAGACATAGCCCCTCTGGTGGAGCGGTGGGGCCGGCGCGGCGGCGGTCGGTGGATTGAAGGACTTCGTGGACCCAATCTTCACTCTCGGCGCCGCGGCCTACCTCGACCAGTGTGCCGACGATCGCGCGGACCATGTTGTAGAGGAATCCGTCAGCCTCGACCTCGATGAGGATGAAATCGTCACCCGGCGCGACGGGAACCACGGAAGGGGACAGTCCCATTTTCGCTGCGCGAAAATCGGGACAGTCCCCGGCGCGGCAGACGAAGATGTCGGTGATCGTCCGTACGCTCGACTCGCGCGGGGCGCCGCTAGTCTCGAAGCTGCTGAAGTCGTGGGTGCCCAGCAGCAGTTGCGCTGCCCGATGCATCGCCTCGACGTCGAGTCGGCGGCCGTAGTGCCAGCAGTAGCCTCGGCGGAATACATCGCGGACGGCTCTGTCGTGGATCACGTAACGATAGCGCTTTCGCCGCGCGTCGCGGATGGCGTGGAAACCTTCGGGAACCTCGGCCACCTCGATCACCGCAATGTCAGGAGGCAGAACGGCGTTGAGTGCCTTCTGCAAAACGTTGACGGCCAACTCGGAGCCGGTCTGGAAGCCGACGACCTGGCCGGCCGCGTGAACGCCAGCGTCGGTTCGGCCGCTGGCCAGGACCCGGACGGACTGGTTGGTCACTTTCTTGAGAGCCGCTTCGAGTATGCCCTGCACGGTGGTTTCGCCCGGCTGGACTTGCCAGCCGGCGTAGGCGGTGCCGTCGTAGGCGAGTGTGAGCTTGATGGTTCGCATGGTTGTCGCTCCGAGACGGCACTGATCGTCTGGGCCAGCGCTGCGCTATGGCCCAGGCACCCGTGACGGACGGCACTGCTGGCCAAGCGACTCGACTGAGCTCGTCGAAGTCCAGCAGTGGCACCCCCCTGCCCTGCCCTAGGCTTTGGCCCTGAGTAGCTCGGCGATCTGGACGGCGTTGGTGGCGGCTCCTTTTCGCAGGTTGTCGCTCACGCACCAGAATGCCAGGCCGTGGGGCGAGGAGATGTCCTCGCGAATCCGGCCGATGAACACTTCGTCGCGCTGGTCGCCGTTGATCGGCATGGGATAAACCTTGTTGTCCAGATCGTCCATCACCGCGATGCCCGGCGTGGCGGCGAACAGCTCTCGGGCCTCCTCCACGGTGATCTTCCTTTCGGTCTCGACCAGGATGCTTTCGCTGTGGCAGTTGAGCACCGGCACGCGAACACAAGTAGCACAAATCTGGATCGACTCGTCGGCGAAAATCTTCTGCGTCTCGTAGACCATCTTCATCTCTTCGGACGTATAGCCGCGGTGCTTGGGCGAGCCGATCTGCGGGATGCAATTGAAAGCCAACGGATGGGCGAACTCCTCGTACCGGTAGTCCTCGCCGGCCATCTTCGCCCGGGTACCCTGCTGGAGGTCGCGGCTGCCGGCCAGCCCCGCTCCGCTGGCGGCCTGATAGGTGCTGACCACGACGCGGCGGATGCGGCCGGCGTCGTCGAGCGGTTTCATGGCCAGCACCATCTGCGTGGTCGAGCAGTTGGGGCTGGCGATAATGCCTTGATGATGGCGAATTGCCTCCGGATTCACCTCGGGAACCACCAACGGCACCTTGGGGTCCATCCGCCAATAGCCGCTCTCGTCGACCACGACGCAACCGCGCCGGACGGCCTCGGGAATGAACTCGGCGGCCACGTCGTCGGGGGTGCTGCTGATGGCCAGTTCCACGTCGTCAAACGCCTCGGGCTTGAGCGCTTCGACCGTGTACGTCCGAGAGGCAAACGTCAACTTCTTGCCCACCGAACGGCTGGATGCCAGGAACTTGTACTCCCGGGCCTCGAAGCGGCGCTGCTGGAGCAGTTGGCGAATGATGGTTCCCACGGCGCCGGTGGCGCCGACGACGGCGATCGAATCAAACACGGGGTTCTCCTGAAAACGTCTCTTGCTATGGACACACCAAGTGTCCATAGGGTTCCTCAAGGGTGGCACGTCCCTGAGCGCGACGACGCATTATACGTGCAATTCGACGTGGCGACAATCGGTATGGGTCCGGCGTCGGGCGTCCGCCGATCGGCCTGATGGCTGCCCAGGATCACAAAACAACCCTCGCACCGAGCGGTTCGGTACGAGGGTTGTGGTTTTTTCGTCGGCAAGCCGATCTCGCAGCGTTGCGATTACTGCTGGGCCGCGATTTGCTCGATCGGCTCACGATTGAAACCGAAGGCGACTCCATCGCTCGCGCCGGCCGTCAGGTAGACGGTCTTGGTCTCTTCGGCAACTCGACCATCGCGGACCAACTCGGCACGGACTTCGTACTTGTAGTTCAGCCCGGACTTCAGGCCATACGACACGTAACGGCGTCGGCTGCCCGGCGTGGTGGTTTCCTTGCCGTTGATGAACACCTTGGCCCCGGCCGGCACCCAAACGG
The DNA here is from genome assembly GCA_964637625.1 of uncultured Planctomycetaceae bacterium. Classification (GTDB taxonomy): domain Bacteria; phylum Planctomycetota; class Planctomycetia; order Pirellulales; family Thermoguttaceae; genus UBA11386. Next base: position 2,613 of record CAZWWC010000099.1, read on the forward strand.
TCAACAGGCCACTGTTCTGGCGTGTCGGAAGGTTGGTGGTCGGCAACTCGGGCATGGTGGCCGGCAGATTGGGCATGGGCGTCTCGAAGGCTGGCGTCGTGTCCGTCGGCGTCGTGTCTTGGGTGGGCTGCTGAGGCGGCGCCACGGTGGGCTTCTGGTCTACCGCCGGCTGGGTCGTCGTGGTCTCCGTGCAACACGGATCCGCACACGTGTAGCAGCAGTCCCAGCAGCAGGCATCATAGCAGCATCCGCCCGCATAGTACCAGCGATAGGGGCCGAACAACGCTCGACGAACCGGGCCGGGCCGATAGCCCACGTACCAGCTTCCACAACACGGATCGCAACACGAGGTGTAGCACGAGGTATAGCACGAGGTATAGCAAGGCGAACACCAAGACGCGCAATACGGGGTGTAATAAGAAACTGGCTGGTAGCACCCCCACCTCCAGCAAGCGTCGGCCGGCGAAGCCGCCACCAAGAAAACAGCCACGATCATCACGCCGGCGACCACGAGTTTCCTACTGGATCGTATCATCACACACTCTCTCCCTTTTTTCTGAAGACCATAGAGAACTCAAGCTACGACGAAGCGCTCTCGTAGCATACCAAGCCTAGCACACAATTCAAGCAGTTCAGACAAACAAGTCAAGACCTATAAGTCGTTGGACGTAAATACTTTTTTACGTTTTTTCCGATTGCGTCGGTTCGGCAAAGGCGGCCTCGAGACCACCCGGATCAACTATCCGCGGTGTTTACGTACCCCCCGATAGAGCTGTTTGGCTGCCCCGTGGGTGCCGGTGATTTTGCTTGGCCGACAGTTGCCCTATATTTAAGGTCAAATTCCTCGCCGCAGCGTGCGTGCTCCGGGATTGCTTCTCGACTCCCCTGGGACTTTTCGAGGAAACCCGACGGTGACCCTTTCCAATTGGCCAAGACGCCTTTGCTACTCGATTCTCGTCCCCGCCCTGTTGCTGTTCTTGCTTGGATGGCTAGGCATTGGCCGATACGGGACCCTTGCCGGCTTGAGCCACGGTTTGCTCTACCGGCAGATGGTGTGGTCGGTCGTGGGGCTGACGGTCATGTTGGCGGCCACGTTTCCGAATTACCGGGTGCTCACCCGATTGAGCTACTCTCTGTTCCTGATTGCTCTTTTGCTGTTAATCGTGGTCTATCTCTTCCCCCGGGTGCACAGCGTCCGGCGGTGGATTCGTTTTGGGTCGATCGGTCTTCAGCCATCGGAGTTTGCCAAGCTGGCGTATGTCCTGGCACTGGCTCGCTACCTCATGTACCGCGAGAACCAGCGTCGCCTGTGGGGACTTCTGTATCCCCTGGCGCTGACGCTGGTTCCCGTCTTCCTGATCCTGCACGAGCCGGACTTGGGCACGGCATTGGTTTTTCTGCCGGTGTTCTTCGCGGTGGTTTTCACGGCCGGCGCGCGCTGGCGCGATCTGCTTATTCTCGCGGCGTTGGGTGTGCTGACGATGCCGCTTTTGTGGAGCCAGATGAGCGGCGAGCAGCGATCGCGCGTTGGTGCCTGGGTCCATCAGACCACCGCGGAGCAGACGCCGGACGACGACACCTATCACCTGCATCAGGCCAAACAAATGGTGGCATTGGGTGGGGTTCGGGGAAGCTGGATCGCCGGCCAGACGGTCGAGGATCCGGCCGCCTATCAGTTGCCCGAGGCGCGAAGCGATTTCATCTTCTGTGTGATAGGCGAACGGTTCGGTTGGCCCGGCGTCGTGGGCACGCTTGGTCTGTTTGCGTTTCTCGTATGGCGTGGCCTGGTGATTGCCGCGACGACGCGCGAACCGTTCGGGCGGCTGCTGGTGGCCGGCGTGATGGCGATGTTTGTGGTCGAAGTGTTGATCAACACGGGCATGACCGTCGGACTCTTGCCGATCACCGGCCTGTCGTTGCCGCTGGTCAGCTACGGCGGCTCGGGGCTGGTGGCCCATATGCTCATGCTCGGGCTGGTGATGAACGTCGGCATGCGTCCGGGCTACGAGATGGGCAAGGAGCCGTTTCGGTTTGTGGAGGAGCAGTAGGCAGCGGGCAGCGGGCAGTAGGCAGCGGGCAGCGGGCAGTAGGCAGCGGGCAGCAGGCAGTAGGCAAACCGCGTAGGGTGCGTGCTTGCACGCACCATTGCCGTTGGATATGATGTGCGTATGATACTTGCCCGGGGTCGGTGAGCATGGTCCACCCGGCCGGCACGTTTTGGGAGGTGATTCGATATGTCCCACACTGATAGTTCCTGCCAAACGCCAGAAACGATCAATACGACTGGCTGCAAACACAAACGAAGTATCGTCGCCATTGTCGCTATTATTGTGGCGTGTTGTGCGCTTGCCATGTTGATGACGCCAGCTGATCCTTATTCGTTTCTGCTTGCGTGTGGTGTGTTGATCGTCCTGACCATGTCTTCGTACGTGGCCGGATACTGGTGCCGTGCGCAACGAGAAGACGAGTAGATCAGGTTTTGTCTGGCAAGTACACGTATCGCATTTCCTCGATAGTCGGGCACAGCCTGACCCGCCAGTTTTGACCATACAGGAAAAAGGAGCCTTATGATGTTTCGAGCCGTAATTCTGACTGTCTTCCTGGGTGCTTTGATCTCGGCAACGATGGCCCGCTCGGCGCCCGGCGAAAAGGCCGCAAAGAAAATGAACAAGAAAACGCAAGGCGTGTCGAAGGCGGCCAAGGCCGCCGACATGGGGTGGTGGCGCGAGGCGCGGTTCGGGATGTTCATTCACTGGGGTGTTTACTCCGTGCCGGCGGGCACGTACAAGGGGAAAAAGATCCCGTGGATCGGCGAGTGGATCATGCGCCGGGCCGAGATCCCAGTGGCCGAGTATCGCGAATATGCCAAGGAGTTCAACCCGGTGAAGTACGACGCGGATGCTTGGGTCCGCCTGGCCAAGGAGGCCGGGATGAAGTACATCGTCATTACGTCGAAACACCACGACGGTTTCGCCCTGTATGACTCGAAGGTGACCGACTGGGACGTGGTCGACGCCACGCCGTACGGCAAGGATCTGCTGCGTCCGTTGGAGCAGGCGTGCAAGAAGCACGGCATGCGTCTGGGCTTTTACTACTCGCAGGATCAAGACTGGACCCATCCAGGCGGATCGAAACATGGCTACAAAGAGGGCCAGCCCGGCTGGGACAAGGCCCACGACGGCGATTTCGACGAGTACCTGGAGAAGATCGCCGCTGCACAGGCCAAGGAGATCCTCAGCGGCTACGACATCGACGTTCTCTGGTGGGACACGCCGCGGTGGATGACCAAGGAGCGAGCCGAGAAGTTTCTGCCGCTACTCGACTTGCGGCCCGGCATCGTCTGGAACAACCGGCTGTGCCGTGGAATCAAGGGCTGTTTTTCGACGCCCGAGCAGCGGATTCCGGACACGGGTCTCGACTACGACTGGGAAACGTGCATGACGATGAACGGCACGTGGGGTTACAAGAGTTTCGACCACGACTGGAAGTCGAGCGACACACTGATCCGCAACCTGGTGGACATCGCCAGCAAGGGCGGCAATTTCCTGTTGAACGTCGGCCCGACCGCCGAAGGGCTGATCCCCGAGCCGAGCGTCAAGCGGCTCAAGGAAATCGGCCGGTGGATGAAGGTCAACGGCGAGTCGATCTACGGCACCACGGCCAGCCCGTTTGCCAGGCCGAAGTGGGGCCGCTACACGAAGAAGCCGGGCGTGCTCTACGCCCACGTCTTCCAGTGGCCGCGCATCGGGACGCTCGAGATTCCGCTCACCGATGCCAACATCAAGAGCGTACGGCTGTTGACCACCGACGGCCCGGTTGACTTGAAGTACGACAAGGACGACAAGGGCATCAAGGTCCACGTGCCGGAGAAATGTCCCGACCCGATCCCGTCGGTCGTTGTCATCGAGCACGACAAGACCGACTATTGACGGCTGGATGATTAAGAAACTATCCGAAAACCACTATGGGGGTGGCTGGGGTCCCGGCGCGCCGGGATGCCCCAGATGGCCAAAAACTGAGGCTTCGCTTCGCTCCAGCCCCAGCCACCCAATGCCATCAAAACGGTTTTCGGATAGTTTCTAAGTGGTTTGGGTGGCATGCTTGCCGGGCGAGCGTAGCGAGACAGCAAGCGTGTGGGGCGCAATCTTGCATGCCCACGTTCCGGCACGCCGAAACGTGGACATGGCACCTTGGCCCTTCACGCACTACGGCACCCAAGAAAACGATAGCGAGAGGGAGAAACTCATGAAGTTGCGAGCCGTGATTTTGGCCGTTCTTGTAGGTGCTCTGATCCGGGCACCCATGGCCCCCGCGGCGCCCGATGAGAATGCCAAGGAGAAGAAGAAAACGCAAGGCATGTCAGAGGCGGCCAAGCGCGCCGACATGGGGTGGTGGCGCGACGCGCGGTTTGGCATGTTGATCACGTGGGGTGTCTACTGCGTGCCGGCCGGCACGTATCACGACGAAAAGATCCCGTGGCTCGGCGAGTGGATCATGCGCCAGGGGAAGATCCCGGTGGCCGAGTATCGAGAGTACGCCAAGCAGTTCAACCCAACGAAGTACGATGCCGAAGCTTGGGTCCGGTTGGCCAAGGAGGCCGGAATGAAGTACCTCGTCGTGATGTCGAAGCATCACGACGGTTTTGCGCTGTACGACTCGAAGGTGACCGACTGGGACGTCGTCGACGCGACGCCCTACGGCAAGGACCTCTTGCGCCCGCTGGAGCAAGCATGCAAGAAGCACGGCATTCGCTTTGGCCTCTACTATTCACAGGATCAAGACTGGACCCATCCGGGCGGATCGAAACATGGCTACAAGGAAGGCGAGCCCGGCTGGGACAAGGCCCACGACGGCGATTTCGACGAGTATCTGGCGAAGATCGCCACTGCGCAGGCGAAGGAGATTCTCAGCGGCTACGACATCGACGTGCTCTGGTGGGATACGCCCCGCTGGATGACGAAGGAACGTGCCCAACCGTTTTTGTCACTGCTGGAGTTGCGGCCGGGCATCGTCTGGAACAATCGGTTGTGTCGCGGGATCAAGGGCTGTTTCACCACGCCCGAGCAGCGGATCCCCGACACGGGGCTGGACTACGACTGGGAAACGTGCATGACCATCAACGGCACGTGGGGCTACAAGAGTTTCGACCATGACTGGAAATCGAGCGACACGTTGATCCGCAACCTGGTGGACATCGCCAGCAAGGGCGGCAATTATCTGTTAAACGTCGGCCCGACCAAGGAGGGTCTGATCCCCGAGCCCAGCGTCAAGCGGCTCAAGGAAATCGGCCGGTGGATGAAGGTCAACGGCGAAGCGATCTACGGCACCACCGCCAGCCCGTTCGCCAAGCCCAAGTGGGGCCGCTACACGAAGAAGCCTGGGGTGCTCTATGCCCACGTCTTTCGGTGGCCGCGGATCGGGACGCTCGAGATTCCGCTGAAGGATGCCAACATCAAGAGCGTACGCCTGTTGACCACCGACGGCCCGGTTGACTTGAAGTACGACAAGACCGAGAAGGGCATTTCGGTCCACGTGTCGGAGAAATGCCCTGACCCGATTCCTTCGGTCGTTGTCATCGAGCACGACAAGACCGAGTATTGATATCTGGATCATTGGGTGGCACGACTTTGGGTGGCATGCTTGCTAAGCGAGCGCAGCGAGACAGCAAGCATGTGTCCGTGAGGTTGACAGGCGGTGTCAAAAGAAAGGCCGCCATCCGATGGTGTCGGTACGATGTCAGAACGAAGCCTGATCCGCGGGCGCATCGGACGGTGTTTGCTGATCGGCACCGGTCTTTGGTGGTAGAGGTCCGACATCGCGAGCCTTTTTCCTTTCGACCCAATCGACCCGGAGGCGAAGGAGAAGCATGCCTTCCTTTTTGGTCATGACCTCAATGGCGTAGTACTTGCCCGGCTTGAGGCTCGCGCTGGTCTTGAGCCGTTCCCGATCGAAGACGGGTTTTCCAACGTTCAAGGTGACTCCTTTGATCGGCTTCCGCTGGGACACGGAGTCGAGGGAGATCGTGAAGTCCCTAAGGATGATCCGATTGGACGGCCCCTTTTCCACTCGCGTGGAGATCGCCAGTCCCGTATTTGCCTCGGGTATTCTGTGGTGCTCGAAGAGCCCGTCGGTCCGCTTTTCGAAGTATTCGATTGGCTGTGTCGATTGGAGCGCGATACTGAACTTGTTTCCGAGGTTGCCGAGGATCTGTGGTTCGGCCAGCAGTTGAATTCCGCTGTCCGACGGTGGGCGATCCTTGCCGTCCCACGTCCAGGCTTTCTCGTCCGCCACAAACTTGACCTTTCCGACCGTGAGCTCTGCGAGGACAAAGAACTTGAACGGTCCATGACGTGTTAATCTGTAGGGCGGGTGGTCGAGGCCTTCCCACACATGGTCGGTCAGGGATGTTTTGCCTGAGATATCCGCCCGTATCTTGAAGACCTGCAACTGGATCTGGACTCGCTTCTGCTCCTTTGCGTCCGCCCCGGAATAGGAGCCCAGAAACAGGAGTGAAATCAGGACCATGAGGCTTATTCGTCTTTTCATAATGTGTCTCCTTGGTTGACACTGGTGATCACTTTCCACGGTTTCGTCGTCGCGGAATCGTTGACCGAGGTCAAGTCGAAAGGATTCGGAGAGCCGGGCGACGAGTAAACGACCTGAAGGGCAACCTCCTGGGGGGCAGTTGCCGGCTGCGCCGCAGGCGCTCTCCCGCCGACACTTCCCGCAGTGAATCCGACAAGCCCGGTGAGAAGACACGCCGCAGCCGCCCACCAGACGTTGACGGCCAACCGGCGACGAGGCCTGACGGCCAGCAGCTCTTCCACGCGGCGATCGAGCTGCGGACTCGGCGCCTTGCGGGACACCTTCTTCAACCGATCTTCAAAGTTTTTCATGGTCACTCCTTAAGCTCCGCACGCAGTTTCTCGAGGGCTCGGTAATACCGCGCCGCCACCGTACTGTCAGGCACGCCTTGCAGGCGGGCTATCTCCTTGAACGTGAGTTCACCGTAAAGATGAAACACCACGGTATCGCGCTGCGGCTCGGGCAACGAGGCGATGGCGGTTTCCAGCCGTGACTGGAACTCACGCTTGCTGGCCGAATCGGCCGGGCCGTCATGGGATTCGAAGATGGCCACCGCGCCATTGTTCGAATGGACGTCGCCGAGCTTCCGAAACCGAGTCACCTGGTCGATGGCCGCGTTGCGCACCGCCCGAAACACGTAGACCTTCAGGTCGTCGGGCATCCGGCCCATGCGCAGAAGTCGCGAGAACGCCTCATGGATGGCATCCTCGGCCCGTGCCGGGCAACGCGTCACGTGCAAGGCGCAGGTGAAAAGCTGCTGTCGGCAGCTCTTGTAGACGGTTTCGAGCGCTTCGTGCAGCGTTGTCATACCCTGCCTTGCTGTCGGCTCTCAGTTTCGCAGTCGTTGCGGCTCTCACTCTAATACACGCAGCAGACTGCTTGATTTTTGAGACAAAATCGCAGTTTTTCCAGAGGGGCTGGTGCGTGCGAGCACACCCTACACCGCTCCGCCTCCTGTCAGGCACAGCCTGACCTACGAGATGGCCCCCCTGCCCTGCTCTATTTCGCCGGCTTCATTTCCATGTTGTCGACCCAGAGTTCGCCGACGGCACCGAACAGGCCGATCCGCAGAATGGCCCCGCGGGCCTGGCCGGGCACGGCGATCAGGGCCGTCTCTGTACGCCAGTCGAACGAGCCGCGCCACGGACCGATGTATCGCTCGACGAGCATGGCGCGGTTGCGGTCGTAGAAGGTGACGGCCAGGATGGGCAATTGCTTGCGGTTCTGGCCGGGTCGAATGTCCCGCCCTCGGATGGTCAATGAAACCTGGAGCCGCCGGACCTTGCGGCCGTCGACGCCGAAACCTTGCAGTGCCCGGCAAGCCCGGCCCGGCTGCTCGTTGTGAAACCGTGCATAATGGTTGCCCGAGGGCGCTTCGGCCGGCGACTCGACCACTTCGAGCTGGCGCTGATAGTGCCAGCCGCCGGGCTTCTTCGGCGGCGGTGTGTCTGAGGTCACCCCGGGCGCGGCCTGGGTTTCGATGAACTCCTCGAAGTCGCCATTGACCAGTTTCGGGTTGGTCGGATCGGGCTGCACGCGGCGGCGGCTCTCGGCCGCGCCGGTCATCGGCACGAAGAACGTCGGTAGCAGCTTCTCGCGGACCAGCTTCCCGTCGCGCTTGGTCATCCGGTAGAGCGTCTGCTGATAACGCTCGCCGACCGGGATGATTATCGACCCGCCTTCGGCCAACTGGTCCACCAGCGCCTTGGGCACCTGCTCGGGCGAACAGGTGACGATGATCTTGTCGAACGGCGCGTGCTCGGGCCAACCCCGATAGCCGTCGCCGATCTTGGCGTGGACGTTCTTGTATTTCAACCGCTTGAGCGTCTTGGCGGCTTTGCGCCCCAGCGGCTCGACGATCTCGATCGTGTAGACCTCCCGGACCAAAGGGCTCAGCACGGCCGCCTGATAGCCGCTGCCCGTGCCGATCTCCAACACGCGATCGGTAGGCTGCGGATCGAGCTCTTGGGTCATGTAGGCGACCACGAACGGCGGCGAAATCGTCTGGCGATGGCCGATCGGAAGCGCCATGTCGTAATAGGCATATTGCCGCTGGGCCAAGGGCATGAACTCGTGGCGCGGCGTGTCGCGCATCGACTTGATCACGCGGCGGTTCTTCACGCCGGCGGCGACGATCTCCTGATCGACCATCCGATTTCGGGCATCTCGGATCGCCGCGCTCTGCCCGGCCCGGAGCACAGGGACGTCGAACAGTGCCGCAGCCCAAGCCGTTATTGCCAGAATGGAGAGGATGACGTGACGGTTCATGGCATGCTCGCCTGAGTTGAAGGCAACCATGGTCGACAGTGGCCGTAGAGACAGCTTCTTTATTCTACCATGCGGCACAGGCCGCGGGGTGGCGTGGTTCACCGGGTAGCACCGGTTCTCTGAACCGGTGGGACAAAGTCCCAAGAGGTAGCATAGAACAAGCCAACAAGACCTCCCGTGGCTTCGGCACAGCGTTTCAAGAGCCGGCGCCACGGGGAAATGATAGCCACTGGGCCACCGCTGCGCTATGGCCCAGGCACCCATACCCTTCGTTCTTCACCACGCCCTTCGCTGCGCTCAGGGCGTGCCACCCGGTGTTATGGCCCAGCCACCCGAAACCAACTCACTCCTCACGGCATTTTCCGTCCGCAGAAGATGATTTTTTTCCCGTCGGGGGACCAGGCCGGGCTGCC
>CAZWWC010000100.1:0-11854 GCA_964637625.1 uncultured Planctomycetaceae bacterium
GCGAGGCGGAGCCATGCACGACGTCTGTTTGGCCCTTTTGTGGCATCACCATCAGCCCTATTATCCCGACGACGTCGGGGGCGAGAACCCGATGCCCTGGGTCCGGCTGCACGGGATCAAGGACTACTGGGGCATGGCCCGGCTGCTTGAGGCGGTCCCCGAGCTGCACGCCACGATCAATCTCGTGCCCTCGCTTTTGCAGCAGTTGCTCGCCTACGTCGAAGAGGACTACGAAGACACGCACTTGCGGGTCTCGCGCCTGGCGCCGGAGGATCTTTCGCGCGAAGACCTGTATTATCTTCTGGACCATTCCTTCATGGTCCATCCGGATCGCATGATCCGGCCCTATCCTCGCTATGACGAGCTCTATCGCAAGCGAGGCGTGACCATTGATTCGGCCGAACAGGCGCGCAAGCGGTTCAACAAGCGGGATCTTCTGGACTTACAGGTCTGGTCCAATCTGGCCTGGTTCCATCCGTTGGCTTTCGAGCAGGATGAGGACCTGGCCGCGTTTCGCGCCAAGGGCAAGCACTACAGCCAGGACGAAAAGATCTGGCTGCTGAAAAAGCAACGCGAGATTCTCTCGGAGGTGGTGCCCCTGCATCGCCGGTTGCAGGAGCGGGGCCAGGTGGAGCTGACCACGACACCCTTCTTCCACCCGATCTTGCCGCTCTTGTGGGACAAGCGCCTGGCCCGGCGCGCCATGCCCGACGTGGTGTTGCCGAAACATCTGGACAGCTATGGCGAGGACGTCCGGCGGCAGATCACGATGGCGACCGATTACCACCGGAAGCTCTTCGGCCGACCGGCGCGCGGGATGTGGCCGTCGGAGGGCTCGGTTTGCCAAGGCATGCTTCCGGCGATGGCCGCCGCGGGGATCGAGTGGCTCGCCGCCGACGAGGAGATTCTCTCCTGTTCGACCGACGGCTGGGTCTCGCGCGATGGGCACGGTTTTCTGCGCAATCCGGAGATGCTCTATCGTCCCTGGCGAATCGACGGACATCAGGCGCATTTGCAGATCATCTTCCGCGACCATGCGATGAGCGACCAGATCGGCTTCCATTATCAGAGCTACGAGGCAAAACACGCCGTAGACGACTTCATCTCCAAGGTGGAAGCGGTGGGCCGGGCCACCAGCGGCAACGCCGGCCATCGGCCGACGCTCTTAAGCATCATTCTCGACGGAGAGAATTGCTGGGAATACTATCCTAACGCCGGCGTCGACTTCCTCCGCACCCTCTACCGCCGGATTGCCGAGCATCCGCAAATCCTTCCGGTGTGCGTGAGCGACTACCTGAAAAAGTACCCGGCGACCGACAAACTGAACCATCTGTTTCCCGGCAGTTGGATCGGGCACAATTTCGGGATCTGGATCGGGCACGCGGAATGCAATCGGGCGTGGGACCTGCTCCACCAGACGCGGCAGCATCTGCTCGGGCGCACCGAGCAGCAGGCCAAGCCGGACGAACTGTTGCGTCGGGCGTGGAACGAGCTGTACATTGCCGAGGGGAGCGACTGGTTCTGGTGGTTCGGCGACGACCACACAAGCACGCAAGACGCGATGTTCGACCGGCTCTTCCGCACCCATCTGCAGAACGTCTATCGCCTCTTGGACGAGCAACCGCCCGCCGAATTGGCCCGACCCATCAGCCAGGGACACCGCCAGGGCGGGCTCCACACCCAACCGAGCGGCCTGCTCAGCGTCAAGGTGGACGGTCGGCGGACGTATTTCGAGTGGATCGACGGCGGACACCATGTTTGCCAAGGCGCCCGCGGCACGATGAGCCAGGCCGAGGCAGGTCTGATCTCCGATCTCTATTTTGGGTTCGATCTGCAGCGTCTGGCCGTGCGGTTGGATGCTCGAGGGGGCCCGCTGACCGAGAAACTTTCGGAGATCGACACGATCAAGCTGGCGTTCTTTCAGCCGGAAGGCTACGAAATACAGGTATCCCGCCTTGACCGTAAGACGCCCAAGGCGCAACTTGTGAATAACGATGACTCGGTGGCCCATGCCGGGCTGAAAGTCGCCGCCGACCAGATCCTGGAGTTGACCGTTCCGCTGGGCAGCCTGGCACTGAGGACCGACGATCCGGTCCATTTTTTCGTTCAGTTGTTCAAGGAGGGGAAGCCCGTCGAGCGGGTGCCGGCCGAAGGAGCGATCGAAACGGCCGTGCCCTCGCCCGACTACGAATTGATCATGTGGCAGGCGTAAGAGAAGATGCCCGACATTGAGCCAATTTGGTATGTGATGATCTTCGGCGGTGCCTACCTGCTGGTAAAGGCGTCGCGGCATGCTCGGAGCCACCGAAAAAGACTCGGACCGCTTTTGGAAGCACACGGGCTGGCGTTGGTCTGGTCGCGATGGCCCGGCCCGTTTCGATCCGGTCCCTTTGCCCAGTCTCAGGCCGGGACCGGGCGGCCGCGACGTCGCCCTAACATACTTCGAGGAGAGTACGAGGAATACCGAATCGTGACCTATCAAGACGCAGACGGAAAACAATACCGAATCTGGACAAGGCTTGAGTTCGAACCGCTTCAAGTACGTCGCATCGAGTGGCGGGCCGAGAAGGAGCAGCCGGTTCCCCGGGCGGCAGAGGCACTCTTGAAGGGCGATTGACATTCCGATTGCAGAAACGAGAACGCACACGATGCCCGATTTACGCAAAGATCCGATAGTCGGCCGCTGGGTGATCGTGGCCAAGAGTCGCGCCAAACGTCCGCACGACTTTGATTCCACGCCGCGGCGCCGCCGGAGCAAGTTTTGCCCATTCTGCGAGGGCCACGAAGACAAGACACCCGACGAGATCATCGCGTATCGCGAGGCCGGCTCGCAGCCGAACCGCGAAGGCTGGCGCGTGCGCGTGGTGCCTAACAAGTTTCCGGCCCTGGAGATCGAGGGCGACCTGGATAAGCGGGGTGAAGGCATGTACGACCGCATGCAGGGCGTCGGGGCCCACGAAGTGATCATCGAGTCGCCCCGGCACCTCATCAGCACGTCGGAATTGAGCGAGTCGCAGATTCGTGAGGTGCTCTGGGTTTATCGGGATCGCCTGGTGGACTTGAAAAAAGACCCCCGGTTCGTCTACGGGATGATTTTCAAGAACGTGGGCGCGGCGGCCGGCGCGTCGCTGGAGCACACGCATAGCCAACTGATCGTCACGCCGATCGTCCCGATTAACGTTTGGGAGGAGATGACCGGTTCGCTGGAGTTTCACAATTATCGGGGTCGGTGCGTCTACTGCGACATGATCCAGCAGGAGCTGGCCCACGAGAAGCGGATCGTTCTGGACACGCCGGGCTTCGTGGCCTTTTGTCCCTTTGCCAGCCGGTTCCCGTTCGAGACCTGGATCTTGCCGAAGACGCACGCAAGCCATTACGAGAACATCCAGAAAAACGAGGTGGACGAACTGTCCGGCGTGATGCGTCAGGTCATCGGCAAGATCGAGGCCGCGTTGGATCAGCCCGCGTATAATTACATCATTCATACGGCCCCCTTTGACACGCAGGAGCTTGGGCACTATCACTGGCATATAGAGATTATGCCGAGTTTGACCAAGGCGGCCGGTTTCGAATGGGGTACCGGTTTTTACATTAACCCGGTTCCGCCCGAAGATGCGGCCATGTTCCTCGGCGAGGTCGACGCGGAATCCCGCGAATCGGAAACTTTTCCATCCAGGCGAACTGGATAAACTAGGGCATAATTGCCGATTAGTAGGTAGTCTTCCTTTGAATTGCGCCTCTTGCCGGCGCGGAGTCACCGACCCCAAGAGCAACGCTACCCACTATGCCCAACCCCATTCGATTCTCACTGGTCCTGCACAACCACCAGCCCGTTGGAAACTTCGAGCACGTCTTTGAGCAGGCTTATCAGCGAAGTTACCGCCCGTTTCTCGACGTCTTCGAACGTTACGATTCGATCAAGATCTCTCTGCACGTAAGCGGCTCGCTGATGGAGTGGCTTGACGCTCGCCACGCCGATTACATCGACCGCTTGGTGGCACTGGTTCGTCGGGGACGCGTGGAGATCCTCGGCGGCGCCTTCTATGAACCGATCCTCGCGATGCTGCCTTCGCGCGATCGGGTCGGCCAGATCCGCGACTACACCAATTGGCTCGAAAAACGTCTCGGCACCGTGGTCCGGGGCATGTGGATACCCGAGCGCATCTGGGAACAGTCCTACACGCGCGATCTGGTCGACGCGGGGATCGAGTATACCGTGCTGGACGATTTCCACTTCAAGACGGCCGGACTCGGCCAGGCGCAGTTGACCGGTCACTGCCTCACGGAGGACGACGGTCGGGTGATGTCGGTCTTTCCCGGCAGCGAGCGTCTCCGCTACTTGATTCCCTTCGGTTTGCCCGAACAAACGATCGAATACCTCGACCAAATCGCCCAGCGACGTCCCGGGGCAATCGTTACCTTCGGCGACGACGGCGAGAAACTCGGCTCCTGGCCCGGCACGTTCGACCACGTCTATGGGGAAGGCTGGCTGGAGCGGTTCTTCGACGCCCTGACGGAGAACCGGGAGTGGGTTCACACGACCACCTTGGGTGAGGCGGTCGACAACGTGGCGCCGGCCGGAAAAATCTACCTGCCCGACTGCAGCTACCGGGAGATGACCGAGTGGGCCCTCCCGGTCGAGCGGCAGATCGAGTTCGCACATCTCTCCAGCGAAATGAAAGAGAATCCCCATTGGCCCTTGCTGCGGGAATTCATCCGCGGCGGCTTCTGGCGGAACTTCAAGGTCCGCTACCCCGAGTCGGATGAGATGTACTCGCGGATGATCGAGATCAGCCGGCGGCTTGCACAAGCCGCCAAGGCGGCCGCGTTGGGTGAGCCGGTCGACGGGGAGCTCCTCGAAGCGGCACGTGCCGAGCTGTATCGCGGCCAGTGCAACTGCGCCTATTGGCACGGCGCGTTCGGCGGCATCTACCTTCCCCACTTGCGCAACGCCATCTACGAACACCTCATCTCGGCCGAGAATCTGTTGCATCGGGCCAGCCGGCGGACGGAGCGCTGGATCGAAGCGAAAGCCGAGGACTTTAATTTCGACGCGCGCCAGGAAATCCAACTGGCCAACGACCGTCTGGCCGTGCTCATCGCGCCGAGTGCCGGCGGTCAGATCTACGAACTGGACGTTCGCCGGATCCGCCATAATCTGTTGGCCACGCTGGCGCGACGGCCCGAGGCCTATCACCAGAAGGTGGCGGCCGGCGCCGATGACCAGGACGACGAGTGTGCCAGCATCCACGATCGCGTCGTCTTCAAGCACGAGGGGCTGGATCAGTATCTCCAGTACGACAGCGCTCCGCGAAAGAGCCTTTTGGACCGGTTCTACGAGGCGGACGTTTCACTCGAAGCGGTGGCCTCGGGCGAGGCGGTCCAGTTCGGGGATTTCCTCGGCGGCTCCTACGACGCGCGAGTGCGTCGCAAACCGGAGCGGATCCAAGTCCAATTGTCGCGCGAAGGCCATGTGTCGGACACGCCGATCCGGTTGACCAAGGGTCTGACGCTCGAGGCGGGCAGCTCCAGCTTGGAAATCGCCTACCTGCTCGAAGGGTTGCCGCAGGACCAGGCGTTGCACCTGGCCGTCGAGTTCAACTTCGCCGGGCTGCCGGCCGGAGTCGAAGGACGCTATTTCTGCGACGCGGCCGGGGCGGACCTCGGACAGTTGGATACGCGTCTGGATCTGACCGACATCGAGGGCTTGGGACTGGTCGACCGGTGGCTGGGGCTCGACATCCACCTGAGCGTGTCGCGGCCGACACATTTCTGGACCTTCCCGATCTACACGGTGAGCCAATCGGAAGACGGTTTCGAGTTGATCCATCAATCGGTCGTGGTGCAACCCCATTGGCACGTCCAGCCCGAGGCGGACGGCTCTTGGCGCATGACCATGCGGATGGAGATCGACACGAGCCGGGCGGAAAACCACCGCAAGAATCCGGCCGCGGTGGCGACGAACTGAGGCCCGTCTCTTTCTCAGCCGCGGTCCAGAAGCAGCAGATCGACCGCCAGGGCGGCCGCTTCGTCGGCTGCGTCATCCTGCTGCCGTGCTTGTTGTTGCCGGGCCATCGCGTGCGACCAGGCCAAACGCTCACGCTGAAGACTCGCCTGCTCAAGCCGTGGGCCATACTCCTCGGCCAGTGCGACGTCGTGCGCCGCAGGGGACTGTCCCGATTTTTGCACAGCAAAAATGGGACTGTCCCCTTCAGAATCCACAGTGGAATCAACCCTTTCACGACGACTGTCAGGCACAGCCTGACCTACAGAATACTCATCGGGTGCCACTGCTGGCTTGTCCAGCAGTGCATTCTTCCTGGCAACCGGCTCGATCAACCTCCGCGACGTGCCGGTAGGATAGGCCTCAGCGGGGCCGATCAGAGGCGGGCGAGCCTCGGGAGAGGGAACCGGTGCCTCCGAAGATGCTTCTTCCATCGGTGGCAGAATGGTCGCTCCAAAGTTGGCCGCCAGGATCGCGGCATCGGCGGGCCCAACGATGCCGTCGCCGTCGAAATCACCGTCGTCCCAGGTCATCCCGGACTGACCCCAGTGGCTCGCCAGAATGGCGGCGTCGGCCCGGTCGACCGTGCCGCTGTAGTCGGCGTCGCCGGGCAGCCAAGATGGAAGCTGTACTCCCCAGTGGCTCGCCAAAACGACTGTATCGTCGGCGTTGACCGCTCCGTCGCCGGTGAAGTCGCCTGGGGCGCACGACGCGCCCGTATCGCCCCAGTTGGCGGCCATGGTCGACGCGTCGGCCGGCCCGACGATTCCGTCGCCATCCGCATCGCCCGGGAGGACATTGATCGCAAAGCTGAAATGGCCACCCGGCGTGCCGTCGCCCGAGGGAAACGCGCTGTGCGCGTTTTGCCACTCGCCGTCCAGGGCGTTGCCCGCCGGGTCCTGTACCGTGTCGGCCACACTGATCCATAGACTATCCGTGTCGATCGGCTCAGCGAGCGTCCAGGTGGCGGTGAAGTTGTCGGAGTTATAGCTGAAGTCGGCAATGTCATAGTCGGGCACGTTCACGCCGTAGAGTGCCAGGTCGTTCTGGGCAACAACGGCGTCTTCACTAAAGGCGATCGTAATGGTATCGAGGTTGCCCCAGGAGAGCGTGTCGAGCTGCGCGGTGCCGCTCGGTACGCGATAGCCTAGCCGCGCCACGGTCGGATGGCCCAGTCCTTCTGCATCGAGGTAATCAAGAAAGGCTTCGTCCCAGGCGGTTCCCTTGAGAAGAACGTGCTGGACTGTCGGGCCTTGTCTGTCGATCGTCACCGTCAGGGGCTCACTTGGCGGCGACTCGTTGCCGGCGACGTCAAGGGCCCTCACCGTGTAATCGTACGTACCGTACGGCTGAACGGACGTTGTGTACGTAGCGCCATTTTCAAAATCACCGCTGATTTGGGAACCATTGCGGTACAGGCGGAAGTAGGGCGTGGCGCTGAGGTCGAACGTCGGCGTCGTGTCGCTGGTAATGTTGTCGCTGTCGCTGACGCCCGTGTCGCTTTCGGTCTGAAGATCCGGGGCGGTCGTCGGCTGAGCCGGGGCCTGCGTGTCAATCGTCACGCTCAGAATGGCGCCCGGCGTCGATACATTGCCGGCGGCATCGACAGCAATAACCGTATACTCATAGGTATCATCGGACAGGGCCGCATCGGTATAGCTGCCGGTCTCGTAGTCGCCACTAATCTGGATGCCGTTGCGGTACAGTCGGAAGTAGGGCGCGCCGGCCGCTTCAAACGTGGGCGTGGTGTCATTGGTCAGGTCGTCCGTGTCGTCGACGCCCGTGTCGCTACTGGCTGTGAGATCAGGTGCGGCCGGCACGGCCGGAGGAGTGGTGTCGATGGTGAAGACCACAACCTCGTCGGCGCCAATGTTGATTGCGTTGCCCGCTGCGTCCGTAATTGTGCTCGCGCCGCTGAATGCAACGGTATACTCACCGTCGACGGTCAAGGGCGCACTGAATGTGATCACGAGCGTATTGGTTCCCAAGCCGGTGATTGAGTCAGGCGTGACTGGATCATCGTTGGGATCAAGCACGGTCAGGTCGCTCGGCTGGCCGTAGACCGGCTCGTTGAATATGAACGTCAACTCGGGCGTCGTGTCGCTGGTGACTGCATCATGAGTATTCATGCCCGTATCATCGGCAACCAGCGATCGTACGTCGAAGACATACGCCGAGCCGGAATTGCTGCCCAGGTCGTCGTCTTCGTCTGCCCCGACGATGACCATGGTGCCGCTGATCGCAACACTCCATCCGAACTCGTCTTGGTAGGCAGCGTCGCTCGCGGTGAGCTTTGCGAGCTGGGTCCAACCGAAGACAGAGTCTTCGAAGATGTAGGCTGATCCGGAACTCGTGCCGTGGGGATCATCCTGGTATGCCCCGACGATAGCCCTATGGTCACTGATCGAAACACGTAAGCCGAAATGGTCTCCTGACGAGCCGTCGTCGGCCGTGAGCTTTGCAACCTGGCTCCACTGTGAACCGGCCTTCTCGAAGACATAGGCCGAGCCGGCGTCGGTTCCGTTGTCATCGTCCCGCCACACTCCGATGATGACCGCGTTGCCGCTGATCGAGACGCTTCCGCCGAACTGGTCATCGTATGCCCCGTCGTCGGCGGTCAGCCTGGCGACCTGCACCCAAGCAGACCCGACATACTCGAAAACGTAGGCCGCACCGGCAGAGTAGACGTCAGTACTTTCGGTGGGAGCGCCGATGATGACCGTGGTGCCGTCTATTGAAACACTGCGACCGAACGATCCACCGTTGGCGGTTAGTTTCGCGACCTGGACCCAGCCGGAGCCGGTGTCTTCGAAGACATAGGCCGAGTCCTCGTCTGCCTTGTATGCCCCAACGATGGCCGTATTCCCACTGATTGACACGCTGCAGCCGAACCAGTCGCCTGCCGTGCCGTCATCAGCGGTGAGCTTGGCGACCTGGCCCCAGCCGGAACCAGTATCCTCGAAAATGTAGGCCGAACCGGAAGAGCCGCCTTTATCATTGTCGTATTCTGCACCGACGATGGCCACGGAACCGCTGATCGAGACACTGCAGCCGAAGTAATCGCCCGCCTCGCCGTCGTCGGCGGTGAGCTTCGCAATCTGGACCCAGCCCGAACCGGCATCCTGGAAGACATAGGCGCGGCCAATGTCATCGTTGCCATAGGCCGCGACGATCGCCATGGAGCCATCAATCGCTACGCTCCACCCGAAATAGTCGCCCGACGTGCCGTCGCCAGCCAGGAGTTTGGCAATCTGCTGGCATTGCTGGGGCGCCACGGTGTCAATGGTCACACCAAGGGCTGGGCTTTTAGCCGACTCGTTGCCTGCCGCGTCGACGGCCGTTAGCGTGTAATCGTAAACGCCGTCGGGCTGAGCCGCGTCCGTATAGCTTGCCCCGGCATCATAGTCACCGCTGATTTGGGAACCATTACGGTACAGGCGGAAGTAGGGCGCGACACTGAGGTCGAGCGTTGGCGTCTTGTCGCTGGTAATATCGTCCGAGTCGCTGATACCCGTGTCGCTGGGGTCCTGCAGATCGGGGACTAGCGCCTCGGCCGGGGCCTCGGTGTCAATGGTCACGCTCACGGCCGGGCCGGGCGCCGATTCGTTGCCCGCTGCGTCGATCGCCGTGACCGTGTATCCGTAGGTACCATCAGCCTGCGCCGCCGTGGGGTCGCTATTTCCCACGCAATAGGCACTCACCAATGCCCCTTCGCAATACACACGGTAATACGGTGCGCCCATCGCGCTGAACATTGGCGCGTTGTCATTGGTTAGATTGTCTGCTTGGTTGATGCCCGAGTCGCTAATAGACAGCAAGTCGGGAGCCACAGTCGGCGTGGCTGGGCCCTCCGTGTCGATCGTTACCGTCAGCCCAGTGCTCAGAAGCAATTCGTTACCCGCGGCGTCAACACTGGCTACCGTGTATTCGTAGGTACCATCGGCCTGAACCGGAAGCGTGAAGCTCGTTCCGCTCTCGAAGTCATCACTAATCTGTAAGCCATCGCGATAAATGCGGAAATAGGGCCCGGCAACGAAACTGAGAGTTGGTGTGTTATCAGCAGTGATGTTGTCCGTGGTATCAACGCCCGTATCGCTACCCGTTTCAAGACCAGGAGGAATCGCCGGGTCATAGATATACGCTGCGCCCGCCTGTGTGTCATTGTCATCATCGCCATACGCCCCAACGATGGCCACGGAGCCGCTGATCGAGACGTCAGCACCGAAGCGGTCGCTCTCGGCACCGTCGCTGGGGGTCAGCTTGGCAACTTGTGTCCAGACAAAGCCATTGTCCTTGAAGACGTAAGCCGAACCAGACGAACTGCCGTGGTCATCGTCGCCCGGCGCTCCGACGATGGCCGCAGTGTCGCTGATCGAGACACTCTTGCCGAAGTTGTCGCTTTCCGCGCCGTCGCCGGCGGTCAGTTTGGCGACCTGAGTCCAGCTAGAGCCATTGTCCTCGAAGACGTAAGCCGAGCCGGACGCACTGCCACAGTCATCATCTTTGTACGCTCCAACGATGGCCGCAGTGCCACTGATGGAAACGCTGTAGCCAAATCGATCCTGCTCCTCGCCGTCGGCAGCAGTCAATTTGGCGACCTGAGTCCATCCCGTGCCGGTATCTTCGAAGATGTAGGCAGATCCGGTATTGTTGCCGTTGACCGGGTCGCGGTCATCCCCGACAATCGCCATCGTCCCACTAATCGAGACGTCATAGCCGAATTGGCGGTATCCGTCGCGGTCGGAGGCCATGAGTTTAGCAACTTGAACCCAACCCGAGCCAGTGTCTTCGAAGACATAGGCTACGCCGCAAGCAGGATCGCCGGGCATGCTTGCTATGTATGCTCCGACTACCGCCCTCGTGCTACTGATCGCTACGCTATAACCGAAGTAATCGTTTGCATAACCGTCGTCGGCCGTGAGCTTGGCGATCTGCGTCCAGCCGGAGCCGGTATCCGCGAAAACGTACGCCGAACCAGAGTAACTGCCCAGATCATCATCGCCATAGGCTCCGACGATCGCCACAGAGCTGCTGATCGAGACGCTAGAGCCAAAGTAGTCGTTCTCCGCGCCGTCGGCGGCCGTGAGCTTGGCAATCTGGACCCAGCCAGAGCCGGTGTTTTTGTAGATGTACGCGGAGCCCGAATTGCTGCCGTTGTCATCGTCGCCGCGGGCCCCGACAATAGCCATGTTGCCGTCGATTGACACGCTATGGCCTAGGTAATCCCCCGCGGCACCGTCGCCCGCTAAGAGTTCTGCGCCCTGATCGGCTTGGAATGGCGCGAGTGTGTCGACCGTGATGCCCAGTGCCGGCGAGTCATCCGATTCGGCTTGGCTCGGCTCGGTCTGTCGGGCCGTGATCGAGTGGGGCCCGTCGACCAGATCGCACGTGCCGTCGGTGGTTACGGTGGTTGTCGTGCCGGCGGCCGTGGTAGTGCCGATGACCGTGCCGTCGGCGTAGAGAGTGACGGTCGCACCAGCGACCGTGCCTGCGACTTCGAACTGCAGAGTCTTTTCGACCGCGCTGTTGTCGAGGTTTGTCAGATCATCGTTATCGAGGATGCCCGAGTCGCTGCCGGGCAGCAGGTCGACGCCGGTCGGCGCGACGCTCAGCAGCGAGCGGTCTTCGAGCCATTCCAGCCGCAGCGAACGTCTGTGGACCAGTCGACTGGCTGGAGAGTTGGTGCCATGTCTCGCCCGATGGCTCGGCGACGCATGGCGAGGGCGCAGAGCAAGAAACGCTTTGAGAGGCCCGTGCATGATGATTTACCCCAATGCTCGGCCAGAAGTCCGTGTTAGGATTCTTCCAAGCGGACGCGAATTCCCACACCGCTTGGGCGACAAACGATTG
>CAZWWC010000101.1:0-11701 GCA_964637625.1 uncultured Planctomycetaceae bacterium
CCCCCCCCCCCCCCCCCCCCCCCCCCCCCCCCCCCCCCCCCCCCCCCCCCCCCTGGCCAAACTGTTGACACGGAGGGTATTGGCAGTCAAAATTTAGGTTTGTCTTTTCCCACACTGGCCCTCTCGTAATCTCCGAGAGGGGGATAGGGGATTGGTAGGCCAGACCATACATGTTGCAGAATTGTCCACACCAGAAGGAAGAACCATGTTTGAGAAGTCATTGTTTCGATTCGGCGCCGCGTTAGTAGCTGCGGCGCTGTTGGCAACCACGGCGCAAGCGATCGACATTGACACCGTCACCGTCGGAAACCCGGGCAACGCCGGGGAGCTTTCCGGCGAAGGTGCGGGCGGCTACGGCCCCGACCGCATCTGCGGGGCCGTGGACTACGTGTATGACATCGCCAAGTACGAGGTGACCAATGCCCAGTACATTGAATTCCTCAATGCCGTGGCAGCCACCGACACACACGGACTGTACAACAACTTGATGTGGGGCATAGGGCGCAGTGGAGTCTCGGGCAGCTATAGTTATTGGGGCAAAAGTTATGGTGCCGACATCGAGATGGCCGAAAAGCCCGTGAACTACGTTTCCTGGGGCGACGCAGCCCGCTTCGCCAATTGGATGCACAATGGGCAGCCCACCGGCTCCCAGGACCTGACGACGACCGAGGACGGCTCGTACTTCCTCAACGGGACAACCTCCTGGCCCGTTCTTCTGGGGGTGACGCGCGAGCCGGACGCCACGTGGGTGATCCCGTCGGAGGATGAGTGGTACAAGGCGGCGTACTACGACGGCAGCGGCGGATACTACGACTATCCCACACAGTCGAACACGGCCCCGACGGCCGAGTCGCCGCCGGGCGGCTCGAACTCAGCAAACTACGCTGGGGTATTCTACCCAGGCGTCACGAGCGACGTCGGAGCCTACACGTCCTCGGACAGCGCGTACGGCACCTTCGACCAGGGAGGCAACGTCTGGGAGCTGAACGAAGCGATCATCGGCGACACATCGGTAGGCTTGCGGGGGGGCTCGTACTACTACTTGGACTCCGCGGGCAAGTTGCAAGCGCGCTTCCGCAATAGCATACCGCCGGGCGAGCACAGCCATGTCGGGTTCCGAGTTGCAAGTATCCCTGAGCCCGGTAGCATTACCTTGTTCGTATGCGGGCTGGTGAGCGGTTTGATCTGGTGGAGACGCCGGACGTAGCCTCGTAGTCTCGCATACTGGGTTTCAACCCGGCGATTAGAGCCTATCTCATAATCTCATAACCGCTTGGTCATCATTGGGTGGCTGGGTCTGGAGCGAAGCGAAGACCCAGTTTTTGGCCGTCTGGGGCACCGCTTCGCTATGCCCCAGCCACCCCCGCCGACTTCGCCGGGTCATGACCCGGCCTACTGGTCTTCGACGAATTCGGGCTCGACCAGATGGGGGATGATGCCGGCTTCGTGGCCGCGGCGTAACAGTTCGGCGACGGCCAGCCGGCCGCGAGGTCCGAAATCGAGCGTCCAATCGTTGACGTACATGGCGACGAATCGGTCGGCCTTTTCTGGATCGAGCCCACGGCCGAAGCCCAGCGCGTAGTCGAGCGCTTCGGCGCGATGCTCCAGGGCGTACTGGATGCTCTGCCGCAGGAGGCGGTTCACCTCGCCGATGGTCTTGGATCCGAGATCCTTGCGGATGGCATTGGCCCCGAGCGGCAGCGGCAGGCCGGTTTGTGAGAACCACCACTGGCCCGTGTCGAGCACCAGGGCGAGTCCTTGCTCGGCGTAGGTGAGTTGGCCCTCGTGGATGACCAACCCGGCGGCAACCGGTTGGCCTTGGTGTTCTCCGGCGGCGACGACGTCGAGGATTTCATCGAAGGGGACGACGACGTGGGGGAAGTCGTAGCCGAGACAAAGGCGCAATGCCAGATAGGCGGTGGTCAGCGTGCCGGGCACGGCGATGGTCGCTCCGGCCAGGTCGTCCAGTGAGCATTTCTCTCGGGCGACGACCATGGGCCCATAGCGATCGCCCATGCTGGCCCCACAGGGACAGAGCATGTAGGTGTCGGCAAGATGGGCGTAGGCGTGGAGGCTGACGGCCGTCAGCTCCAGCTCGCCGGAGAAAGCGCGGCGGTTGAGCGTCTCGATGTCGACCAGCTCGTGTGTGAAGCGGTAGGGGCGCGTATCGATTTTCTCCTTGGCCAACGCATAGAACATGAATGCGTCGTCCGGGTCGGGGCTGTGGCCGACGCGGATGAGTGGGCTGGTTTCAGTCACGGGAGCGGCCTCTTGATTGCCGGTTTGCCGTCGGCCGGTCTGCTTTCTTTGCGTCGATCGACATCCAGTGCGGGGGTTTCGTGGGTTCGACGGTTGCCGGCGGCAGTAAGAAGAAGAACGTGGTGCCGCGGCCGGGCTCCGATTCGAGCCAGATCCGCCCACCGTAGCTGCGGATGATCTTCCGCACGATCGTCAGTCCGGCGCCGGAGCCTTCGAACTCCTTCCGCCCGTGCAGGCGACGAAAAATGGTGAAGATCTCTTCGTGGTGCCGGCGGTCGATGCCGATTCCGTTGTCGCGGACGTAGAACACACACGGTTGATCCGCGACAGAGCCGATCTCGACGGTAGGCCGCTCACTTCGGTTGTATTTCAGGCCGTTGGAGATCAAGTTGCCGAAGACCATGCCCAGCAGGACGGGATGTCCGCTGACCTTGGGCAGTGGGCCCTTGACTCGAACCGTGCTCTTGCGTTTGTCGTGCATTGCCCGAAAGGCCGCCAGCTGGCCGTCGACGACCTCCTGGAGATCGATGGGAGTGGCCAACGGCCGGATCTGGCCGATTCGGTAGTAGGTCAGCAGATCGGCGATTTGGGTTTCGAGTCGGCTGCACATGGTCATGATCGCGCGGAGCCGATCCGTTCCCGCCGCATCGATGCAGTGCTCGTAGTCTTCGGCGAACAATTCGCAATGAGCCTTAATTCCTCGGAGCGGCTCCTTCAGATCGTGTGACGCAACATAGATGAACTCATCGAGTTCCTGATTCATCGTGTCCAGTTCCCGCGCGCGGCTGCGCAACTCGACGGCCTGCCGCTGGGTCCGCGATCGGGCTTTTTCCAACCGCCGGATCTGCTTGCGCAGCTCGACTTCGACGCGCTTTCGGCCGATGGCGTGGCGAATCGTTCTGGTCAGCAAGGAAGGGTTCAGTTCTTCCTTCGGCACCCAGTCCTGCGCGCCTTGCCGAATCGCCGAGAGAGCCTGCCGGTCATCACCGCGGGGGGCAAGGACCACGATCGGCAAATGGGGGGCGGCCGTTTGGAGTCGGACCAACGCCACGGGGCCGCTTGCGTCGGGAAGGTTCAAATCCAATAGCGCCACGTCGAATTCTCGGCGACGGTCGAGAAGACCGAGAGCCTCGCGAAGACGACCAGCGCGCGTCACGTCGACCAGCTCCAAGCGCACGGCCAGCGCGTCGGGCGGCGTACCCAACAGCCGCGCCACCCGACTCGTACCGGACGTCTCGTTTTCAATCAACAGGACGTCGATCGTCTCGACGGCGGTTCTTCCGCGCAAGATATGCTCTCCGCAATGGACCTCTGGACTAAAAACGTGTTTTGAAAATGGTTGTAGCTTTTCCAAGGGTGCCACTGCTGGCTTGTCCAGCAGTGCGAAGCGAACGTCCCGGGAAAAAACACTGCTGGGCAAGCCAGCAGTGGCACCCATTTTAAAACACGTAAGAAAGCACTATATTCTCTTCGGCGCCGGCTTATCGGTGCGACCAAAGTGGCCGGTATTGGGCCGAGTTGGCGTCCTGTAACGGATATTCGGGCGCTACCCGTAGCCCAACCGGCGCAACTCCTCCTCGCCGAGCCCGTGATGATGAGCTAATTCGTGCAGGATCGTGATGCGGATCTGCTTGCGAAGTTGGGCCGTGGAGATGCGACCGCCCGGGGTCGTCGAGGCGGCGAGAATTCCCTCGCGATAGATGGTCACCACGTCGGGCAGCGTGCCGGAGTGCGTCACGCTCCGCTCGGTCAAGGGGATGCCCGTGTAGAGGCCGCAGAGTCGATGGCGACGTCGGACTCCTGTTTTCGCCATGATTTCCTTGGAGGGATAATCCTCGACGTGCAAAGGTACCCTGTCGATGAGTTCGTGGACCATCGGCGGCAGCTCTTCAAGAACCTCTTCGAGCAGCTCATCGAAACGGCGGCGGTGGCATGAATCCATGGGTAGGTGTCTCCTGAACCGGGGGGGTGCCCTCGTCGCGCGGTGTGCCCCGCGGCGCGGCGACCTTGACAAAGCCGGGAGTATGTAGCGATTGTACGGCTAATGATCGGCTCGTTCAAACCTGGACTTCAAGAAACTGCTTTGGCCCGGTCGTGTTATGACAGAACGGCTGTGCAGAGGCACATCGCCAACCGGATCGAAGTCGGAGAGAGGGAAACACATGATACAGAATACCTAATCGTAAGAAGGCGGAGACGACGTCCCCGACTGCCCATGATTGTGGTAAGAGGGGTGTGATTTCCTTCGAGGGCTTGGCCAGGGGGTCCGATCGAAGATATAAGGTGCGACCTGTGGTGGATCGCGCTGTAAATGCGTGGGTTGTGGCAGCTGTCGACGGGCTTGTGTGATGTCTTGATGATTTGCACACCGGTGATGCGGCACCAGCCCGTTGAGCCCAGGGGCTATTGATGGAGCGAACGATGTCCCGCGTGGTATCGAACCGCATAAAGGAGTGCGAACTCATGAATGCCAGGGCAGAAAATCTTCTGTTCCTGGAGGCAGCTCTGACGTGTTTTCTCCTGCCGGGCGTGGTGCTTGCCCAGCAGATTGCCCCGGCGCCTTTGCCGCCGGTGCGCTATACGGCCTTGGCCAACCAGGACGGCCCGACCGAACAGGAAGCCGAGGCGGAAGTCGGCAAGGAGGAGGAAGAAGGTGACCTCGGCTTCCTCGACAAAGACCTTGGCGAGATCAGTCGTACTCAGGTCACGTCGCCTGCACTGAGTGCGGAGATCGATACGGTCTCGCGGACCACGCAGCCGCTGGCCCGAACGGCGTCAGCCGTGTACGTCGTGACCAACGAGATGATCAAGCGATCCGGCGCCCGTAACATCCCCGAGGTGCTTCGCACGGTGCCGGGCGTGCAGGTGGCCCGGATCAACGCCAGCATTTGGGCGATCTCGATCCGGGGTTTCAACGCTCGTTTTTCCAATAAGCTCCTGGTCCAGATCGACGGTATGGCGATCTACAACCTGACGCACGGTGGCGTGTTCTGGGATCGGGAGTACGTCATGCTCGAAGACGTGGACCGGATCGAGGTGATTCGCGGTCCGGGGGCGGCAGTTTGGGGTGCCAACGCGGTCAACGGTGTGATCAACATCGTCACCAAGCCGTCTAAGGACACCAAGGGCATTTACGTCGACGGCGGTGGTGGGAACGAGCACCGACAGTTCGGTGATTTTCGGGTCGGGGGCCAGGCCGGCAATCTCCACTGGCGGATGTACGGCATGAACATGGAGGACGATCAAGGCTATGTTCCCTTGCCCGCCATCGCTGCCGACGAGCCGAGGCTTGACAAAGGCGGCTTCCGCGTCGACTGGACACCCACCTGCTGCGACACCATCACCGTCCAAGGCGATTTCTACCGTGGGGAGGAGAATCAATTCGGTTTCGTGATACCACCTGATCCCGTGTCTACGATGGATTGCAGCCGGACGATGTTCCTGACGCGTTGGGTCCGAGAGATTGACGAAGATACCGATTGGGCGATGCAGCTCTACTATTACAATCCCTATGCCTTGGGATTCGCTCTCAATCACGTCGCGACCTTCGATGTGGATTTCCAGTACCATCTGAAGCGCGGCCGTCACGACATCGTCTGGGGATTCGGTTACCGAAACTCCGACGAGCGATGGGTTTGGGGGCCTGGGATATACGTGGCCTACGACACGGAGCAGAATCCCAGTTACTTCTTTCAAGACACGATCACGCTGGTCGAGGACCGGTTCTACGTGACCCTCGGCTCGAAATTCGACCATAACAGCATCACCGACTTTGAGTATCAGCCCACGGTTCGGGTGAGCTGGACGCCGGATGACCGGACGTCGATTTGGGGGGCGGTCAGTCGCGCGGTGCGCATACCCGCACTCTTCGAGCGGATGTACACGACTCCGAAGTCCGAGGACATGCTGGGTTACGAGTTGGGGATCCGGCGGCAGCCCACCGAGCGTTTCTATTGGGAATTGGCCACCTTCTTCAATCGCTACGACAACCTGCTCGGCGGTCCGGCTCTCTTTGTCTGGGAGAACTGTGGTCGGGCGGATACCTACGGTTTTGAGTGGAACGGCACGTATGCCGTGAACACACGGTGGCACCTGACGGGCTCGTACAGCTTTTTCGTTGAAGACGTTGACTATCCGGCCGGCTACGTCCCGGAGATCGCCCTGGGAGGCACGCCGCGGAACATGTTCTATCTTCAGTCGGGCTGGGATCTGGGGCGTAACGTCACGTTCGACATGATGTTCCGCTATGTCGACTCGCTTGCCATCGGAGTGAAGGAATACTTCGCCGGGGACATTCGGCTCGCCTGGCGGCCGACGAGAAACCTCGAGTTGTCGGTCGTTGGTCAGAATCTGTATGCCGGCAACCATTATGAATCCGTTCTCTATTCGGCAGCGAATCCCACCGAGATCGAGCCGGGCGTCTACGGCATGGTCTCGTGGCGTTATTAATGGCCGGTTAATCGATAGCTCGGGTGCCACTGGCCGCTCGTCGACCGGTGGCGTTCGACAGACAGCAGGAGCGACATGGCCACGGCACCTGGTATAATGATCTAAAGACTGTTCTGTTGACCTCTGCATTGTCAATGATTGAGGGGTGCCTGGGCCATAGCGCAGCGGTGGCCCAGGTTCGGCGCAATTCCCCCAGCACCGCACGACACCCGAGACTCGGTGCGACCGTGCCCGACACGAGGACCCATCGCGGACCCCATCCGGAAGACGCCCGGCTCTTTGCCGCCGCGGCGTTGCCGTCGCTCCGCGCGGCGGTCGACGATTTGTGCTGGTTGTTCACCCGAGGTTATGCGGCCGATAGCGCGCTGAAGCTCGTCGGCGACCGCCACGGCCTGCTGCGGCGTCAGCGCATTGCGGTGGCCCGGTGTGCTTGCGCCGATGCGCACCGAGAGGCCCGACAGCGGCGGATGGTCGAGCCCTCCCGGGCCGGCGGCCAACCGGTCGTGTTGGACGGCTACAACGTCCTGACCACGGTCGAGGCCGCGCTGGCCGGCGGCGTCGTGCTCGCCGGCCGCGACGGCTGCCGGCGCGACATGGCCAGCATGCACGGGAGCTATCGAAAGGTGGCCGAGACGCGGCCGGCGCTGGAGCGGATCGGCCGTGTGCTCGATCGCCTCGGCCCGAGCGAGTGTATCTGGTATCTCGACCGCCCGGTGTCCAACAGCGGACGCCTTCGGGCGATCATTTTCGAGGTGGCCGGCCGAGCAGGCTGGCCGTGGCGCGTCGAGCTGGTTGCTGATCCCGATCCGATTCTGGCCGAAAGTGAAGCCATCGTGGTCACGGCCGACAGTGTCATTCTCGATCGGTGCGGCCGGTGGCTCAATCTGGCACGCATGGTCGTCGAGGCCGAGGTTCCGCAGGCGTGGCTGGTGGCACTGTAGGCGCCGGTCATCGAGCTCACCTCGACGAGATCCCATAATAGCTTTGGACGGGAGTCCCCGGCCTGCCGGATTTGCTGCCATCTTTTAGCTACCCTCGAAAACGCGGGAAAGCCCTTGTCTTGTGGGCTTTTCGCACTTCTTGGCACTCTGCCAAAACAGTCCAAAATGTACCAAAATGGTCGCTTGCGGTAGTACATACTACCGAGCTCAAAGCGTGGGTTAAGGAAACCGAGCCAGAGAGAGTCCCTCGCCCTGGAAGGGCCTTGCGAGGCCCGGAGGGCTCGGTAGGCACCACGGCGCCCGTCAGCGCAAGTCCCCAGCGTGCCGATGCGCTAGCGTCCGCGACTGTGGGGATTTCCGCAGGCCCCGGGGGCCTTGTCGGGCGGTGGGTTTGTGGTATCTTTGGGGGTGAGCGGAACGCTCTATGGGCATTCCGTTGCAGGACTTCCGTCGTCGAGATGGACGGCTGGCGGCTGAGTACTCCGACCAAGATCGCCGACGCAAAACCGACTATCGGAGAGGTGGCTGAGTGGTCGAAAGCGCGGGTTTGCTAAACCCGTGGCCCTTCACGGGGCCCGCAGGTTCGAATCCTGTCCTCTCCGCTAATGATTATCGCAGGACTTCGCAACACGTCGCAAGTCGTTGCAGGACATGATTCTTGTGATGGGGGGCTTTTTTCCGCGTTCGACTGTGAAGGGGCTTTTTGCCGGGGGCGCGCGTTGCTTTTTGCGTTGCCGCCAGTCGCTTTCTCAAAGTCGGCGTCGGTCACCTGCAAGTAGTGCTTCATCGCGACGCGCGGCGTGTTACCCAGCCACGTCGTCACGACGTGGATCGGGTGTTCCTTGACCAGCTCCGTCTCCCTCGACGCTCGCAGGGCATGGAAGAGCCGCGGCCACGGCGTCAAGCCGGCTCTGCGAACAAGCCGCTCGAAGTGGGTGCGAAGGTTGCAGTTTCGCCAGCCGCCCGGTGTGTTGGCCTTCTCGCGATGGTCGCCGGCGACCACGTACACGGCGCCCTTCGGGGCCAGTTCCCACGCCTCGTCAAGAATCGGCCGCAGCTCGGCGAATAGGGGGATGGTCCGCGAAGCCTTACCCGGGTGGTGTTCCGTCTTCGGTGACTGGACCACGATTCGGCCGGTGTCCCAGTTCACGTCTTCCCACCGCAGGGAAAGGACTTCGCTCGGGCACCGCAGCCCGCCGTATCGAGCCAGGCCGACGATCGTTTTCCAGGTGGGGTTGCATACGGCCAAGAGCCGGTCGACCTCCTCGGGGCTGATGAACCGCTGCCGATCGTCCCGCATGACGGCCTTGGCGGTCACCTCGGCAAAGGGATTATCCTGGATCCGCTTTCGCTTCTTGGCCGCCCGGAAGAACATGCGGGCAAACTGGAGCCGCTTGTGGATCGTGGTCGGGGCCAGCTTTTCACCCACCAGGAACATCTTGAAATTCTCGGCGTCGCCCTCCGTGATGCTCGACAGTGGCCGATCGTGGCCGAAATGGTCCTTCAGGTTGCGGACCACTTGCGACCAGACTTCCTTGGTCGCCGGCTTCACGTCGATCCGCAGCTTGACGTAGTCGTCGAGGAAAGGGCCCAGCGTGGCCTCAGAGGGCCGTTTGCTGCCGACGGCCAGACCTACCCCGGTCAGCTTTTCCGCGAGCGCCTCGAGCAGCTCGTCGCACCACCGGGCCGTTGCCGCGTCGACCGGGTAGCCCTTGGCCTGAGCGTAGACTAGGTGCTCGACGTGGTGCTTGACTTCCTGGACCACCCGTTCCGGGAAACCCGTCAAGTAGATCGTGCGTCGCTTCCGGTCGGCGCCGGTGAAATGGAGGCGCTGCCGCCCCTTCTTGTCGGTCGAAATGCTGGCCATGTCGTTTTCCTTTCTTAACACTCCCCTTCAGCAACGCTATCGCAGAACGCGATGAGCCGGGGCTCGTTTTGGTTTTTGGGGTCGCGCTCGCCTATGTAGTCCGGGCCTGTCAGGCGTTCGTCTGAATGGAAACGGACCTGGCCGGTCGGGAGCTCTACGACGAGGATCTGCATGTCGTGTTCATCGTCGTAGCACCACCCCCAGGTGAGTTGCGACCGTGGGAGCAGGCTGGAAAGTGTCCCGAGGAGGCGCATTTTCTTCGCAACGGCCAGGTCGTCATAGGTCGCCCGGGCCCTGGCGGGCTGGCCCACGTATTGTCCGACCTGGTCGCTTGCGCGCTGTGCTCGAAATATGGCCGCGGCAATTCGGCCGGCCGGCCCGCTGTTTTCAAGCCTCCGAAGGAACACCCGGGTTATCGACGGCTTGAATCCCCAATAAGCGATTTCAGCATCGGTTGGTGGTCGCATGGTTTTCCTTGCCGGCGGGGTTTCGTTGCTACGCTAATCGACCGGCGCGAGACCTTCACGGCCTCCGCGGCCTGATCACTGGCTCGGAGCTTGGCTTTAGCTGGTGGGCAAATTTGCCCACCAGACTTGTTGGTTGGCCGACCACGCCCCGCTTTTTTTCCGCCCCGCTTTCCACCTTCCTGCGTCCTCTTTTCCGCGTCTTTTGCGTAATACGCCTTCAGCTTCTGGCCAACCATGGCCCGCTTCTTCGTTGATCGCTCTTCCTGTCTCGCAAGCGCCCCGCCGGCGTGGGCGGTTGCGAGTCCGAAACACGCCGGCAGAGCAAAGGGTTTGGGTTATTACGCTTTCGCTCCGATCGGCAACACCTTCCTGAGGATCTTCCCGAACCGTGAGCCGTTGGGCTGGCCGTTGGTCGGCTCGTCGTCCGGCGGCTCGAAACCAAACTCATCGGTAACGCGGCTGAAAATTACCTCGGCCAGGCCCACCAGCGCGTTGGCCGCATGGGCGCTGGAAGCCGTGCCCGGGTCCGTCGCGCCGTGGATCGCCCGGGCCTCACCCTTCGTCAATGCGCCGTGGCTCACAAGCCACTCGGCTTGCGCGTCGGGCGTGAACACCGGCGGATGCGTCGTGCCGGCTACGAATCCCCGACGCATCTGAAGC
Source organism: uncultured Planctomycetaceae bacterium (assembly GCA_964637625.1). Lineage (GTDB taxonomy): Bacteria > Planctomycetota > Planctomycetia > Pirellulales > Thermoguttaceae > UBA11386. Next base: position 10,644 of record CAZWWC010000101.1, read on the forward strand.
GTCATTGTCAGCGCCGCCAGCGCGATCATCTTGGCCTCTTGGTGGTTGGCGTTGTCCCGGAAGGCCCGGGCCCGGCTCATCATGCAGTGAAACAAATCGACCAGCATGGGGTGGCCGACGAACTGGCGGACCCGCTGGCGGGCCCGGTCTTTCACTTCGCCTCCTCGCTTCTTCTTGGCCGGCTTGCCCGTGGCGATCCGCTTGCAGCGGGGGACGAAACCTTTCCCGTCGTTCGCTGCAATGGCCTGCCGTGCCACCTCCAATTCCGTCGCCCCGACGCTGCCGTTTTCCGTGGCAATCATCTGTCTTGCCTTCCCGCACCTTGTCCGCGTGTCCCCGGAACGTACGCGATTTTTAGGGGCCGTGGACGGTCTGTCAACCCGTTCAATTGAGAAAGGGTGATGGGTGCCACGCGGACCGGGCGCAATAAAAAGCGGAGCCTCCGTCTTGGCGCTGCTAACGCGGTGTAGAGCCGCGCGCCCAGCCGTTGCCGGACAAGGCACACCAAGACGGAGACTCCGACATTTTCTACAGTTGGTACTAGCATGATTCTACATGTGCCTGGGGCACTGTCAGCGCCCTCAATTTATCAGCCGCGGTCTATCTGTCAACCCCACGCCAGCCCCTCCCAAAGGTTAGGTGTTTCGGTTCGGCTGGCCGATCGGGGCGGTTTGGCCTTGCTGGTAGTGCAGGACCACGAGGCCCAGGCGGGCAATTCGCCAATAGGACATCGAGGTCATGGTTTGCTCCTCGGGTTAGTTGCCCATCACGTGGGCCGACACCTCGGCCGGCGTGGGCGACTCCCGGCCGCCCTTCCGGCTCATCAGGTCGGTCTGCTTGCACAGTTCGGCGATTTCCTCTTGGGTCGATTCGTGGTGCTGGATGATGACCTTCTCGACCCGCCCGAGGCCGTTGCGGATCACCTCGAGCAGCGCGCCGCCGGGCTGGGATTGTAATGTGGCCGCGGGCAGTCCGCCCGTGTTGGCCGGCGGACGACGGGCCGCCGGCCAGCTCGACCAGTTCGTCGTGACGCCGGCGGTCGGTCGTGTCCGAGAAAT
>CAZWWC010000102.1:0-1576 GCA_964637625.1 uncultured Planctomycetaceae bacterium
GGGTGCCACGGGCATCTTGCCCGTGCGGGCACTGGCGAGACGCCAGTGGCACCCTCGGAAAGCCACAGTGTTGTGAGGAGAAGTGCTCTAGGCCACGGAGCGAGCACCGGGCGCGTGCTGATGAGCGTGCAATTGGCCGAGGGCGTGTTGGGCAGTGCGATTCTATTACTGCCGGCGCTGGTTTGGCTGGGACTGTGGGGCGCCGAGTGCGACGTGCGGCCTACGACGCCGGCAGGATTCTGGTTATGGACCAGTGAGGTTGGCGGTCCGATCGGCTGGGCCGCGCTGCTGTCGGTCTTCGGGGCGATCGCCTATCGCTGGGCCCAAGCCGGGCGGCAAGTCGACCCTAGTCTTGTCGGACTGGTCGGCATGGCTGCGCTTGGCCTGTTTGCCTGCACCGTCTTCCGCGTCTCGCCCGAGTGGGGATTCCGCTCGCTCGTGCTCGGTTGGGCCATCTACGCGGTGTTGGTGGCCATGGCCACGTGGTGGTTGGCCACGCTGCGGACCTTGCCCGGGGCTTTTGGCCCGCCCCAGGCACTCATCCGCGCGGCGGCCGTTTGGGTCCGCTGCTCGGCCGTCCCGGCCGTGGTTTTGGGACTCTGGGGTTCGTTGCACTATGACGAGCAACCCTGGGCCGCGACGGCCATTGCCATCGCCTCGCTTTCCGGTGCGATCATGGCGGTCTGGCTGCGGCGCGAAGGTTGGGCGCTGGCCGCGGCGCTGGGTGTGAATCTGGCCGCGTCGCTGGCCGTTTGGCACCATTGCTATGAACTGCCCCTGGTCGACTGGTGGACGGAGCTGGCCCGGGCCAACATCATTGCCTCGGCCTCGGTGGGACTGGTCTGGCTGGCGGCGGTCCGCCGGCTCTATCAACTCCGCGAGCCGACCGTCCGCCAGAACCCGTTGCTCACGCTCCAGGTAGCCGTGCCGGCAGCCGGCCAGACGATCCTCTGCCTGTTGCCGATCGCCCATTTGGCATGGCAGCCGGCGGGACTCACCAAGGAGATCGCGGCGCTGGGCTGCCCGGCCGGTTGGCTGGCACTCGCCCTGGCCGTTGCCGCGGCCGGCTGGCACGCGGTGCGGATCTCGCGAGAGAACGTCACGAGCATTGCCGCCGCCGCAGTGCTCGGCGCGGTGGCGTTGGGCACCTGCCACACCGCGCGGCTCTCGGAGTTTGGGTCCTATTACTGCCTGACGACTGCGCTGGCCGCCGCCGGGTTGCTGATCGTCGTCGCCGGCATGTTCGCCCAGCGGCTGGTCGACCGGGACTATGTATCCCAACAGGCCGTCGCGGCCTGGGCGACCGCCGTAGGCCTGCTGGTCGTCGTCCTGTCGTTGATCCATTGCGGCGAAGACCCGTATCGGCCCTGGTGGTTTGCCTCGACGCTCTTGTCAGTCAGCGTCACCGCCGGGCTGTTGGCCGTTTGGCTTCGACGGGCCGAGTACGTCTGCGCGTCGGGGCTCATGCTCAATGCGGTCGGCACCGTGATCTGGTACATTCGTGGACCGGAAGGTGTTTTGAGCCTTATCGAAGTGAACATACTCTGCCTGGGCATCGGCTCGGTTCTGTGGTCGG
>CAZWWC010000102.1:1676-11696 GCA_964637625.1 uncultured Planctomycetaceae bacterium
CTGCTCGGTTCGATCGCGCTGGTCGTGGCCCGGCTGTACCTGGATGTCGTCGCCATCGAACACATCCACGCCGAGGCACTGTCCTGGATTTCATTAGGCGCCAGCGCGGCGGCGTTGGCCATGCTGCTGGGCGATCGGTCGGGCACCTGGACACGTCCCGGACTGTACCTGCTGGGCCTGGCCGGCGTGGGGCTGGGTCTGGACACGCGATGGCTCACCGGCGAGCACCTGGCGTGGACCGCCGCGATCGACCTGGCCGCCTTCGCCCTGGTGGCCGCTGTGGTCGGTTGGGTATTGGCCCGCTGGTTGCCCAGGCGGCGAATGACCGAGGGCCAGATGACCGACGACAGCACGGGTTGGCTAGGGGCCGACTGGTTCTCCTCGATGCAACGAGTTGTCGTGATCGCCACGGCGATCCTGGCCGGCTGGGTTTCGCTCGACCTGGCGTTTGAGACGTGCGTTTATCCCGGATGGGACTTGCTGGCCGGTCGCGCGGCCGGTCCGATTGCGGCGGCCGTCTTGCTGGGAGCGTCGTTGGTGATGGTTCGACAGACCAGCGGCGCGGCCCGAGTCGACTGGCAATTGGCCACGATGCTGCTGGGCTCGGCAACGCTATGCTACGTCGGTTGGTGGCAACTGGCCGCCGGTGGAGCCTCGCTCTGGCTGCATCGCGCGGTCGTGCTGATGGCCGCCGCGGCGCTTGGCGCGATCGGCTCCGGCGTGATTGCCGTGCGGTCGGGGTTGGGCCGAGATGATTGGCTTGCCGCCGCGGCCCGAGCCACTGTCATGCTGGGTGGGCTGGCCGTCGCGGCGCTGGTGTGCACGCTTGGGCTGGAAGTCCATTTCCACGTGCCCGACGGGACGCCGATGGCCGATTGGGCCATCGCGACCGTGGCTGCCACGCTGCTGGGCCTGGCGGCCGGCTGCATCTGCCTGGCCGTGGTGCCCGGGGCCGATCCGTTGGGGCTAAGCCTGCGGGGTCGGACGGTTTACGTCTATGCGGCCGAAGCGATCGGCGTGCTGCTGGGCGTCCACCTGTGGCTGACCGTGCCTGAGCTGTTCCGGCTGGAAATCATCGAGCAATACTGGATGTACCTGGTCATGCTCGTTGCCTTCGTCGGGGCGGGCCTGGCCGAGTGGTTCCACCGGCGCGGCGTCGGCGTTCTGGCCGAACCGCTCGAGCGGACGGCCCTGGCGCTGCCGCTGGCCCCGGCGCTGGGGTTCTGGATGGTCACCGAGTCGACGCCGGCTTTCTGGTTCCTGGCCACCTTGTTCTACGGCGTGATGGCGATCAACCGGCGGAGCGGTTGGATGGCCCTGGCGGCCGTGGTGACCGGCAACCTGGGCCTTTGGGTGCTGTGGCACCGCTGGGAACTCAATTTCCTCGATCGGCCCCAACTCTGGCTGATACCCGCGGCCCTCTGCGCGTTGGTGGCCGAATACGTCCATCACGACCGGCTCAGGGAAGGCCCCAGCGCGGCGATCCGCTACATGGCCTTGTCGATGATCTACGTGTCGTCGACCGTCGAGTTCATGCGGGGCGTGGGCGAGTCGGTCTGGCTGCCGCTGGTGTTGATCGGCCTGTCGCTGACAGGTGTACTCGCCGGAATACTGCTTCGCGTGCAATCATTTCTCTATTTGGGCGTCACGTTTGTGCTGTTTGTTCTTGTGCGGATGATCTTCTATGCTGCCTTCCAGCAGGGACAAATGTGGGTCTTCTGGTCGGCTTGTGTTTGTCTGGGCGCAGTCATCATCGGTCTGTTCGCGGTTTTCGAGAAACGCCGCAATGACGTGCTGGCGGCGCTGGGACGTTTCAAGCAGTGGGAGAAATGAGCCGGGCGATGAACATCAGCGATAAGCCGTCCCGTTGCGAACGACCTTTTCAGTTCGGCATCCGTACGCTGCTCATGGTGACCACGGCGTTGGCCGTCTTGTTGGGGGTATTGAAATGGGCAGGCGCTCCGGCCGGGGTGATCGCGCTGGTCATGGGCATGATCGGTCTTGGGCTGCTCTTCGCCGTCCTGTTGGTGGTGAGCCTGGCGAACCCACGGGAACCGGACCATCCGAACCATGACGACACGGAAGTGCGACGGTAAAGAAAAAAGGGGATAGGTCTGCTCTGTAGAAAACCTCGTTTTGCACAGGGGGTGGCTGGTGGCTGAGCGAAGCGAAGCCCCAGTTTTCAGCCATCTGGGGCACCGCTGCGCTATGCCCCAGCCACCCTTCTTGAAGGTTTTCTACAGAGCAGGATAGGTCCAATTTGTGCGCAGCGCCCTTGGGGCCGTTCCGGCAAATTGGACCTATCCCCTTTTCCCTGGATGGCACCGTCCGGCCGGGCCAGGTAACATGATGGAGCCTCGTTCGAGATATCCACACTCCCGCGGCTCCGAGCCCGTGCCCGGCCATGTCCACCGAGAAAGCCACCGCCATCGTCCTTCGGACGGTCGATTTCAGCGAGAGCAGCCTGGTGGTCACACTCTACACGCGAGAATTCGGAAAGATAGGGGCTCTGGCGAAGGGAGCGAGACGTCTCAAAGGTCCTTTCGAGTCTGCTCTTGACCTGTTGGCCGTCTGTCGAATAGTCTTCCTCCGCAAATCGTCCGAATCGCTCGATTTGGTGACCGAAGCGAAGCTGCTGCGGCGGTTCCGTCCCGCGGGGCGCGAGCTCTCCGGTCTGCTGGGCGGTTACTACGTGGCCGAGTTGCTCAGCGAACTGACGCACGACTATGTTACCTCGCCTGAGCTGTTCGACTTGGCCGAGCAAACGCTCAGCGAGCTGGCGACCGGGGAGTCGGTCGGCCGACGCGTGGCGCGTTTCGAGCTTGGCTTGCTGCGGCTGTTGGGCCTGTTGCCGTCGCTGGATTGTTGTGTGGAGTGTGGCATCGAGGTTCAAGCGGCCGGGCAGGTGTTGTTCGGGCACATCGACGGCGGCGTGCTCTGCGGACGTTGTCGTCAGCGAAAGACGCAGGTGGCCTCGATCAGCGCGGGTGTGCTTCGGGCGATGAAGCAACTGGCCGACACGGACGATCGGCTTTGGCGACGACTGGAAATCGGCCCGCGAGCCGGCGGTCAACTCCGCGGCGTGTTGAACCATTACATCGCGCATCTGTTGGGCAAGAGAGCCCGGATGCAACCGTATTTGAAATGGTGCTAGCCGTCGAGGTGACGCTGCCTGGGTGCCACGGTTGGCTTGTCCAACCGTGCGAAACACTGCTGGGCAAGCCAGCAGTGGCACCCGCGAGCTACACACTATCACTATTAGCGTGCACGAAAGATCGCGGCAAGAACAACCGAGGACAAGGACGTCCCCCATGGCAACTCAAGGACCGAGGTATTCGTTGTTGCTGCTCTGTCTGGCTGCGGTGATCGCCGGTTGTCAGGGCGTGCCGCCGGTGCCGGGTGATCCGACGACTCGTCCGGAAGGTGTCTTGGCCGCCGACCCCAACCCGGGCACCACCGCGGCGCCGAGGTACGACCCGGCCGTGCAGAAGGCCTCGGCCGTGCAGCCTCTTCCTTCGATGGAAGCCGCAGGCAAGGGGAAGCCGAGCGTCGTCTACCTGGCCGACGATACCGGCGAGGCAGAAGAAGCCGCAAAGTCGGCGGAGGAGGAACCCTCGGGCTTCAGTTGGTCGGATCTGGCTTTTGAAGAAGTGTACAAGGACCTGCAAGTCGCGCTGGGCTACGGTCCGGACCACGAGCTGGCGAGGAAGTACTTCGAGCAAGGCCTTGCCTTCTACCGGCAGAAGCGGTTCAAGAAGGCGGCGGCCAAGTTCAAGGCGGCGGCCGGACGTTGGCCCGATTCGCTTCTGGAAGAAGACGCGCTGTTCCTGCAAGGGGAGAGTCTCTTCTTTGCCGACGCCTATTCCAAGGCGCACGACGCGTTCGGCAATCTTCTGAAGAAGCACGACAATTCGCGGCACCTCGACAAGATCATGATCCGGGAGTTCAGCATCGGGCGTTACTGGGATCAGCTTCACGCGTACGATCCTCACTGGCCCATCACGCCCAACGTGATGGATTCGACGCGGCCGCGATTCGACACGCTGGGCAACGCGCGCAAGGCGTACGAAACGGTTGCCCTGAACGACCCGACCGGACCGCTGGCCGACGACGCGTTGATGGCGTTGGCGGGCGGCTACTTCGTCCAGGGGCGCTATCAAGACGCCTCGGAGTACTACGATCGGCTGCGCAAGGAGCACCCCAACAGCAAACACATCATCGACGCGCATTTGTTGACCATCAAGAGCAAGCAGATGATGTACCAGGGGCCGTTGTACGATGCGGCGCCGCTGAAGGAGACGGGCGAAGTGGTGGAGCAAACGCTCAGGCAATTCGGCCCGCAGTTGGGAGAGGAGCGGGACAACCTCATCAAGATCCAGAATCGAGTCGACGCCGACATGGCCCAGCGCGATTGGGCCATGGCCAAGTTCTACGAAGGCAAGAAACAATACGGTGGGGCTCGCTATTACTATCGCCAGATCGTTAAGGACCATCCCGAGACGGAAATGGCCCGCGCGGCGCAACAACGACTCGACGAAATCAAGGAATTCCCCGACAAGCCGCCCAACCGTTTCAAGCTCCTGACCAATTTGTTTCCCGACGACAGGTAACACGACGACACCCCGCTCCGTGGCGTGTCCACGATCGATGCTTCGTACCGACCACACAAAGTCGTCCGCGACTCGCCTGACGGCCGTGCCGGCTCTCATGGCCGCGCTGGTTCTCTCGGGATGCGTCGGCTACCAGATCGGCAACCGGTCACTCTATCCGACGCACATCGAGACGGTCTACGTGCCGACGTTCGACACGAGCAGTTTCCGACGCGATTTTGGCGAACGGCTCACCGAGGCGGTGATCAAGGAAATCGAGCTGAAAACACCTTATAAGGTGGTAGGCACACCCAACGCGGACAGTGTGCTGACTGCCCACGTCACCAGCGAAGGCAAACGCGTGGTGGCCGAAAACCGCTTCGACGATCCTCGCCAGGTCCAAATCGACATGAAGGTCGAAGTCAACTGGATCGACCGCCGCGGCCAGATGATCCGTCCCGGCGGAGCCATCGCGCTGCCGCCGGCGGCCATGATGGTCACCGGATCGGCCGACATGGTGGCCGAAGTGGGCCAATCGGTTGCCACGACCCAGCAACAGGCTATCTATCGGGTAGCCGAGCAGATTGTGGCCATGATGGAATCGCCCTGGTAAGAAGGATGAAGTAAGAAGGATGAAGTGAGAAGGATGAAGTAAGAAGGATGAAGTAAGAAGTCTTTTACTTCCCACTTCTTACTTCATCCTTCTTACTTCATCCTTCTGCTATACTGGTGGCCATGGCACCACAAAACGCCTCCCCGTCATGTCCGTCGAACTGGCCGGCCCATCGAACAACCGTCTGGCGGCTGCGCAGCCAAGACCTTCATTTCGGACGCCTTCCGCTGCTTGCGGGCGTGCTGAACGTCACGCCTGACAGCTTCTCCGACGGCGGCCGTTTTCTTGAGCCGTCGGCCGCCGTCGACCATGGGCTGCACCTGGTCGACTCGGGAGCCGATCTGCTGGACGTCGGTGGTCAGAGCACTCGACCCTATGCCAGGCCGGTCGACGTGGACGAAGAATTGCGTCGTGTCATGCCGGTCGTCGAGAGACTTTGCGCCGAAACCAAGGTTCCTATCACTATTGATACGTTCCATGCCCGGGTTGCCCGCGAGGCTGTCGCCGCGGGTGCCGAGGTGATCAACGACGTCACGGGCCTCTCTGGCGACCCGGCGATGATTGACGTGGCCGTCGCAAGCCACGTGGGCGTCTGCGTGATGCACATGCAGGGCACGCCCCAGACCATGCAGGACGACCCGACCTATGGCGACGTGGTCGCCGAAGTCCGCGACTACCTGGCCGCGCGGCGCGACGCGCTTTTGGCCGCCGGACTCCGGCGCGAGCGAATCTGCCTCGACCCGGGCATCGGGTTCGGCAAGACGACGGAGCACAACCTGGCGCTGGTCGGCAGGGTAGGGGAGTTCCACGCGTTGGGTTGCCCGCTGTTGGTCGGGCCGTCGCGCAAGGGCTTCATCGGGCATGTGCTTGGCGACATGGAGGCGGATCGCACGGCCGGGACTCTCGGCGTCGTGCTGGCATTGGCTCGCTCGGGCGTCCAAATCGTCCGCGTGCACGACGTGGCCGAGGTGCGTCAGGCGCTGGCGCTGTTCGAAGCGGCCGGCGGCCTGGCGGATTGACCCCTGCATTGTCGAGTTCAGTAGCTCCAAGTTTGGCTGGCTGACACCGCAGCAGGTCATCCTGAGCGTAGCGAAGGATCTCGATCCCGGCGCGCCGGGAAGGGGATTCTTCGCTGCGCTCAGCAGTGACGATGCCGGGGCTCAATGGAACTTGGAACTACCGGAATTGTATTAGCGCATCGTTGGGCCATAGTACTTTCCAGATGTCTTCGGTTCTGTCGGCGGCTGGCCAGTTATTGGCTGCGCGGGTGTCGATAGCGGGGACACACAAGTTTTGTTGACACGGATATTGTAGATGTGGTAGACTCCGCCCCGCGTGGGGTCCACGTCGGCCTCGCGTGTTTGCCACGACCGATGCAATTCGGACTGGCTGTGAGCGTGACAGCACCGGCACATGGGCCGGGTTCTGCAGATCAGGAGGAAAAGCAGATGAAGCAGTGGAGATCCACGTCAAGAGGCAGCTTGATGACTTCGCTTCTTGCAGGTGTGCTGTGGTTTGGCCCGGCCACCTTCACCACGGCACAAGTCATCGAGATGAGCCCGCTGACAAGGGCGGACGAACGATTTCTCGATGAGACGATTCAGGATGATTCTATCGCCAACGCGACGGACGTCGTGGGAGGGCACCCTCTTGGCGCGTCCGTATCGTACGACCTTCGGGATGTGGGCGGCAACAATTACGTGACCAGTGTCAAGGATCAAGGCAGTTGCGGCAGTTGTTGGGCGTTTGCCGCCTACGGTGCCATGGAAAGCAACCTACTTCTCGGCGGTGGCCCCTATAGCGACTTCTCCGAGAACAACCTGAAGAACCGCCACGGTTTTGACTGGGAACCTTGCGAGGGCGGAAACTCTTGGATCTCCGTCGCCTATCTCAGCCGCTTGGACGGTCCCGGGTCGGAGGCGGATGACCCCTACCACGACTGGGACGACAAGGCCACCGCCCCGACCACGATTCCACGGCAGCGTTTCCTGAGAGAGTCGAGTTGGTACGGCACGTCTGCGGAGATCAAAGACGCGATCGTGGACAAGGGCGGGTTATACACGACCATGTATTACAATTCTGCCTACTACCGATCGACCGATGCCACCTACTATTACAACGGCGTCGTGAGCCGCAATCACGCCGTGACGCTCATCGGTTGGGACGACAATAAACCCACCGCCGGCGGCACCGGGGCCTGGTTGGCCAAGAACAGTTGGGGTACGTGGTGGGGAGAGGATGGCTGCTTCTGGATCTCGTACCAGGACGCCCAGGGCTGCAAAGCCGGCCGGTCGTTTGAGACAGACGCTGCCGATACCGTTACGGACGTCTATTACCACGATGAATTCGGGGAAGTCAGCTGCGTCAATGTTCGCTACGCGTGCAATGTCTTCCAGACCGGCGATGAAGCAGAAACACTCAAGTCGATCGGCTTCTTCACCGAAGCAGACGACGCCGGCTACGAGGTCCGCGTCTATGGGGACTGGGATTCGGCAGCACCGGCGGATCTACTGGCCAGCAAATCAGGCACGATCGATCAGCAGGGCTTTCATGTGGTCGATCTCGATGCGCTTCTCTCACTCGATGCCAATGATGACTTCGTTGTCTACCTGTATCTCGACGACGGCTACTACTACGGCGGCTACACTTACTACCAAGCGTTCGACTTCGCCTACCCTGGCTACAATTCCGCCAGCACCGCAAGCCCGGGCGAGAGCTTCTACAGCTTTGACGGTTCCGTGTGGGGGGATCTGGCGATGGAAGATGGCTTCGACACGGCCAACTTTTGTATCAAAGCTTATGTGACCGCCGCACCCGAACTGATCCCCGGCGATGCAAACGACGACGGCATGGTCAATGCGGTGGATGCGTCGATCCTGGCGGACAACTGGGGCAAAGACGAGGCGACCTGGGGGATGGGCGATTTCAACGACGACGGCGTGGTCGGGCCCGCGGACGCCGTGATCCTGGCGGCCCACTGGGGCTACGGCACCACCGAGGCATCGGTACCCGAGCCGGGCGTTGGGGTCTTGCTGGCCGGACTTCTGATCGGAGTGACCCTGCGGCGACGTGCCAGATAGCGTGGAAGAAAACCGTCGTCACGTCACCTTTCGCGCTCCGACCCGAACAGTCGGGTTTGGCCAATGCCACGCAAGCCAGATTCGCAAATCGTTCTGGGAGAACGACTTACGACTGTTCCTCCGCGTGGTTGCTTTACCCGATCTCCGTTGACTTCAAGACCCTTCTTAGGGATACTCCCCGCTGGTGGAAGTAAGAAGTAAGAAGTAAGAAGTAAGAAGTAAGAAGTCAGAAGGCTCACACTTCGTACTTCTTACTTCTGACTTCTTACTTCAACGTGGGATTGTACCATGGCATCCATCGAGCGTGACGACTTGAAGGCCTATTGTCTGGACACGGCCCGACGAGCCCAACGGGCGGCTGCCGATCTGACTCGGGTCACAGGTGCCCAGAAGCAGCAATGGCTGCGCCGCAGCGCACAACTGCTTCAAGAGCGCTCGTTGGTGCTGACCAAAGCCAACCACCTGGACATCAAGGCGGCGCCCGACTTCGATCTAACCGACGCGCAGATTGACCGGCTGCGTCTGACGCCCGAGCGCATCGACTCGATCGCTCATGCGCTGACGGAGATTGCGCTTTTGCCCGATCCGGTGGGCCAGATAATCAACTCTTCGGTTCGCCCGAACGGGCTGGAAGTGCAGAAGGTCCGCGTGCCGCTGGGCGTGATCTTTTTCATCTACGAATCGCGTCCCAACGTGACGGCCGACGCGGCGGCTCTGTGTGTCAAGAGCGGCAACGCCGTGATCCTCCGCGGCGGCAAGGAAGCGGCCCATTCCAACGCCGCGATTGCGCAGATCATGGCCGACGCGGCGTCCAAGGCGGGCCTGCCCGCCGATGCCGTTCAACTCGTCGCCACCGCCGACCGCGACGCCGTGGGACATTTCCTCAATATGCCCGAGTACATCGACGTGGCCATTCCGCGCGGCGGCGAAGGGCTCATCCGCCGCGTGGCTCGCGAGGCCAAGATGCCGGTCATCAAGCATTACGCGGGCAATTGCCACGTCTATCTGGACCGCTCGGCCGATCCCGATCTGGCCGTTCGGCTGGTCGAGAACGCCAAGACGCAGCGGATGGGCGTGTGCAACGCGGCCGAGTCGCTGGTCGTCCACGCCGCCGTGGCCGACGAACTGCTGCCGGCGGTGGCCCGTGCACTCGAAGCGAAGGGAGTCGAACTTCGTGTCTGCCCTAGGACAAAAAAGATCCTGCCCCAGGCCGCCGACGCGACCGAGGAGGATTACGCCGCGGAGTACCTCGGCCCGACGATCTCCGTCAAAGTGGTCGACTCGCTCCGCGAGGCCATCGAGCACATCAACCGCTACGGTTCGAAGCACACCGAGGCGATCGTCACGCGCGACTTGGACGCGGCCCGGGCGTTTGCCGCCCGGATCGACAGCTCGGCCGTGATGATCAATGCGAGCACGCGTTTCAACGATGGCGGTGAGTTTGGGCTGGGTGCCGAAATCGGCATCAGCACCGACAAGCTTCATGCCCGGGGACCTTGCGGCATCCATGAGTTGACCAGCTACAAGTACGTGTGCTACGGGTCGGGCCAACTACGAGAGTGAGTGGAGGACGTTTGTATCAGGGTGGCATGGCCTCGCTTGCGTGGCCATGTCTTGTTTGCATGTCCAAGAAGCATGCTCACGCAAGCGAGAGCATGCCACCCGGCCGTGGCCATGGCACCCGACCCGACTGTCTGATCAGAAGGATGGATCGATGGACAAGGAAGAACTCAGCCGG
>CAZWWC010000103.1:0-11420 GCA_964637625.1 uncultured Planctomycetaceae bacterium
ACGGGGGACGCGGAGGTGCACGGACCGCCTGCCGATCTTGCGGCAGGCCGGCCGTAATGTCATGATGGGACACCAGGCGTGGGTCGATCGAATGCCTTTTGTGCCTTCGACACCCCGGTTCGAGAACCGGGGCTACCCCTGTTGTTATCTGACGCAACGCCCCCGCAAGCGGCCCCGCTAAACGGTCACGTTCGCAGTGGGAACCTAACTCCCCATGCCCCCAGACGCTGAACTACGCATCGGCCCGGCCCGGCCGCAGACCGCCCTGGAATCGCTCGCATTGGTCTTCGGCGATCTGCACGAGGCGGATCGTCATTTGGAGGTACAATCGCTGCTGGTCGATGAAATCCCCCACGAGGGTATTTTGGAGGCCCGGCGCGGAGCCCGACTGGTCGGCGCCGTCGTGTCGATCGCTCAGCCGGGCAGGATAGGCCTCGTCTGGCCGCCGAAGCTCATCGAAGACGAGCCCGAGGCGACTGCCGATCGCCTCCTGGAAGCCGCCGACGCTCGCATGGCGGCTGCCGGGCTGTCGATGGCCCAGGCGGTGCTGGAGACCGTCAGCGAAGTGGAGAATCGTCTGCTGCGGGCACACGGCTACCAGCCGATGTCCCGTGTGCTCTACCTTGTGGCCGCCGAGCAGGACTTCCCGCCGGCGAGGCCCGAGGGCCCATTGGACTTCGAACCTTATTGCCAAACGAGCCATGGCCGGCTGGTGAAGATCGTCGAGGCCACCTACGAGCAGACCCAGGACTGCCCCCAACTCGGCGGGGTGCGAGAAGTGGAAGACGTGCTGGCCGGCTATCGGCACGCGGGCGTGTTCGATCCGCGGCATTGGTTGATTGTTCGTCACCAGGGCGAAGATGTCGGCTGTTTGGTCGTGGCCGACCACCCCGACCATGAGAGTTGCGAGTTGGTCTACATGGGGTTGGCCGTCGCGGCGCGTGGTCGCGGTTGGGGGAAGCAAATTGCCCGATATGCCCAGTGGCTTACAGCCTGCGCCGGGCAACCCCGACTGGTGGTGGCCGTGGATGCCGCGAACGATCCGGCCATCGCGGTCTATACCTCGATTGGCTTCCACGCGTGGGATCGTCGCGTGGTCTACGTTAAGTTATTTCAGCCTCAGTAGTTCCAAGTTCTACTGAGACCCGGCATTGTCATCCTGAGCGAAGCGAAGGATCTGCGCAGCGAAGAATCTCCTTGAACCATCGAGATCCTTCGCTACGCTCAGGATGACCTGCTGCGGTATCAGCCAGCCAAACTTGGAACTACTGAGGCTGAGAAAGCCAGGCATTTCCGGTAAGTAATCTGAGATCGTGCGGGTCTGTTGAACAGTTTTTCCACGAGGCGACGACGAATCTCAGAAAAAGTCAGTCGGTCCCGAGCGTCGGTAGCACGTGGTTTTCCGGGCTTTTTTCGCGCTTCGGTTCCGGCGTTTCAAAAATCTTTTGAGAAACCGCCGCGGGGAGGTTTGACAGCGATGCTAGCACGGCTACAATCATCTTCTCGGGTGATACGGATTCGACGAACGTAGACGGCGATCGCCGTCGCAACATAGCGATTCTGCCGCGCATATCTCCCCCAGCTAGCTCCGGGGGAATCTTCGACACCACGATGGTGTGAGTATGCGCGGCCGTTGCGCGCCGGGAACACTCAGGAAGTGACCACGGACGATACGGACATCGTGTCGGCATTGCGTCGTGCCTTGATCGACAAGGTCGGAACCCAACGGTTCGGACTCTGGTTCGGCCCAAACACGCACTTTGCGCTGGACGAGGGCAAGCTGGTGGTCGGCGCGCCGAGCCGATTCTTGCGCGACTGGATCTCTTCGAACTTTCGATCCGAGATTGAGGCCGCCTGCCGGTCCGTGATGGAACGGTGTCCGCAAATCGAGTTTCTGATTGATGAGCCGCGAGCCAATCGCAACACCGACTCGGCGGAATCCCCTTCGTCTCATTCATCTCCATCTTCGGCGGCGGAGTCGCTTCGGGTGGTTTCCCCGGAGAAGTCCACGTCCACGTCGCCTGATATCACTTCGTCCGGCCGTGGCCAAGCCGCCCAACCCGGGCACAAGCGCGGCCACGTGCTCCGTTTCGAGACATTCGTCACGGGACCCTGCAACAAGACGGCCCGGGCAGCGTCCGAAATGATCCTCGACGAACCGGGGGTTTTCTCGCCGCTGCTGATTCACGGGCCGACGAGCGTGGGCAAGACGCACCTGCTCCAGGCCATTCTGGCGGCGGCCCGAGGCAGCCGATTGGGCCAATCGGCCGTTTATCTAACCGCTGAGCAGTTCACGACGTATTTTCTCGAAGCGCTCCGCGGCAGCGGTCTGCCGAGTTTTCGGCAGAAGTACCGCGGGGTGAAGCTGCTGTTGGTCGACGATTTGCAGTTCTTCCGCGGCAAGCGCTCCACGCTGGTCGAATTGCTCTACACGGTCGATACGCTCCAGCGGCGCGATCACCAATTGGTCTTTGCCGCCGATCGCCCGTTGGCCGAGCTGGCCGATCTCGGGGCCGAGTTGATCGCCCGGCTCTCGGCCGGCAATGAGTGCCCGATCCGAAGGCCCGACTACGCAACGCGGCTGGACATCGTCGAGCAGATGGCCCGGCGGTTCGGGTTAAGCGTGCCGCGGGAAGTCCAAGAGTTCATCGCCGCCCGGCTGACCAGTCATGCCCGCGAGCTTTCCGGGGCGCTCTGCCGGCTTCGGGCCACGAGCGAGGCATTTCACCGGCCGATCAATCTGGCGATGGCCGAGCAGTCCCTGGACGAAATGATCCGCCACAGCTACCGGGTCGTCCGCCTGCCCGACATCCAAAAGGCCGTTTGCGACGTGCTGGGCATCCAGCCGGAGAGCCTGCAGGCCGGCCGGCGAGCCAAACGGATCAGCCATCCCCGGATGCTGGCCATGTGGCTTGCGCGGAAGCACACCCGGGCGGCCTTGTCCGAGATCGGCCATTTCTTCGGCCGCCGCAGTCACAGCACGGTGGTTTCGGCGCAGAAGCGGGTCGACGCATGGCTGGCCAACCGTGAGCAGCTCGAACTGGCCGACCGCACGCTGGGCGTCGACGAAGCGATTCAAAGGGTCGAACAGGCGCTGCTGGCGGGGTAGCCGTTTGGCGTCGCGTTGCAGGGTGTGACAGGGTGGCATGCTCTCGCTTGCGTGAGCATGTTTCTTAATCATAGAACATGGCCACGCAAGCGAGGCCATGCCACCCGACGCTGGGCGTGGGCATGGCACCCTACCTGCAACACCACTCGATGGAGCCGGGACTTTTGCAACGCACCTGCTCGTGTTGCGTTTGAGTTGTGGCCTTGTAGGTTGTCGTAGTGGGTTGGTTTTCATGGGCTTGCAGCCGCGGTGATTTTCGTAAGTTAAAGTGACAGTTTATCGATGGGTGTTGCAAAAGCACCTCGGGTTAGGGATTGGGGATTGGCCCGGATTTCTCACCACAGAGACACGGAGACACAGAGACGATTAGATAGAAAGCACTGTAGATGATATTCTCCAAACACCCCGATTCCACGACACGAGTCCCATGGTCTTCATCCAAACCTTTTCTCCGTGTCTCTGGGTCTCTGTGGTGAATTATCTGGTGAGAAATCCAGCTTAGCGTTTTGGGATTCGGGATCGGGGTTGACGATTGGAGCTTCGTGGGTCAGGGGCTCGAACTGGCTGTAGGGGGAGGCAACCGGGGCGATGCCCAGCAGGGCGTCCATTTGGCGGACGACCTTGAGGTACGTCTCCTTGGACTGGTCCTTGAGGACCATCTCGATGAGATAGTTCATCGCTTGCTTGACGTTCTTTTCGGTGACGAACCTGGGAGTCGGGTCGGCAAAATCTTCCGAGTTGACCCGTTCGAGCAACCACGCGGCGGCGCGCCAGTATCGGCCGGTTTTGGCCGCAGCCCAAATGGTTCGCAGCGCCCGCATTTGGCAATTGGCCTCGGCCTGGGCGACCTGCTGGTTGAATTCAGGGTCGCGCATTGCGGTGCGGGTGATGGTGCTCGGCGCGCACCCGACGTATCGGGCCGCCACGCGGCGACTGCATCCGTGGGTAAGAAGAGCGATGATCTGGTTTCGCTTTTTTTCGTCGAGTACCGGGGGGCCATGTGGGCGCATGGGACTGCTAGGGATTGGGAGTTAGGGATTGGGGGTTAGGGATTAGAAGCCATCTCAAAAATGCCATCCGGGTGCCTGGGCCATAGCGAAGCGGTGGCCCAGAGGGCGAATAACCGGGCCTTCGCTGCGCTCATTCCCGGTTACCCGACACAGCCGATCATTTCTGAGATGGCTTCTAGCGGGCCGTGAGCGATGCGACTATGTGCTCGCTTGAGGATCGCTTGCTGTGCGACCGCTCGGCACAGGCCTCTTTTCTACCCGGGGCCGTTTGACGGCTGCCCGCTTGGATGTGAATCTTGTTGAATGTAACACGCGGGCGGGCGAATGTCTGCGCAAAGTTTTGGCCAGGCCCTTTTGAAGTTAGAAGTACGAAGTCAGAAGGATGAAGGGGGAGAGGGACGGGAGGCGAGGGGCGGGGGACGCCAGAAGTCAGAAGTACGAAGTCAGAAGGATGAAGGGCCAAGCCACTACAAGGCACATCACATTTGACCCAGCCGGGGGCGGCTGGGCTACAGGGGTCACCACATGACAGACCTCTTGGGCCTGACGGCCCCCGGATAGCAGGAGCTATCCGGGCCACCCGCGTGTATCGGCCGAAACTTGGGCGCTCTCACGGTGCGGCGCCGTCTTTGCAGCTGCTTGCAATACCGATTGATCGGCGATAATATGTTGTCATGACTGGACTTTCGCGAGGAGGTTGGTGGCGGGGGTAGGGTGATATACGCCTGTATACTATGTATTTCCCGCCTGTCAAGCACTATACGGCGCGGAGCCGTAGAATTATTGTTAGACAGCAGGAGTGAATTCCCATGCAATGTCCACCCTGTCTGGGAACGGGAATGTCCCGATCGTTGCAAGGCCCCTGCGAACTTTGTAGCGGTCGAGGCGTTCTTCCAGACGATCCATCGTTGACCGAGCCCTGTAGTCTCTGCCTCGGAACTGGCCTGGCACGCAGCCTTCAGGGCTTCTGCGAAGTCTGCAAAGGTTACGGTCTGCTCCCACCCCTGTCGTCCGAACCGAATCCCGATGCTCCGTTTGTATTCTTCGTCGAATCTGGGCAACCGCGTACTGCGCACCTCGAACTCTCAGCATTATTCCAAGAAGTCACCGGTGACATTCGAATCTGTGACCCATATTACGGAACCGGAAGCTTGTTTCGACTTGATCTCTTGAAGCACTGCTCTTCAATCAAGTTCCTTACGAAGAACGCAGATCGACAGGAAACAGCCATCCTTCCGCGTGCAATTAAGGAATGGAAGCGACAGCACGCAACCACCGAATTCCGCGAGAATGCCGGGGCGGATTTGCACGACCGGTACATTCTCTCAGATGCCGAGATAATTCTTCTTGGTCACGGACTCAAGGACGTTGGCAACAAGGATTCCTTTGTGGTCCGAATACCCAGTTCCATCGCGAGCGACATGGTAAGCTCTGTACGTGACTCCTTCGAAGATAAATGGTCGCGCGCTCGACCCATTACATGACCGCCCAAAGGGCTGTCTAACAAATCGCTCAACCGGAGCGGCGGTTGACGGGGAATATGGATCTGAAGGTCGCCCGCCGCCGCCCGGTTAGCTCAATCGTTACTACCTGCGCTCTCCGATCAGCTCCCTCTTGTCGGCGCATTCCAACAACCGCCGCTCTTAGGCACGGCTACCTGTTCGCTCAGATGTTTCACTCACATCGCAACGGTCGCTCCCCTCCACTGCCTCGAATCGAAAGTCACCTGCGCACGTCGGTGTTCACGACCGACGCAGGGTGGCCTCGATTGCTCGCAATCGTACTTGTTGAGCCTGTGCGAAGGGCTGTTGATAAGATGTCAAAGTCGCACGATGTGGGCTATCATTGCCCTGAAGGGGCTTTCATAATTCAGCCCAGGGTTGCGGCGCAGCCGCTACCCTGGGATCATGGAAAAATATACGAAAAATCCCAACGGGATTTCGTAGTCCACGTAACCCCGTTGGGGTAAGCACGTAAGATGTGATCGGTTACCCAGGGTAGCCGCCGGGGGCGGCAACCCTCGTTGTTACACACATCTTTTGCATCCCAACCGCGAAGCGGTTACGTAACCTAGCCCAGGGTTGCCGCGCAGCGGCTACCCTGGGTGGTAAAGCAAGTAGTTCAGTGAACTCTGAAAGGGTTCCGTGGGGATTTTTTACGGCACATCATGCTCCTGGGGAATGCTCGGTAAGGAAAATCCATGCGAATATCTTTACGAAACCGCTTCGCGGTTTACCTATCCACCCAAACGGCTTTCCCAGGGTAGCGACTGCGTCGCAACCCTGGGCTGTGTTATACAACCGCTTCGCGGTAAAAAACCAATAGCCACCGACTTGTGTGTAACAACCAGGGCGGCAACCCTGGGCTCTATCGCGAAAGCCCTTCGGGCTATGGCGCTTCAAGGATGACTGTAGCGGGTGCCATGGCCACGCTTGCGTGGCCATGCGGCGCAAATCCAGGGAATGCATGCCCACGACACGCGTGGGCATGGCACCTAAAGCGCTACACTTATCCGAAATGTGCTCTAATGCAGCACTGGCGGAGCCAGTGGCACCCATTTGAAAACGCGTTTCCTAGACGAACTTCGTCACGCCGGGGATGGCGACCGGGTAGTGGCCCTCGGCGTCGGGGAGCGTGGGGGGCTCGGCGTCGAGGCGGTACTCCTTGGGCGAGAGGTCTTGCTGCGAGTTGATCGCCTGTTCCCAGGTGATCTTCGTGCCCGTGTAGGCGCACATGCGGCCGAGAATGGCCATCATCGTGCTGTAGGCCATGTAGCGGCCGTTGTTGATCGGCTCGCCCTTGCGGATCGCGGCGAACAGGGCGTCGTGTTCCAACTGGTACATGTTGGCTCTGCGTCCTCGATAGCGCCACGTTCTCTTGCCTTGGAGGTCAAAGATGTGGTGATATTTGCCCGGATCCATCTCGCAGCTACCCTTGGTGCCGACGAAAAGGTCCTTGACGTTTACGTCGCAACCTTTCTGTTGGCGGCAATAGGCGTGGACTCTTACTTCATTGGGATACTCGTAGGTGATCGCGAAATGGTCGTAGATGTCACCGACTTTGCGAAGCCCTCGGCCGCCGGTTCCCCAAGCGGCCAGCGGCGGCACCCCGCCCATGGCCCAAAGGGCCTTGTCCAGGCTATGGACGTGTTGTTCGCAGTTGTGGTCGCCGGAGAGCCAGGTAAACCACCACCAGTTGCGCGCCTGATACTCCATCTCGGTCATTTCGGGCGTGCGTGGGATGTGTCTGCTGACCAGGCCGAACAGATAGGTTTCCTGGATGCTTCGAATCTCGCCGACCGCACCGTCGGCTACTTTCTTCATGGTCGCCTGAATGGCCGGATGATAGCGCCAGCAGAGCCCCGAGACGATCGAGAGCCCTTTCTTCTCGGCTTCTTCGGTTGAGACCAATATGCTGCGGACTCCGGGCGCGTCGACCGCGACCGGTTTTTCGCAGAAGACGTGCTTGCCGGCGGCGACCGCGGCGGCCAGGTGCCGGGGACGAAAATGGGGTGTCTCGCCGAGAACGATCACGTCAACGCCACTGTCGATCACTTTCTGATAAGCGTCGTAGCCGGCAAAGCAATGGTTGTCGTCGACGGTCGTCTGCTTGGGATTGCGCTTCTTCAGGAGCTTTCGCCTTCCCTTGACTCTCTCGATGAACAGGTCACCCATCGCGGTCAGCTTCGAGTTGCGATCGGCATTCATCGCGTTGAGTGCCGCGCCGGTACCGCGCCCTCCACAGCCGATCAGCCCGATCTTGAGGATGTCGCTGCCCTGGGCATGGGCGCTTCGGGCGATGGCCAGATTGCCGGCCAGCGCCGCGCCGGCCACCGCGCCGGACGTTTTGAGAAAATCGCGCCGCGTGGCGCCGCTAGCCGTCTTTTCAGAACGATGGGACATGAGAGGGTCTCCTTCAAGAAGTTCTGGATGCTGCAAGCGTGATGGCCAGGGCCGGCCCACAGGTAGGCGGCGGTGGGCGCCGAGCCATCTCAGGCAAGAACCTCATGATAACTTGCCAGAGGCCAAAAAACAACAGGCCGAGTAGTTGGAGGCATATCGACGCCCCTCTGCCGAGTGTCGGCGTAACCAGAGCGGCCCTTACCGCAACCGCTGTAGGTAGCGTAGAAACTCTCGATCGAGCTTTTCCAAGTCGCCGAAGACCGCCTGAAACTCGTCGAGCCGCGTCTGGGGCGAATCCGGCATGAAGGGCTTCTTCCGGCTGATTTGTTTCAAGTACTTCAGGTAGTCGTCGCGCCGGTCGCGGATCAGAAAGTAGCTGAGCGCCCAGGCTTCCGCATAGGCGTCCAGCGCGGTTGCCGGATCGCGGAAGCGATCATCCTTGCTGATGAGCGTCGAGAGCGAGTTGCTCCGCCGGCGCGGCAAGTACTGGGCCAGCCGGGCCAGGCGCATGTGGTTCAGCTTGCCGATGCTGCGCCATCCTTTGTCGCTGCGGAGATCGGGTGTTTCGAAATAGATGGCCAGCCCCTCGCTGAGCCACAACGGACAATCGCTCAACCGGACGTGCACGCCGCGGTTGTAGGCGATCTGATGGGTTGCCTCGTGCACGATCGTGGCCACCGTTCTCAGCGCTTCCGGACGCGAGAGAATCGCGTTGATCCGTGCCGCCGAGCGGCCACGCTGCCCCCGGGCCAGCGACGAGATGCCCGTCAGATCACACATCGTCATTCGGTTCGACTCCTGGTGGTAATAGCCGAGGGTCGAGCCGGCGGCGTCGCCGAGCTCGGTTCGCGCGAATCTCAGGTACGAAGGGCGATTGCCGAAGACAATCGCCACGAGCGGAAACTCGGGCTCGGACAGTTTGAATCCTCGGCGCTTCCAGTAGTTCGAGAAACCCTTATAGAGCCGCTCGAACAGCGCACCGCACCACCGCGCATAGGCGCCAGAAGAGTTGTAGAGCACCACGTAGTGTGCCGTTTGGTGGACGTCGAAGCCAGGCGGCAGCTCGCGGAGCAACCGCTCGGCCAACTCCTTGCCAGAGAGCGGCACGAACGGTTCCTTATCACTCGTCTGCACCTCCTTCTCCTCGGCCGGGACGGTCCACAGGGTGCCGTCGCGACCCAGCAGCATCACGCCGCCGTCGGGGTCTTCGACGACGATTCGGCCTTCGACCTTCTTGCGCTGTCCATCACGTTCGAACACGACGTGGTCCAGCGCCGAAGCCGTGCCGAGTGCGGCGAGCCAGACGATGAGGCTCAATAATAGGCCCTTCTCTTTTCGCACGATCACGCCGTCGGTTCCTTGATTTTGTAGGTCAGGCTGTGCCTGACAGTGGACAGAAACAACGCTCAAGGGCTGTCAGGCACAGCCTGACCTACGATCGCCAGCGCGGACAAACCGAAGGGGATAACGAGGAGCAACAGGCCGGCTAAGCGTCAAAGAACCGCCACTCCTCATGCGCCGTCGTCCGCTTCTTCCAGTATACCCTGAAACACGTCCCGCCGCACAGAAAGACTGGCGGCGACCTGCAGAGTGCCGCAAACGCTCGGCTCACCAGGAGGTTCGCCCTCCCGGAATAAGGCTCACCGGCCTTCTCCGATCAAGCTCAGTTCTCATCTCCGCCGACGAGTTTCTGTTCGACCTTGTCGGCCTGCCAGGCGACGGCCGAGAGCAGGCGGCTTGTGTCCATCGCGTCGAGCGTCTCGGCCATTTGATTGGCCTGGATGACGACCATCTCGCCGCCGCCCGCCTTCCGGATGGCAAAGGCCCCATGCAACATCTCGTTGTTGTAGCGCAACAAGGCCACGGCGTTGCCCGCCAGCGCCGGCCCACAGATCGACCAGTACTTGACGATCGAGTGGCCGGAGGCATCCGTCTGGCCGAATTCGATGGTGACGACCTGCTTTCGCAGGCTGCCGATCGGGACGGTCACCTTCCAGGTGTCGCCCGACTCGTCGAGCGTGTAGCCGGCCGCCTCGACCACGGCGCGAACGACCGCCTTGGGATCGGTCACCGCCGCGGTGAGCGCGTCGAAGTCGGGCCCGGCCGTCGCGCCCATGGCAGCCGCGCCGGTTGCGGCAGCCGCTCCAGGCGCCGAGGGAGTCCCCGGCGTGGGCATGCCGCTTTGTCGCATGGCTTGCTGGAGCATGCCGGGCATCATCATCCCAAAGCCGGCGCCCAGGCCCATGCCCATGGCTCCACCGGTTCCCCCGCCGGCGCCGCCACCCTGCTCGGCCAGCTTGGCCATGCTGTTGGCCGCCTGGAACTTCATGAAGGCGTTCAGATCGCCGACCGCGCCCATGGCGCTGCGGGCGTCGATCGCCTTTTGGACTTCCTCGGGCGGGGTCATCGAATTGATGAAGAAGTCGACCAGCTCCAGGCCGTACTTGCCGAAATCCTCGGCGACCTTGACCCGAGTGGCGGCGGCGATTTCATCGTACTTGGCCGGCAAATCGAGGATGCTCATCCCAAGCGTGCCCAACAAATCGGTCAGGCGCGCGACGATCAGGTCTTTGAGGAACGACGTGACCTCTTCGGTCGTGTACTTGCCTTGCGTGCCGACCAGGGTATTAACCAGCAACGGGCTGTCGACCACGCGGAGCGAGTACTTGCCGAAGCTTCGCAGCCGGACCATGCCGAAATCGGCGTCGCGAAACGTGATCGGCTGACGGGTACCCCATTTCTGATCGAGGAACGTCTGCTTGCCGACGAAGTAGACCAGGCATTGGAAGGGCGACTTTTGCCAGGGGATGGTCAGAATCCGTGTAATGACTGGCACGTTGGCCGTGGTCAGCGTGTGGCGCCCCGGGGCGAACGTGTCCATCGCCTTGCCGTCGCGAAAGAAAATCGCCTCTTGGTTCTCCTGGACGATCAGTTGAGCCCCGATCTTGATGTCGGCCGAGTCGGTGGGCGGAATCCGCTGGACGATCGAATGGCCCGACTCATCGAAGAACTGAATCACTTCCATCTTGATGGCCACGGCTGGGGTTCCTTTCGTGGGTAATTACGTCTTGAATTGAGAACGCTGTAACACTTCAGCCGTTTGGCAAAGCTGCTTTGTGTAAGAAGGAAAAAAGGGAAAGGGGAAAAGGGGAAAGCTAGCAGTTCCAAGTTCTATTGAGACCTAGCATTGTCATTCTGAGCGTAGCGAAGAATCCCCTTGGACAATCGAGATCCTTCGCTGCGCTCAGGATGACCCGCTGCGGTATCAGCCAGCCAAACTCGGAACTACTCATTTCCCCTTTTCCCCTTTTTTCCATTTTTCCTTTCCCCATACATGGGTCATTTGGCTAGAGGGCATTTCAAAACGGTCATCCTGAGCGAAGCGAAGGATCTCCCCCC
>CAZWWC010000104.1:0-11419 GCA_964637625.1 uncultured Planctomycetaceae bacterium
TGTCCCCAATGGCTGATGCAATGGGCCTCGTCGATCACGAAACGGCGGACGCCGAACTGCCCGAGCCTGTCGAGAAAGCCCGGTTGGAAGAGCCGCTCGGGCGCGACGAACAACAGCCGATGCTGGCCCTGGGCCAACTCTCGCTCGATGTCGTGCCGGTGCCCTTCACTCAGGTTGCCGTGCAGCGCGGCGGCCGGATAACCGACGCTCGCCAGGCCGTCGACCTGATCCTTCATCAGGGAGATGAGCGGCGAGACGACCACGTCGGTCCCGCCCGAGACCAGCGGCGGCACCTGGTAGCAGAGCGACTTGCCTCCGCCGGTCGGCAGCACCACCAGCGAATCGCGGCCCGAAAGTGCCGCGGCGATCGCCTCGCCCTGTAGCGGCCGCAATCCGTCGAAGCCCCAACACCGACGGACGACGTCCAGTACGCGCTGCATGTCTGGAGGAGCGGACTGCTGCGTTTTGTCCATGCGGGTAGTCTACCCCGGCCGCGGCCCAAGTCCAATGGCCCCGGCTCCCGCGCTTTCCGTCAAGTACTCGCCTCCAGGTCCAAGTATTCCACGACACTCGATGGCTCCGGGATGGTGAGCCCATCTTCCTGCAAGCCCTGGATGTGCAGCGCAATAGCCTCGCGAAGAAGGCTCTCCGTTTCCTCGACGGTGGCACCCGTGGCAACGCAACCGGGCAGGTCGGGCACGTAGGCGGCGTAGTTCCCCACTCCCTTCTCAATGACGATCGCATATCGTTTCATGGGATTTCCCTCTTCAGGCCAGCCTGTTTCAGTATGCTGTTAAGCGTCCCAGGCGGCAAATCGTCGCTTGGCTTGCCGGCGACGGTCACCCGGCCCGGTTTGGCAGGATGTTTGAACTGCCGATGGCTGCCCCGTGTCACCACCAGATACCACCCGTCCGCTTGCAGTATCTTCAGAATGTCACGAACCGTCATGGCATCACTGATTCATGGTTTGCCGATGTGGCCACGACGACTCTTGAATTGCGCAAGTCATAGGGTGGGCATCGCCCACCGGAAACCACGCTGCGCCAGCGTCAACGATTCCGGTGGGCAGGGCCCACCCTACTTCTCCAACTAGCGATCAAATGAAGTGGCGGGGACAGGATTCGAACCTGCGACCTCGAGGTTATGAGCCTCGCGAGCTACCGGACTGCTCCACCCCGCGTCAAATAATCTGCCCTAGCATCAAGAAAGGCAGGTGCCGACAAAAAATATCGGCTCCGTGGTGTGCAATAAGACGTATTCTACCAGTTCTTCGGCTATCGTCGAGGGAGACAACAGTTTTTTGCGCCACGGGTTAGCATGCAAAGTGGAATCGTTTGATTGGCGGCGACCTCAATTGCGAGTAGACTAGGAGAAGGTGGTCCCAGTAGTCGTTGCCCGGGGAAGATTCCCCCATATAAGGGGGTGTGCAAGCCCAAGCGACGGCCGCCGAGCCCACCGTCTCACTCGCCCATTGGCGTAGAGTGTATCACAGGAACAGAGTCACTGCCGATTGGTCGACCCGCCCGACTTGATGCGTGGGCGAAGCCAACTCGGGGCCGAGGAGATCCTCCGATGAGCCACCAGGGGCCGCCAGAGCCATTGACCGCCCCAGGGGCCGCGGCTGCCCGTCGGCTGCACGAGCCGAGCACCGGTCGGCCACACGAGGATCTGGCCGAGCAGGCCATCAAGACGGCTCCCCCCTGGCTCTTGAGCGCGGTATTTCACATGAGCCTGATCATCCTGCTCGGCGTGCTGTTGCTCCCCTCGCGGCCCGACGCGCGGATTCGCCTCGAAGCGCAGACCTATGCCGAGCAATTGGGCAATCAGTTGGATTTCGAGTCCCCCTTGCCCGGCGACGACCGCCAGGAAGATCCGAGTCCGGTGGTCACTCCGGAGGATCTCGTCGAGGTGGACGACCCGTTCGCCGCCCCGGCGCCGCTGGAGGTCTTTCCAGAGGGCCACACGCTCGCCGGCTCGATCGACGCCCCCCAGATCGGCATGGCCTTGCTCGGTCGTAGCGAGGGCATGAAGCGGTCGCTTCGCGGTCGCTACGGCGGAACGGCCACGACCGAGGCGGCCGTTCAGTTGGGACTGCAGTGGTTGGCCCGAAACCAGATCAACAGCACCGGCGCGTGGAGCCTGAAGGGTCCCTATCGCGATGGGGCAAGTATCGAAAACGATTCGGCGGCCACCGCCATGGCACTGTTGGCCTTCTTGGGCAACGGGCACACGCACCAGGGAAAAGACGACTACACCGAGAACGTCCGCCGCGGAGTGAACTGGCTCTTGAACGAGCAGGATGCCAACGGCAACTTCTTCCACGACGGCGGATTCAATCATCGATTCTACACCCAGGCCCAGGCCACGATCGTCGTCTGTGAGCTGCTGGCCATGACCCGCGACGAGTCATTGCGCGGGCCGGCCCGTCGGGCGGTCCAGTACCTGCTCGACTGCCAGAGTGATCAAGGCGGCTGGAAGTACGACCCTCGCGTAAACAGCGACGTGTCCGTGACCGGCTGGGTCGTCATGGCCTTGCAGAGCGCGCGGATGGCGGGCCTGGAGGTCCCCTCCGACCATTTTCGCCGTGTTTCACGGTATCTCGACCGCGTCGCGCTGGACGACGGCAGTCATTATCCCTACCAACGGGGCCAAGAGGGCACGCCGGCCATGACGGCCGAAGGGCTCTTGTGCCGCCAGTATCTCGGCTGGGCCCGGGACGACAAGCGACTCATCCGCGGCGTCGAGTGGCTCACCACCCCCGACAACCTGATCGACTACCGACGCAACCGCAACGTCTACTACTGGTACTATGCCGCCCAGGTCATGCATCACATGGAAGGCAAATACTGGCAGCGGTGGAACCAAGTGATGCGCCAGCAGGTTCCGGCCCATCAAGTCAAGCAGGGGAAAGAAGCCGGTAGCTGGGAGCCGTCGGACAGGAACTCCTACGACGTCAACGGAGGACGGCTCTACGTGACCTGCCTGTCGATCTACATGCTCGAGGTCTACTATCGGCACCTGCCGCTCTATTCGAAGGTCTACGCTCGGTGAGCCGTGTGGCACCCCAACGCCCGGACAAGCTCACGCGCTTCGACGGTGTGGCTGGGGCTGGAGCGAAGCGAAGCCCCAGTTTTTGGCCCTCTGGGGCACCGCTGCGCGGTGTGGCACCGATGATTTTCCGCCAAAGACAATCGTCTGCGCTGTCGGTCCTTTCGGAAAATCGTCGGTGTGCCGAAGCCTTGGCGAAGGCACAAGAGGCCAAATTGCGGGAAGGTTCTCTACCTCTTGCCGCTCGCGCGGCACCTCTAGGACACGCTCTCAGAAACGCAGAAGACATGCTCATCCCGGCGCGCCGGGACGTGAGCATGCCACCCGTCCGCTACCGACTCGGCGAAGAGTCCACCGGCAGTGCACGCCGGGATTCCCTCTACGGCCGTCGCATTGTGCTTGAAGATTCCCACGGCTTGAGGGCCTTTGCGCGTCCGGCCGCCGCGCCCCAACCCTCAGGGGATACTCCGAGAGGGCATTGCGCCCTAAGAATACTATGTCAGTGGGCATACTTTGATAAACTCAGTAGTTCCAAGTTTGGCTGGCTGATACCTCAGCAGGTCATCCTGAGCGTAGCGAAGGATCTCGATGGCCAAGGAGATTCTTCGCTACGCTCAGAATGACAATGCCAGGTCTCAATAGAATTTGGAACTACTGAAACTGGACAGGAGGTCCCCAGACAACCATGGCGAAGCCGACCGCCGTTGACGAAGAAGTGGACGTGTTGCGCCGCCGGGTGGCCGAGCTGGAACAGACGCTGGCCACGACGCGCGAGCGTCTGCATTGGAAGTTGCAGTTGGCCGCCCAGGTCCACCGCAGCCTGATGCCCCATCCGTTTCGCGATCCGCGGATTTGGGTCGACGTCCGCTACGTGCCCATTGAAGAGGTCGGCGGCGACTATTGCCAGGTGCGATTCTCCGATCGCCAGCGCGTCTATTTCACCATCTCCGACGTGACCGGACACGGCGTCGGACCGGCGTTGTTGGCCGCCTCCGCCAGCAGCGAGGTCCGCTACAGTATCCTCTACGGCCGGGAACCTCGCGACGTGGTCCGTTCGCTCAACTCGGTCATCTGCGACCATTTCGCCGCAACGAATCTCTATATGACGTTCTTCGCGGCGCGGATCGACCTGGAGTACCGCACGATCACGTGGAGCGGGGCGGGGCATCCCAGTCCCCTGTTGGTGCGCCGCGGCGGCGCGTCGGTCGAAACGCTCGAAAGCCAGAATCCGATGATCGGCATCAGCCGCGACATCCTTTGCGACGTGCCGGAGCACACGCGATCGCTCTCATCGGGCGATCGGTTGCTCTTCTATACCGACGGCCTGCCCGAAACGGCCGACGCCCAGGGCCGGCGCCTCGGCACACGAGGCCTGGCCGAAATCGCCGTCGGCGCCGCCTCGCTCGATCTGTTTCAGATGGCCGACCACGTGCTCGCCCGGGTCGCCGACCATCAAGACGGCCCGGCCACCGACGACAAGACGCTGATCGTCGCCGAGATGCGGTGAGTGTCATCCGACTCCTACCCAGCCCGACGCTTACCGAGCCCGACGCTTACCGAGCCGCGACCGTGAGGGAGCGGTATGATGGGCGAGGTTGACAGACCGCTCCCTAACGGTCGCGGCTCGGTCTTTTTTGTTTCTCAGTGGTCGCGGCTTGCTCGACGGTCTCCAATACGATATGATCTAGTTCATGCGCCAGCGTGCCACTGGCCGCTTGCCGGCCAGTGCCTTCCGCCCGTACCCCACCAAAACCTTCCTCGTTTGATCCCCTTCGACAATGTAGGAGAACTGACCATGCCTTTGCGCTCGCCTGCTTGTGTACTACTATTCACCGTCCTGTTCGCGTGCGTTGCCGGCGTTGCCTGTGCGGACGAGCCGCTTCGGGCTGGAATCATCGGACTCGATACGTCGCATGCGCCCGCGTTCACGAAGATCCTCAACAACCCGAAGGCCAAGGGCCCTCTGGCCGACGTCAAGGTGGTGGCCGCCTATCCGGGCGGAAGCCACGACATCCCGTCAAGCCGCAATCGCGTTGCCGGCCTCACCAAGCAACTCCGCAAACAGGGCGTCGAAATCTGCGACTCGATCGACGAGCTTCTCGAAAAGGTCGACGTCGTCCTGCTGGAGAGCGTCGACGGCCGGCCGCATCTCAAACAGGTTATTCCCGTCTTCAAAGCCGGCAAGCCGGTCTTCATCGACAAACCGGTGGCCGGCAGTCTCGTCGACGCGATCAAGATCTTCCGCCTGGCCAAGAAGCACGAAGTGCCCTGCTTCTCCGCCTCGGCGCTGCGATTCGCCAAAACGTTCCAACGGCTGCGCAAGAATCCGCCCGGCGGCAAGGTGCTGGGTTGCACCGCCTTCAGCCCGTGCCATCTCGAACCGCACCACCCCGATCTGTTTTGGTACGGCGTGCACGGCGTCGAGATTCTCTACACGATCATGGGCCGGGGCTGCCGAACCGTGACCCGGACACACACGCCCGAGGAAGACGTCGTGGTGGGCGTCTGGAAGGACGGCCGCGTGGGCACGTTTCGCGGCCTGCGCAACGGAAGGAACTACGGCGCGTTGGTCTTCGGCACCAAGGGCGTCCGGTTCAGCGATCGATTCGAGGGCTACGGGCCGTTGGTTGTCGAAATCGCCAAGTTTTTCAAGACGGGCGAACCCCCGGTCAGCGCAGAAGAAACCCTCGAACTGTTCGCCTTCATGGAAGCCGCCGATGAGAGTAAGCGCCGAGGCGGCGCGGTGGTGTCGATCGAAGAGGTCATGAAAAAAGCCGAAGCGGCCGCCGACGCGACGGAGTAGCGTCTGTGAGTGGACCATTCCCAAGGGTGGCTGGGGCAAAGCGAAGCGATGCCCCAGAGCATCGCCGGGTGCCTGGGCCATAGCGAAGCGGTGGCCCAGTGGATTGCCGGAAACCATAGGGCGCGTCTACCGCGACTCATCCTCGGGCAACACGGCGAAACCATACGCGCCGATGAACCCCCACGGCCCATCCTTCCGGTCGACGATTTCCAGCGTCACCGTCCGGCCACGCAGTGGCTCGACGTTCCAGCGGACTTCAAACGGGGCGTTGTCGTTGCGGGCCGTCATGCGCCGCCAGAGACGATCGCCGTCCCAAAGAGCCACGTAGAGCCGGCGCGGATCGCATCCGCCGCAGAGGTAGAACCGCAGCGCCGACGCACTCCCGGGCACTTTGAAACACTGATAGATTCGCCCTTGATCAACGTCTTTCTGTGCTCCATAGGTGGTCAGAGCGGTCTCCTTGGGCGTCTCGTAGAGCCAAAAGTCCTTGGCGCCGCCCTCCAACCGCCAGCCCGTAAGACCCTCGGCGAAATCGCCGTTGGCCAACCGACGATGGCTCTTGGTTGCGGCCTCGATCTGTTTCGTCTCTTTATCGGGGATCTCTCGCGACTCGGCCGACGGCGTCACATCGTAGCGGAAGCCGAACTGCCGGCGGGGGCTCCCGGTCGCGAAGCCGAACCAACACTCCCGGCCCGGCTTGAACCGTTCGCGAAACTCGAAACTCTCAAAGGCAATCCCGCCCGGGATGGGCCACCTGCTCATCCAGTAGACCCGGCGACCGTTGACACGACAACGCAGCGAGTCGTCATACGAGCCCTTGGGCTTCAGCCAGAACTGGGCCATCCACCGGCCGGGATGATGCCAGGCGCGACCCAGCCGGCGGCCCCAAATGCTCGGAGGGAGAGGGAAGACTTCGCGGGGCTCGAATTCGTCGGGCGAGATCGCGGCAACCACGTCCCCCGACTCCGTACGGTGCAGTTGATCGAGACCGTACGGCGCGTGTTCCACAAAACCGACGCCGGTATACTCCGAGTAGAGCGCATGTGCGAAGACGGCCTTCGATCCCAGCCACAAGTAGCGGCACCGCGACTGATTGCCCATCGTCGCCGAAAGCACGCACTGGTCCATCGGCTTGCTGTCCGCGGCGGCAAACGTCCGGAAACGAAGCCGCCGGGGCTGCCTCTCGAAAAGCGCCACTTCGATGATCGGCCTGGCGCCATTGTTGAACCGCTCGACGTGGACGGCGAAAGACAGCACACGGCCGTTGGGCGAGTCCTCGATCTTTCCGGGAGGGCGAGCCGGGGCTTCTTCCGGCGGCACCTCGACGCCGTCGCTCAACGTGAATCGTTTTCCCCGCCGGCCGTCCTCGGAAAGTTGCAGCTCGGAGTAACCGCGCTGCTTTCCCACGACCGGCTCGACCGCGATATAGTTGATCAAGTAGGTCTTGCCCTTCTCCCGGTACCCGACCCGCAGCAATCCCCGCGGTCCGCCATTGCGCCGTTGATCCAGAGCATAAGGATGCACGGTCACGACGATGCCGTCTTTGATCCCGTAGACCAACGGGTCGCCCGGTTTCTGGGGACGAATAAACTCGCCAGCGGCGGCCGAACCGGTACCCAACGCCGCGATCGCTGCAAGCAGACAGAATCGCGCTGCTTGTTGACATGATGCTCGTTTCTTCGCTGTCATGGATCTTCCTCCCAGAAAAGGGACCCTCTCAGACCGTTATTCTCTCGCCGATCTGCCGGCGCGCCTCGAAACCCGCCACCGCCACGCTGACCGAGACGTTCAAGCTGCGTGCCTCGGGCCGGATCGGGATCCGCAGGCACCGCTCGCCGTGGCCGGCCAACAGCGAGCGTGGCAGCCCGTGCGATTCACTGCCGAAGACGAGCACGTCGCCCGGCGCGAAACGCGCGTCGGTGTACGCCCGGGCGGCCGTCTTCGTGAAAAACCAGAATCGTCGGCCGGCCAATCGCCCGGCCAAGCCGTCCCAGTCGTCGACCGCTTCCCAATCGAGCGACGGCCAGTAGTCGAGCCCGGCGCGGCGCAGCCGTCGATCGTCGAGCTGAAAGCCCAATGGGCGGACCAGCCACAACTTGGCGCCGAGCCCCACGCACGTCCGCCCCACACTGCCCGTGTTGTAGGCAATCTCCGGCTGGTAGAGCACGATGTCAAACGCAACGTCGCTCATCGGGTGTCAGACTCCTTTACGCGGCCTGCAAACCCGGCTACGATGGTCGTGATACGCCGGGACAAAGGGGATAAGTCCAATTTCAGTAGTTCCAAGTTTGGCTGGCTGACACCTTAGCAGGTCATCCTGAGCGTAGCGAAGGATCTCGATTGTCCAAGGAGATTCTTCGCTACGCTCAGAATGACAATCCCAGGTCGCGATGGAATTTGGAACTGCTGAATTTGTGCGTAGCACCGGGCCGTTCCGGCAAATTGGACTTATCCCCTTTTTTCCTAAGTGTAAACGTTCCGGCAGCAAAACACAAACCACCTCAATGGGGGTCTGTTCTCATGGAACTCGAAGACAAGGTTACCCTGGTTACCGGCGGCACCAAGGGCATCGGCGCCGCGGTGGCGATCGCGCTGGCCCGGCGCGGAGCCGACGTGGCCATCAACGGCCGGCACAACGACGACGAAGCCCGGCAGACCAAGGCGGCCGTCGAAGCCCTCGGCCGACGATGCACGCTCGTGGTGGCCGACGTCGGCCACCCACGGCAGGCCACCCGGTGTGTGGCCGAAACGATTGAAAGGCTCGGCCGTCTCGACGTTCTGGTCCACTCGGCCGGCGGCGCGGTGCCGGGCAATCTGCTGGAGGTCACGCCCGAGGCCTGGCACGAGGCCTTCGACGTCCACGTCCACGCCGTTTTCTATCTGAGCCGCGCGGCCGTGCCCGAGATGAAGAAACAGGGCGAGGGTACGATCGTCCTCATCTCGTCGGTGGCCGGCATCCGGGCGTTGCCGATGTGGATCGCCTACCAGGTGGTCAAAGGCACCCTGCCCCAGTTCGCCCGAGCGCTGGCACGCGAACTGGCCGAGGACAACATCCGGGTGAACGCCGTCGCGCCGGGCATCATCACCACGCGCTTCCATGCAGGGATGACGCCCAAGCAGCGCAAGTTCAATTGCGACAGCCGCATTCCCCTGCACCGCGAGGGCACGCCGGAGCAAGTCGCCGCGTTGATCGTCGAGTTGGCCGCCAACGACTACGTCACCGGCGAGACGGTGCCGATCGACGGCGGCCTGACCATGCGGATGGCGTAGGAAGCAGCATGGAAAGGCCGCAAATGGCCCGTCCCCGGCGAAAACTGGCCTGGACACGGCCGTGGAATCCTGCAAAACTCCCGCCCCGACATTTCTGTCCTCCGCGGTAGTGCTATGTTCGGCCGCTCTCGAAAAACGAACCGGAAACGCTCGCCCATCATTTGCCTCGGGGCCGGCTCGATTCTCCTGTGGACCGGCCTGGCCACGGGGGGATGCAACCAGCCCGACATTCGGGGTGACACTTTCCCCCATGACGAGACGTTTCGGTACAGCGGCACCGTCCGCCCGACCGACGACGACCTCGAGTGCTTCGGGTTCAGCAACAAGGCTCGCCAAATCGAGCAAAACCTTGGTGCGCGCTGAGCAACCCCTCTATGGCTGCTCAGATTCCTCGCGTGGCGTGCTCCCGAAAGGCGTGAGGCAGGTGCGGGAATTGGGAGGGTGAAGCTCCTGCTGAGCCGGGCTTCTTGGATTGATCTTCGGCTCGGCGGGAGCCTCGCCCTCCCGAAAACCTCGTATTCCAGCGTTTCGAACTCCCGGAGGGCCTCTCGAAAGCTGTGAGCATGCTTTCTCCCTCTTGGAGCCCAACCACTCCCTCACGCAGCGCGGCTCCGTGATTCCGACAGGATACGTAATCCCTACAAAAAACCGAGCCGCGGCGTGTGAGCAGGCGGCACGAGAACAAAACTCCGGCTCGCTCGGCCGAAACCGCACGGTCTACTGGCACGCGAGCCTCGCGCGGTGGTAAAATGTCTCTGTCGGAGGCAACGCCCACGGACTCCACTGCCCCTGTTTCCCGATCCCATCATGTTCGAGCTTGCCAAGTGTCCCGCGTGCGGAAGATTCGCCGCCGGCTTGTCCGATTGGTCCTCAGGTCAATTGGTTCGCTGTCCACATTGCCTGGCGGAATTCCTCCTGCGCAACACGACCGTGCAGCCGCTTCCCCAGCTCATCCCGACCACGGAACTTCGAGACGCGGCGTCGGAGCCGGCCGGCGACCCGTCGCCGGGTGCGGACGCCCCGCCGCCGAGCGATCCGACGACCAAGGAGTTGCCCGCGCTAACGTCCGACGAGCTGGCCCCGGTCGAATCGGTCGCGGCCCCCAGCGCCGACGAAACCCCCGCCGCGCAGGACGATGCGGAGGAGGACTTGGTCGCCGCCCCCGATATTCAGACCGAAACGTCGGGCGCCGGGACGGACAGGCCCCCTGACGAAGGGGACACCTACGCGCTGCGATCGCCGGCCGTCTCCGGCGCCGCACCGGGCGGCCTGCCGCCGGTCTATGCCGACGCCTACGATTTCCTTCCCGAGGATCAAAAAGAACAACTCAACACGGCCGCCGCGGTGGCCGCACGGCTCCGCGGCAACGCCCCAGCGCGAAGCGGCCTCGGCGAACTCCTCAAGGTGGTGCTCGGCGGCATCGTCGGTCTGGCGGTCGGCTACTGGGTGTTGAACTACTTCTGGGGTACGCAGTGCGACTGGCTCGAAGTCTACTTGCCGGGCTGTCCGCATACCTACGATCATTGGCCGGCCGGACCTTCGCCTTCGAAGCCGGCGGAGCCAACCGAGCCAACCGAATCGATGGATGCGACCGTGCCCACTGAGCCGACCAAGCCGGTCGAGCCGACCAAGCCGGTCGAGCCGACCGAGCCGACCGAGCCGGCCGAGCCCAAGGAACCGAATGAGGTGACCGTCGTGCCCGCGATACCCGGCTTGGACAAGCCCCACCAGGGCGACTCTCCAGACACCGATCCCGAGCAAAAGAAGCCGGCCGACTCGACCGAGCCGGAGGAAAAAACGGAGTCGGCTGCTGCCCCGATCAAATTGCCCGTCATCGATTTGGATTGATTCGGAATAATCCGATGAGCGATCAACATGACGACGACCGGCGCTCGGACGATCCCGGATACACGGCGGTGCGTGACTTTTTGGTCTATTCGGCGTCGCTGCCCGAGCGGGCGCTTCGTGCCGCCTCGGGGCTGGTCGGGGGTACGTTGCGGGAATCGGCCTCGCTCTTGGTACCCCGGGCGTTTCAGAACTCGAAGACCTATTCGGTCATGGTCCGCCAGATGCTCGACTTCATGGCCGAGGACGTCGGCGGCGTGGCCCGAAGCGACGACCCCGACGCGCCGCCGCCGGTCGAAAACTACGTCGCGCGCAAGGCCGTCGGCAACTTCATCGAGATGGCCGGGCTGGCCACCTTCCATCTTTCGCCCTTGATACTGCTGGCCGTCTTCAGCGACGTGGCTTATGGCTCACAAGCTTATCTTCGCGAGTTGGCCGACGAGTTGAAAAAAG
>CAZWWC010000105.1:0-11384 GCA_964637625.1 uncultured Planctomycetaceae bacterium
CGCAAGCATTTTACCCAAACCCCGCAGATCGCGCCAGTGGAAATTGTCACGCACACAGATAGGTGCTGCGGGCGAGGAGCCCTCTGGATGTCAGCGTCGTCCGGCGAGGCGTGGCCGGCGGCGGAGAAAGCCGACGGTGGCGATCGCCAGTGTGAGCAGAAGGCCGAGGGCCGAGGGCTCCGGGACGGCGGCCGAGCCGGCCTCGCCGGCATCATAGCCCCAATTGGCCGCCAGGATCGCGGCGTCGCCGGGGCCAATCACGCCGTTGCCGTCGAAATCGCCCATCGTCCAGGTCGCGCCGGTCTGGCCCCAGTTGTCGGCCAGGATCGAAGCATCGACCTCATTGACCTTGCCATCGCCGTCGGCATCGCCGGGAATCAGAATCACCGAAGACTCAAGGACCTCGATCATCACCGTGGTCAGATCGGAATACGCCTCACCGTCAAACGCCTCGTATCCAAAGGTGTCCAGGCCGGAGAAACCCGCGTCGGGCCTATAGGTGAATGAGCCATTGGTATAGAGCGAAAGATCGCCGTACAAAACGTCGGACCTGAGGATCGCGTCAAGCTCGCTTTCGACGTCCGTGTCGTTGCTCAGAACGCCTGCGTGGGCATAGATGTTCAACACGTCGTCCTCGTCAAGGTCGATGCTGTAAAAATCCTCCTCGGCGATCGGGATGTCGTTGACCGAGGCGATTTCCAGGGTAACGGTTGCCACATCGGAATTGAGGATGCCGTCGTTGGCCACGTACGTGAAGCTGTCGGTGCCGAAATAGTTGTCGTCCGGCGTGTACGTGAACGAGCCGTTGTCGTTTAGCGAGACCGTGCCGTGTGACGGGTCGGAAACGCATTCCGCGCCAAGCTCGTCGTCATCAGGATCTGAATCATTGGCCAGAACACCGTTGTAGGCATGGATATGGATTGGATAGTCTTCGTCGCTGCTGTAATCCGCCGCGTATTGCGTCATGGGGTCATCCAGCGCGACCGGCTCGTGGTTGGGTGGGACGGCGGCCTCCTCGACGTGCAAGTAGGTGTAAGCGTAGACCGCGTCGAACTTGACCAAACCGTACTTGTTATTGCTGCCACCCCAGGTGGTCATGTTCACCACGTAATGCTCGCCCGGTTCGCCGTATTCTCCCTCCGGGTCGGTCCAGTAACCGACTCCAAGGATGGAATGTCCGGAAATGCCCGTGTGCAACGGATAGTGGGCGTCAATCTCAGCCTTGTATTCGTTCCAGTTCTCGGACCAATCCGTCCAGGACCGGGCGCTGTACGACTCGTTGAGGGGCGTCTCCGGGTCGTTCCAAGCGGCGTAGTCGATGAATCCCTGGGCCATGTTGCCGCGATACGTGCCGCCGCCTTCGGTCTTCATGAAATCGGCCAGGCAATTCCAGTCGTCGCGATCGCTCTGGTCAACCACGTCGTTGCCGTTTCGGTCCCAGGAACCGTGGCTTATGCCCTTTGCCACACCGGCTTGTTTGTGTTCCCAGGAGGCCACGATGCTATGCGTCGCGGCCGTTGGATACACCCCGTTGCGGCCGTAATTCGATTGGTAATTCTCGTTCATGTGGCTGTCATCCCAGTAGGCCGAGTTACCGTCGCCGAACGTGTACAGGGTGGACTTGTCCAGGTCCAGGCGAGTGTCCCAATAGGCGAACAACATCCCGGCGGCCGTCGGCGAGCAGCCCAGCCACCAGTGATATTCGAAGTCGGGAGCAGAATATCTGAGGTCGACATCGTTGTAGGGAACAAGGACCGCGGTGTTCCAGCCAGCCGGCGGGTGGGCCGGGTCCACGTATTCCATTTCCCAATCCGCCCCCTCGGAGCCTGTGTCCATGGGACCTTCCCAGCCGGCCCGAGTCGGCGGGACAGCCACCAACAGAAAAAGAGCAACGCATGCCATTGAAAACACGACGCCAGTGCAATTCAACCTGCTCATGGGCGAGTCCTTCCGGTACTTTTCATGACTCCGTGGTAAAGCAACATCAACGTGGCAACCACCGTGCCCACATGCCACGACAAAACGTTCCACCACAGAACATGTCTAAAGTCTAATGAAACTCCTCAAAAATGTCCACAAAAGATACAAAAAATGTCCGGAATCACCCGTGCTGGACCCCCTTTCGGATGGTTGCCGGTAGACGGTTCCGCAAACCTTTTGGAACCCTAAAAAACTCTCATAACCGACCTTAGCGTGATCGCCCCGGGAAGAAGTATAAACCACCGACGACCATCGAGAACAGCAGACCGAGCGAGGAGGGTTCGGGGACGGCCGCGCCGCCCCCGCCGGCCTCGCCTGCGTCGTAGCCCCAATTGGACGCCATGATGATGGCATCGTTGGGCCCCACGACCTGGTCGCCGTCGAAATCACCCATCGCCCAGGTCGCGTCGGATTCGCCCCAGTGGTCGGCCACGATCGAAGCATCGTCCGCGTTGACCTTGCCGTCGCCGTTGGCGTCGCCGGGGATCTGCAGCGGCGCAAGGACGTCGATCGTCACCATCATCGGATCGGCATACGCCTCGCCGTCAAACGCCTCGTATTGAAAGGTCTCCTGGCCGGAGAAACCCGCCTCGGGTGTATACGTGAACGAGCCATTGGAATAGAGCCAGAGCGTGCCGTGCAAGACGTCGGACGCGAGCACCGCATCGAGTTCGTCTCCGTCGACATCCGTGTCGTTGCTCAGAACGCCGTTGTAGGCATAAACGTTCAACACGTCGTCCTCGTCGACGTCGATGCTGTAGAAATCCTCCAAGGCGACTGGGGGATCGTTCACCGGGGCGATGTTCAGCGTGACCGTCGTCGAGTGCGAAGGGTAGATGCCGTCGGTTGAGTCGTAGGTGAAACTATCGATGCCGTTGTAGTCGGGATCGGGTGTGTACTCGAACCAGCCGTTGGGGTAGAGCGCGAGCGATCCGTGTGACGGGCCGGACACTAAACTGGCGTCGAACTCGTCGCCCGGGTTGGGATCGTAGTCGTTGGCCAGCACACCTTCGTAGGAATAGACTCGCAACAATTCGTCTTCGTTGGCGCCATAGGAATCCGGGTTCAAGATCGGGGGCTGGTACATGTTGGGCACATAGCCGACGGCCCAGTCGAAGATGGAGCCGACATTCATGAAGCCTCCTCCGTCGCCGTAGTCGGCATCCCCGGTGCCGTCACGCCACCAATAGGAAGCCGTCACGCCGGCCACGAAACTTCTGCCGTTGATGTCGACATAAACGCCGCCGCCGCTGTCGCCGGGAGCGACGCTTCCTTCGAGATCGAGCGGAACGGACGAGCCCATCGAACTATCGCCGGGATTGAGGGGGTTGTCGAAGTCGGAGCGAAAGGTGTATGGCTCCCTCACGTATACGTCGATCATGTTCTGACAGGCGCGTTTGGTTCCGGACGGTTCAATGTCACCGGTCAGTCCCGTGCCCGTGCGACCATAGCCGACAAGTGTTCCCTCCCGGCCCAGTAGGCTTCCGAAGCTCGGGTGATAGAGCCACGCAGGCTCAATCCCGGGGACGGACTGAGTCAACTGAAACAGGGCGTAGTCCATGTACACGTCGCCCACGTCGGGATGGCGGTGGTAGCTGCTCGTGTCGGCCGAGTAGGTGTGGCCGTTGATGGTAAACGTCTGCCACTCGCCAAGCGGGGCTGAAACGTGCTTCGCCGTCAGCACCCAATCGGGCGCAATAAGGGTGCCGCTGCCCAGTGTGCCCGATTTTCGGACCAGGCCCGAGGCCGGATACTGCGCGGCCAGATTGAGATAGAGTGAATCGCTACGGTCGTGCCGTATCGTAGACGCACGAGCCGACGCTGGAAGTCCGGCGAGCGCTCCAAGAATGCACAAGATGATCGCGCGCCATGGCGATCGCCAGCAACGACCCCACGGTTGCGCGACCTCTGCCACACCACCAACGGCAGGCTTTCTCATCCCGCTGCTGTCTCCTCTCCGACCCCTTCCACCGAATCCCGGTCTCAAGCGACCAGGACATGCCCGTACATGTAATAATACGGGCACCCGGGATTGTCTGCAACACCCTCCTAATATGTATGAGTACCGATTTCATGTCTATTTCCGACAGTCAAGCCCTGGATGCCCCCCGTTCCGAGGTGCAAGCGCTAAACCACATTGGGAGCCGCCCAGCGCCAGCAAGCAGTCTGGTAGGACCGTTGGCGTCCTCGCGTCGCGCAAGACCGCCAGGCTACGTCGAGAACACCGAACCGATGCCGTCGCCGTGCCGTAGACACCCGGACCGGTCTACGGCTGCTCGGAATCCTCGACCGAGCGGATCATCTGCAGAAAATGCTGCATCGAGCCACAGCGGTTGCGGCGCTCCGGCTCGATGCAAGCGTGGATCGCGTCTGCAAGCACCGGGTCGATGTCGGGATCATACTTGCGGATGTCGATCGGCGGCCGGTCGTGGGTCATGGCCGCCATACCGTCGGTACCCCGAATCCAAGGTAGCTCGAACGTGCAGATCTCGTAAGCAGTGACCCCGAACGAGAACACCTCGATCCGAAGGTCGGTCGAACGGCGTCGGACCAGCTCGGGCGCCATGTAGTTCGGTGTGCCGGTCCGGTTGCCCGGCATCATGAACGGCTTGGTCGCCGGCACACTCAGCCCGAAGTCGATCAGCTTCACGTTTTCGCCGTCCCCGGTCAGAAGCAGGTTGCGGGGACAAACGTCGCGATGGAGGAACCCTTTTTCATGCACGTGGGCCACGGCCTCGGCCAGTTCCCGGATGAATCGAACGCGCCGCCGATCGAGGATCTCGTCGCGGGCGACCAACAGCGAATTGATCCCGGCGCCTTCGACGAATTCCATCACCAAGTATTGCT
The DNA here is from genome assembly GCA_964637625.1 of uncultured Planctomycetaceae bacterium. Lineage (GTDB taxonomy): Bacteria > Planctomycetota > Planctomycetia > Pirellulales > Thermoguttaceae > UBA11386. Next base: position 4,828 of record CAZWWC010000105.1, read on the forward strand.
CGCCCTCGGTGGTCAAACCGTGTTCGAGCGTTTTGACGATCCACGGATGGTCCATCTCAATGGCGATGGCGCCCTCGGTCGGCTTGTCGAGGCCGCGGAATCGCGCCATAAAGGCGGCCGTCTTTTCGCGATCGAGGACTTTCAGGCCGACAATCTGATCGCTTTTCCGGTCGCGGGCCATGTAGAACTTCGACATCGTGCCCGAGATGGCTTTGCGCAGCAACTCGAAACGCTTTCGCACGTTCAGCCTGCCGCCGGAGAACAGGTCGGAAATTCGATTCCTGAGGGCCATGATCATGCCTCGCAAGGCGCACTCATGAGAAGACGTGGTAGGGTGGGCATTGCCCACCAAGAGACCATCTCAAAACTCCTTTTGGCCTTTCTCTGTCATCCTGAGCGAAGCGAAGGATCTGCGAAGCGAAGGATCTGCGAAGCGAAGGATCTGCGAAGCGAAGGATCTCAAGTCTTTCAGTGCCGAAGAGATCCTTCGCTTCGCTCAGGATGACAACCATGCACTGGGGGTTGAGATAGTCTCCAAGAACTACCTTAACTTGGACGCGAGAATTCTGCAACGTCCCTGCAACGTTCCTGCAACGTCCAGACGGGTCCCCGGCCGGCTATTGCTTTTCGCAGTAATCGATGGTCCGGGCCAGTTCGCTCTTCAGGTTGCGCCGCTGCACGATTCGGTCGATGAAGCCGTGCTCCAGCAGGAATTCGCTGGTTTGGAATCCCTTGGGCAATTCGATGCGGATGGTCGCCTTGATGGTTCGCGGGCCGGCAAAACCGATCAACGCCTTGGGCTCGGCGAAGATCACGTCGCCCAACGAGGCGAAGCTCGCCGCCACGCCGCCCATGGTCGGGTTGGTCAACACGGAGATGAACAGGCCGCCGGCCTCGTCGAATCGGGCCAAGGCGGCGGACACCTTGGCCATCTGCATCAGCGACAGCGCGCCCTCGTGCATCCGCGCCCCGCCACCCGAGCCGGAAACAATGATCAGCGGCAGACTCTGCTCCGTGGCCCGTTCGATCGTGCGCGTCAGTTTCTCGCCGACCACCGAGCCCATGCTGCCCATGATGAACGACGAATCGGTCACGCCAAACGCCACGCGCCGCGCGCGAATCATGCCGGTTCCGACCACCGCGGCATCCTTCAGGCCGGTCCGCTTCTGCTCTTCCTTGAGCTTCTCCCGATAGGGACGCTTAGCGACGAACTCCAGCGGGTCGGCCGGCTCCATGTCGGCGTACCACTCCTCGAAGGTCCCTTCGTCGAGCACCTGGGCGATGCGATCGCGCGCCGAGAGATACCAGTGGTAGTCGCACTCCGGGCATACGCCCAGCCGGCGCTCGGCTTCCTTTCGAAAGACCGTCTCTTGGCAGCCCGGGCAACGGCGCCAGAGTCCTTCCGGCACGCCTCGCTTGGGGCGCCCGATAAGATTGCGCCAATTGGCCGGATCAGGCTGTGATGAGGACATCGTGACTTCCTGTCAAATGATTGAGCGTTTGATGTCGAGTGGCACGGCGAGAGCTTGCGTGAGCATGCCACCCTACGGCCTCAGGCGACCACCGGTGGCCGAACGTCGCAGAGTTCCCAGTGCCCGTGTCCTAGCGTCGCTTTCCAGAGGTCGCCCAACTCGCCATGATCGAGGTGACTCCGCACAAGGCTTGCCATGGGCTCGGGCAAGACCAGCGCGATCATTCCTTCTTTATGCTTCTTCAGCAGTTTGGCCACGGCCGTTTCGATCCGCCGGGCAGCCTGTTCGAGCGTTTCCCCTTCGGGCGGCTGCACGCTTTGCGGCTGCTCTTGCCACTGGCGATAGGCACGAGGATACTTGCGGCGAACCTCGTTGATACGCATCCCCTGCCAGAGGCCGTGATTCAGATTCTTCATGCGATCCAGTTTTCGACACTTGACGTCCAACGCACCGGCCAGCGACTGGGCCGTCTGATAGGCCGGCTCACAGGGCGGTGCATAGACCGCTACAATCGGCAAGCCACCCAATTCCCTGATGAGTTTGGCCACCTCCCTGTTACCCTGTCGGTTCAAGGGAACGTCCAGGTCGCCTTGAATGCGTTGCTCCTGATCGTAGTCGGTTGAACCGGGCCGAATAAGAATGATCTGAGTCATCTTCCTTCTCACGCGTCTTGGGATGCGTCCGCCAAGTTGGTTAGTTCGGCAAGACGTTGTTGATAATCCTCGAAGCCAAAAAAAGCCGTTCCCGCAACAAGCATGTGCGCGCCGGCGCGGGCACATCGACCGATCGTTTCGTCGCCGATGCCTCCATCGACCGACAGCAGAAGCGACGAAGGTCCCACTGCCCGGAGTCGCTCGAGTTTCTCCAGCGCGACCGGGTCGAACTCCTGACCGCCGAAGCCGGGCATGACGCTCATGACCAAAACCAGATCGCATAGATCGAGAAAGGGCTCAACGCTTGCCACGGGAGTCGGTGGGTTGAGCGAAAGACCGACCGCCGCGCCCAGCGACCGGATTTCTTCGAGCAGCCCTTCCGGCTGCGGCTCTTCCTCGATATGGATCGTCAAGAAATCGGCTCCCGCGTCTCGAAAACGTCGGAGATACCGCCCGGGCTCGGAAATCATCAGGTGGACGTCCAGCGGCACCGTACTGACCCGCCGGATCGCTTCGACCACCGGCAGTCCGAAACTCAAGTTCGGCACGAAACGGCCGTCCATGATATCCAGGTGGAGGACTTTCGCGCCCGCCTGCTCCGCGCGACGCACTTCCCGCTGGAGGTTCGCAAAATCACACGCCAGCAACGACGGCGCAACCACCGGTGCGGCCAAACGAAGTAGGTCGATTTGCGCGGAGGAACCAACCGCCATGGAGGTATCGTCCGAAAGAGGACTGAAGAAGCAGAGTGAGACGACAGAAGAATTCTGCGATAGATATTCAGGCGGGGGTATCCCGTCTGCTCACTAATCTAGAGCGTTCTCGTTTCCGTAACTGCCAGCGGTGACAGAAAGATCTAATTCTAGCAACGCGCGGAGCGGCCGTCTGCGCTGTTTCGGGGTTAACTGTCTAAGTGGCTTAACAAAAACAACTTGCGATGAGCATTTTTTGCCAAAACCCCCCGCGGGAAGGTAAAAACCCGGCTTCGGTGAGAGACGATTTGCCCGGGCCGTCAACTGCGATCCAGTGCTTCACTCTCCGGTAGATCGGCGAGGCTGGCCAGTTCGAAGAGGCCAAGAAAGCGGTCCGTCGTGCGGTAGAGCGTCTTGCGCGGCTTTTGCGCCGGTCGCTCGACACACAATAGGCGGCGGCGAACCAGTTGCGACAGAATGTGATGGCTCGGCTTGTCGCGAAGCCGACTAACCTCGTCCGCCCCCAACGGCTGCCGGTAGGCCACGATCGCCAGCACGTCGATGGCCGCCCGAGAAAGTCGGGCCCGGCGAATCCGACCGTAGAACTTCTCTCGCACCCGATCGTATTGCTCGCCCAACGTCAGGCGAAAGCCCGATCCATCGCTCGTGACGCGATAGGGACAACCGCTCTGCCGGTACGACTGGTTGAGCTCGTCGACCAACACCGGGATGTCTTCCGGCTCAACGTCACGCATCAACGAGGCCGCCTGCTCGCGCTCAAGCGGCCGGTTCTCCGGATCGCCCACGAACAACATCGCTTCGAGGATCGTCCGTGGACTGATCGGGCAGGAATCATCCTGGTCGGATCGTTCGTCCGACTCGGGCGGTTGCTCCTCGGGCACTTCAGCGGCCGGCTCGTGCTCGGACTGCTGCTCGTCGAGTGGCGGTTTCCCTTCCGGCGACGGCCCATCACCACCGGCAGGGGCCAGCGCCTCGGCAAAGGCTTCGCTCAGAGAGCGGAGCGAAAGCTCCTGCTCTTGTGGCTCGCTGGGAACCTCTTCGGGCGTGTCTGACATATCCGGACTATAGGCGGTTCACATGGTCCAAGGCAAGACGGATTTGGTCACACACCACGGCCCGATCAGGCCGTCTGCCGTCGGGTGGGTCACACTGGGACTGCCTCCAGCAAGTCGTCCTTTCGGGCGGCCACCAGCCGTCGCAAGGGCGCAAGACACACCCGAAAGGCGGCCGGCAACGGCGCAAGCCGCACACGGCGGAGAATCTGGTTCAAGCGGACCATTAAGGTGGCATCTTCCAGGTAGTCCCAGAGAAACCGTTCGCCTCGGATGGCCCGGATCATGTCGGCCAGGCGAAGGGCGGGCCGGGGGGCCATCCGGTTCAACGCCTCCTGGAAGCGATCGGCGTCGACCGACTCCAGTGCCCGATAATAAGCTTCAAGCTTCTCCGGTTGTTCGCCGGCTATCGCGGCATCCAAGAGAACCTCGACCAGCAAGTGACCCAGCAACCGAGGACGCATGCTCGACTCGCCGGCCAGCGCGTCGCGGACCGTCTCGGAAATCGCCACGTTCAGCTCCACGAAGGCTCGCGTTTCATGAAACGTCGCATCGTCGCGAAAATGTTGCAGCACACCCCGCGCCACGGCCGACTGCACCGGATCCGAATGATCGACGAACGGGAGCACGTGCTTCGAGCGAACGCGCACGCGCCGGTCGACGACCATGAGCATGTCGGGCACACCGGTGGCGACCGCCATGTACGGTCGATCGAGAAACGGCAGTGCGTGGGCGAGATAGTTCACGGATAGGGTAGATGGGTTTGACGTGCGTTGCGCGCGTAGTTTAGCGGGGCCGCTTGCGGCCCGTTGCCGTTCGTAAAAAGACGACTATGTCATTGCAGCGGTGGCAACTGCCCAACCGGATTGATTGTCGGAAAGAAGGCCCTGCGGGTCAAGAGAAATGCAGGGTCAGCAGTTTCGAATTCCATCGGGACCCGCCATGGTCATTCTGAGCGCAACGAAGAATCTCCTTGGGCAATCGAGATCCTTCGCTACGCTCAGGATGACCTGCTGCGGTGTCAGCCGGCCAAACTTGGGGGGTTATTGAGGGTGGGACGAAGACCACCCCGCCCTGCGATTATTGCACGCCGCGTTCCAGGGAGACGCGGACGACCCGCTCGATCGCGTTTTCGTAGGCCGCCTGGCGCAACGAGACGCCCTCCGCCTCCGATCGTTCGTGGATATCCTTGTAGGCGCTGATGAGCCGTTTGGTCATCCGCTCGATCACCTCCTCGTGGGTCCAGTAGTATTCCTGCCGGTTTTGGACCCATTCGAAGTAGCTCACCGTCACGCCGCCGGAGTTGGCCAGGACGTCGGGCACCACGGTGACGCCACGCTTGAAAAGGATGTCCATGGCGTCCTGCGTGGTCGGGCCGTTGGCCGCCTCGGCGATGATTTTCGCCTGGATCTTCGGTGCGATTTCCGCGGTGATCGCGTCTTCCAAGGCGGCGGGAATCAGATAATCGAATTTGCCGGTCAACACTTCCCTCGGATCGATCGGCTTGGAGCCGGGGAAGTCGGCCACACAACCTGTTTGTTCCTTGTGTCGGATCAACTCCTTGACGTCCATCCCGTCCGGATTGCCGACCGCCGCACGGCTGTCGCAGACGGCCGTCAGGCGGCTGCCGTGTCGACTGAGCTCCACCGCGGCGTACCGGCCGGCGTTGCCGAAGCCTTGCACGGCGTAGGTGGCGCCGGCCGGATCGATTCCCTTGTTTCGCGAGACTTCCAGCAGCGTGATGGCACAGCCGCGCCCGGTGGCTTCGACGCGGCCTAAACTTCCGCCGTTGTCCAACGGTTTTCCAGTGATCATGGCTCGCTGATACTTGCCCCGTGCCATGCGCCAGGCGTGGCTCATCCAGGCCATTTCCCGGGGTCCGGTGTTCACGTCGGGTGCCGGGATGTCGGTGTCTTCGCCGATGTCGTTGGCCAACAGGATGGCGAACTTCTTGGTCAACCGCTCCTGCTCGGCCTCCGAGAGCGCCTTGTAGTCGACGCAGATCCCACCCTTGGCTCCCCCGAACGGAATATTCACCACGGCCGTCTTCAAATACATCCAGAAGGCCAATGCCTTGACTTCATCGAGCGTGACTTGCGGATGAAATCGCAAGCCGCCCTTGTAAGGGCCAAGGTCGTCGTTGAACTGCACGCGATAGGCGTCGTAAACCTCGACCGTGCCGTCGTCCTTCTGTAACGACAATCGAATCGTGATCGACTTGTCGGGAGTGGTCAAACGGTCGGTCAAACGCATGCCCGGGTGTCTTGTCTCCAGCTGCAGCGGCTCGGCATAATGCAGGAATAGTGCTTTTGCTCGATCAAACACAGTGCCTTCTAGCGGCATGTTCTCACTCCTTGGAAAAAAGGTCTGGACCGGGGGAAGCCCAAAAAAGCCAGAAAAGGCCCGCAGGGGTGTCCACGAACCTTTCGCGGAGATTCGATCCGACAAATGCGGGAAAGAGGACTTGAACCTCCACGACCCTAGGGGTCACTAGGCCCTCAACCTAGCGCGTCTGCCAATTCCGCCACTCCCGCCTGCAAGCGATTCTCTCCGCGTCGGTCGGACCCCGGTGGGCCGAAGCCAGACGTTTCAGTCTACCCGCCGCTAACCCTGCGTCAAGAGGGGGTCCGCTTCAGGATGAGAATGGCTCGGTCCATCTTCTCGGGG
>CAZWWC010000106.1:0-11381 GCA_964637625.1 uncultured Planctomycetaceae bacterium
GAAGGTGGTCGTTTGCGAGTCGTCGCTCGATTTCCGACTCGAAAAAACGCCCGCTACCGGCGCGCCGGCCATCATGCCCGGCGACCAGAAGGGTGGCTAGCACGTTTGCTAGAGCTTCCAAGAGTCGATCGTGCAGGCTGGTAAGCCACCGTCATGCGATTCGATGAATTTGGTGGAACACAAGTCAGTTGCGTGTCAATGAGAACAAGTCAAGGAGTCTTTTTGTGGATGAATTGAACAAAGCAGTTGAAGCTGCCCTAAAGGGTCCCTTGGCGGAAAGGATGCTGGATGACCAGCGTCGCCAGATGCAGGAGTGGGGCATTTCCTTGCCACCAACGCAGGCTGTCGTCTTCGATTTCGGTTTGGGACAGTTTGACAAGATTGGGGAGATCGAGCACTGGATCGCCAACGAAGTCAAAGAAGGCTACTGCGCGAAGTTTCTGTTCGTACAAGATGGGCAGACTTGCCCCATGCATCACCATAAAGAGAAGCATGAAACCTTTTTCATCGTGAAAGGCTCCGTTCTCATGGTGCTCGACGGAGTCGAGAGAAAGATGGAAGAAGGTGACGTGCTTGCGGTCGATCAAGGCAAAGCACATGGTTTCACCGGGGTGGGCCCGGCCTTGATCCTGGAAGTAAGCAAGCCTTGCCTATTGAGCGACAACTATTTTGACAATCCCGACATCAGTCTTGGCTGTGCCGCGGAGGAGCAGAAGTATCTCATGTCGCACGGGGCCGAATCGACCCACAGTACGAATCGGCACGGCGACGTTGCCTCGGGCGAGAAGGCTCGTGGCGACTCGTTGATGGGAACGCCGTGACCTCCAATCCGGAGCATGAGTCTTCGCTATATTGGGCCGGGTTTTGGCGAAACAGGATCGTCGTGTATTGTACGCGGCTGAATGTCGCGTGACACCGATGCCGGCCAAGGCCGCCGGGAGCACCGCTGCCACGTATTTTCCCGTATTCTGAATCGCCGTGAATCGAGATTTCGAAATGCCGCGGCCCACACATCAATAATCAGCATGCCGAGGAGCACGCAAAACGCCACCCCATTTTACACAAAACACTGATTGATCGTATTGATCCATGCGGTTAGTATGAAGACATCAGGGCTACAGCAAGAGGGTGATTCAGAAGAGGGCCGAGGATGTGGCGAAGAAGCTGGATCAGATCCAAGAACTACCCCAGCCACCCTTCTCGGAGGTTCTCTACAGGGCACTCCCGACGCCTTCATCTTTCCCAAAGGTCCATCACAAGCCGTGATGGGTGACCATGTATGCAGACGCTGCCCATCCGACAAGACGCACTCATTACCGCTGGGTCGTCTGCACGCTGATGTTCTTCGTGACCACCATTAACTACGTGGACCGTCAAGTCTTCGGGATTCTGGGACCAACACTGACGGAGGAATTCCACTGGTCGGAAAAGCAGTACAGCTATATTGTCATCGCCTTTACGTTGGCCTACGCCATCGGCTACGTGGCGGCCGGCAGAATGATGGACCGGATCGGTGAGCGGAAAGGTTTTGCCGTGATTGTCAGTGTATGGAGTCTGGCGGCGATGGCGCACGGCCTGGTAGGCCCGTTGGTCTACTTCGGGCTGCCCTGGCTCAAGGCCACGTTCGTTGGAACGATCGCCGGCAGCCTGACACCGGCGATTCTATCCGTGGCCGGATTCAGCGCCGCCCGCGTTGCCCTAGGATTGGCCGAGGGCGGCAACTTCCCCGGGGCTATCAAGACGGTCAGCGTGTGGCATCCGAAGAGCGAGCGGGCGTTGTCAACCGGGATTTTCAACAGCGGCAGCAACCTGGGCATCATCGTCGCCGCCTACGCAGTACCTTTTGTGGTGGTGAAAATGCAGTGGGGATGGGCCGCCGCGTTCTACTTGACCGGCGCATTGGGGTTCGTGTGGGTGGCACTCTGGCTGGCGATGTACGATATTCCACAGCGACACCCGCGGGTCTCACCGGCGGAACTGGCTCATATTTACAGCGATCCGCTCGACTCACCCGTGACGATTTCTTGGCTGAGCCTGCTGCGATATCGGCAGACCTGGGCCTACACATTGGCCATGTTTTTGACCGGCCCCGTCTGGTGGTTCTACCTGTACTGGTTACCAAAGTTTCTCAAGAACAACCATGGCATCGACCTGGAACAGGTCTTCTGGCCGCTGTTGCTGGTGTATCTGATGGCGGACGTGGGCGCCATTGCCGGCGGCGGGCTTTCCTCGTGGTTGATCCGCCGGGGCACCAGCATCAATGTCGCCCGCAAAATGGCGTTTCTCATCTGTGCTTTGTGCATTGTGCCGGTCGTGTCCGTTGCGCGGGTGACCAACATGTGGACCGCCATGTTGCTCGTTGGACTGGCCGCCGCGGCACACCAGGGTTTTGCCGCCAACCTTTTCACCATCGTATCGGATACGGTCCCTCGCAGAGCGGTCAGTTCGGTCGTCGGCATCGGCGGCACGGCGGCCTGTGTGGGCATGCTTGTGCTGGCCGCGCTGATCGGCCACGTTCTTGATTGGACGGAAGCCGCCTATGGAGTGAAGGACTACTTACTTCCATTTCTATTTGCTGGCTCGGCTTACCTGATCGCCACGGCGGTGATCCATCTATTGCTGCCGCGACTCGACCCGATGAGGTTTGCAGACAGCAAGCCTGGAGATCAGGGTGCCTTTACATAAAACAACTCTTAACTCCGAACTGCCGATGACTCCACGCGAGCGACTGCTGAGGACACTGCGGGGTGAACTACCCGACCGGGTGCCTGTCTCGCCCTTTGTGCAAGAGGAATACCTGGCATACTACTATCCGCACAAGACCAGCGTCGATCGGGTCGTCGACGCCGCCGAGCTGGCCGAGGACCTGGACTTTGATCTGATTGCCAAGCACCGCAAGTTCTTGCAGCCGCATTTCTTGTGCCGGAGTTACCGCAACTGGGAACTGCAAGAGCACGTTCGACGCACGGATGGTCTGGTACATAGGCGTCTGGAGATCCTTACTCCGCATAAAACGCTGGTGCAGGAGGACGTCAGGCCGGATGTAGGTGCGGCGACTGCCGGCGTCGAGGCCACCGTTGGCAAACACCTGCTTTCCGAACCAGAAGATATTGAGGTCTTTTTCGAATTCTTGCCGCCCTTGGACCGTGAGACTATCGAACAGATGGAGAGAACGGCTATCCAATGGCGAGCCGTCGTGGGCGAGCGAGGGATTTTGGCGCCGTGGGGTTGGGGTGGCGTTTTTAACGTCGCGGCGTCGCTTCGCAGCATCGAGGCCGTGTTGACCGCGCCCTACGAGGATGAAATCGCATACCGAGCATTCATGGACCGCCTTACCGAGGCCGTGTGCCAATACAATCTCGCATTGGCCGGCACGCAGATCGAGAGCATCGGAATCCCGGGAAACATGGCCAACGGCGCCGTTGTCGGACCGCGTTTCTTCGGCAGCTTCATTCAGCCGTACGAAGCTCGGCTGATCGGCGCGATCCACGAGGCCGGGAAATTCACCATCTTCCATAATTGTGGTTGTGCCACCGCTCTCTATCCAAACTACCGCCAGCTTGGTATAACAGTGTGGGAAACTGTCGCCGAAGCACCACAGGGCGATAACCGACTTGTCGACGCCAAGAACGCCTTGGGTGACCGAATCTGCCTGCTGGGCAATCTTGATCAAGTGCATTTTCTCAAGACGGCAAGTCCCGACGAGGTGGCGATCAAAACGCGAGAGTTGGTTCTTGCCGGAAAACCCGGGGGCAAATACATTTTCTCCACTTCCGACTTTCTGGAGAAAAACACGCCACGCGAGAACGTCGTCGCAATGATCGAGGCGGCAAAAGCGGCCGGAAGCTATGGCCGAGGCAGCAAAAGCGGCCGGAAGCCACTAACACAAGGGCGACGAGGCGTGGAAGTCCGTTGATGCCCTTCTATCCCCGACAGCAACCACGAAGAAAGAACCCTGTACTATGACGTTTAGCCGACGAGCTTTGCTTTTGGCATGGGGCGCGGCAACGATTCTGTCGGCCGCATGGACAAGCGACGTGATGGCGGATCCCTCGGGCACCTTGGCAGATCCTCGTCGAGCGCCGATGGCTACCGACACGCGCTGGAGCCGACGGCTCGATGGTACATGGTTGTTTCAGCCGGAGCATGCGCTCAGTCGCGGCGTCCGACCACAAGAGCCATCGCTCCAGGACCGTGACTGGCCGGCAATTGATGTTCCCAACTTTTGGTGTCCGAATGCGTACTGGTTGTGGAGGGCCCAGCCCAAAGCTTCCCAGCAGCGCTGGCGCCAAGAGCTGGATCGCGTAGCCCGCTACAAGTTCGATGCCTATGGCACGCGAGCCGGCTGGTATCGGAAGTGGATCGAATTGCCCGAAAGCACGCGAGGCAAGCGGATTTCGCTTCGCTTCTGGGCGGTGGCAACCATCGCACAGGTGTGGTGGAACGGCCGGCCCATCGGGTCACATACAGGCATGTTTGGCCCTTTCGTCTGCGAGGCGACGAAGGATGCGCGCCCGGGGCGCAATCTCTTGACCGTCTTCGTAGCTCCGGGGAGTCTTACGGGACGCGTCGATCTCGATCGGCTGAAGGAGCGCGGCGTGACGGTCGACGTTACCAGTCCTTGGCTCAATAAGCTACCACAGTCCGTCTTCGTGATGAACGGTGAATCGGGCGACGGGGGAGGAATATGGCAATCGGTCGACATATGGAGCACGGACGCCTGCCGGATTGACGACGTGTTTTTTCGGCCCAAGCTCGACGGCGGATCGATCGACGTTACCGTCGACAACGCCCTGGATCAAGAGGCCGAACGATTGCTTCGCTTCACGATCACCGACCGACAGACGGGCGAAGTCTTAGTTCGTGACTCACAGCCGGTCCGGCTGCGGATTCCCGGCCAATCCCAGCGATCCGTCACGATCGAACTGCCCAAGGTGTCGCCCAAGCTTTGGAGTCCCGGCCATCCCAACCTGTACAATCTCTCGGTCGAACTCTGGGACGGCAGCTCCAAGAAGGATCAATGGCAGCACTCGGTCGGATTCAGGACTTTCCGCGTCGAGGGCACGCGGTTTTTGCTAAATGAGAAACCCTATTTTCTCCGTGGGGCTACCCAGCCGCCATACGGTTTGGCTCCCTGGAGCCGCGATCTGGCCTTTCGCTACTTTGAGCTTCTGCGAAAGGGCAACCAGGTCGTCACGGCGTTCAATGAGACCGGCGGGAACGACGTGTGGTGCGACGCGGCCGACGAAATCGGCATCGGGATCATTGATAACGGTCCGTGGACGTGGGCCTTCACCAAGACCACCGTTCACATTCCACCTCCACCCCTTCTTGATGCCTGGAAGAAAATGCACGTCGAGTTGGTCCGTGCGGTTCGCAACCATCCGTGCATTCTAATGCGCTCAATCAACGATGAAATGTGGTTTCATTATCTGCCTCCCTGCGCGATGGGCAGGCCGCCTGGCAAGGGGGGACGATTCCTCGATAGGAATACCAAGCGGCGTCTGCAAAAATGGCAAATCGTCTCCGACGTCATCAAGCTGACAAGGAAGGTGGACCCAACGCGCCCCATTGGCGCGTCCGGCGGATACGCACGGCTTGCGGCGGAGTGGAAACAGCTCAAACCCCTGGGAATCGATGACGGCGACTTCGACAACATCCACGTTTTCAACGGGACGTATGGACCTTCCTACCTCGCGCTGGACGTGCAGCGGGACATTGAACGGCGCTATAGCATGGGGAGCCGTCCGCTCATTTCCGATCAGGCCGGCACCGGTTATCCCAACAATGACACCGGTTACCCGGTCGACTGCTACGTCGATAAGTGGTTCGTGCCACAGGCGTGGAACGGCAGCTATGTCTACGATCCGCGATTATCCTACCAGGATGTCACGGGGCAAATCATCAAGGACGGCTTCGAGCGCATCCGTTGCCGGAAAAAGGTCATCGCGGGCTGGCTCATTTTCAGCAACTGCCAATGGTTTCAGCACGTTTACGATGCAAAGCGGATCAAGCCTTACCCCAAGATATACGACCGCGCCACCCCGGCGCTGTCGCCGGTTCTGATTGCCATGGATCCGCCGGTTCGCCGATTCGTCGCCGGCGAGAAGGTTCCCATGTCGCTGGTGGCCGTGCACGATGACGTCACGAAGGACCGCATCCGCGACTTGCGCGTGTCGTGGAGGTGGACCGACGGGTCGCGCCGCCTCGGCGGTGGCCAGTCCGCCATGCCGCCGCTAGATTACTATAAGACCGTACGCGTCGACATTCGCGAGACGATACCTGCGATTTCCGGGAATCGGCCCGTGCGCGGAAAACTGGAGATTGACCTGTTCTCGGGCTCACACCGCATCAGCCGCAACAGCTACTCGGTGATGATTGCCCCACGTGCATGGTACCAAGTGGCCAAAGACGAAAAACTGCCGTTGACCTTGGTGGGACGCGATCCGGCATGGTCGGCCGCATTGGCGGAACTGGGCGTCTCGGCCAGGTCCGTAGACGCTGCCCGTTGGGATTCGCTCGAAGCGGAACGCATCGTGATTATCCCAGAGGGGATAGCGTGGAAAGGTGGAGTCGAGGGGCTGAAGAAGTTTGCATCACGCGGTGGCTGCGTGCTGTTCCACGACCCATCGCCCAAAACGGCAAAGATGCTCGGTTTTCGTTGTGAGCCGATCCACACTCACTTTCGGCACTCGATCTGGGACATACCCAATGGGCCTTGGGGGGCGGAATACGTCGATGTTCCTGATTACCTTTCTAATCCGCTTGCCGTGGGTTTCGACGTTATGTACGACATGCGGTGGTGGAACTCGGCCGACGCGATGCCTCCTTGTGTGAGCACGAAAGTGCTTGCCTCCTTGAAAGCTGAGCAAGACGGCACGATCTCGATTTTGGGCAAAGCGGCCAAAAACATCTGCAACTATGTGCCGCCGCATGGATATTTTAATAATCCACCGTTCGATTTCAGAAAGTACTACGCCAGAGCGGTGATCGCTGAAGTGAAGATCGGCGACGGCAGAATCATGGCTGCGTGTTTCCGGCTGGCTCCTGACCCTGTTGCCCGTCGGTTTCTTCTGAACCTCCTGCGCTCCCTGCAGCAGGTGAGCATCTTCAAATCACAGTCGAAGCCTGACTGCCTGTGATGTAACCCGTTCCCGCTGCCGCGGACAACAAGGAGGGTTTGCGGCGTTGAATCACGTCGCTGTGCCGAACTGCGTTATGCATGCGTAGCGGAATATGCGTTCAGGTGGCGTCAACACGGGGCTGTGTGACAGGAGCATCACTTCCGTCCCGGACAACATTAACCTTCAGAAAGAGCGCGGCCACCAGGACAGGATCGATCTGATAATGCGGCTAACGGTTGTTGGATCGGAAGTTGGTGAAATCATACAACACCCGCCGCTTTCACCAACAGAACACACCACAGGAGAAATGCCAAATGAGGAGGATCCACCACTGCATCAGGGTTGCCCTCCTGATGACTCTTGTGGCTACTGCGACGGCAATCGCTCAGCAGCAGCCGCGAGCCGATTGCGTCGTTGCTCCCGGCGGTCGCGACACGGGCAAAGGGACGTTGGACGATCCGTTTCAGACCCTTGAACAGGCACGCGACGCCGTGCGCATGAAGATCGCATCGGGCCTTCGGGCCGATGTCGTCGTACTCCTGCGCGAGGGTGTGTATCGGCTCGACGAAACCCTGACCTTCGGGCCCGACGACGGCGGCACGGCGAAACACAAAGTCATCTATCAAGCTTATCCCGGCGAGAAGGTCGTGATTTCCGGCGGTCGACCGCTCGCGGGCTGGAAGTCGGCCGGCGACGGGATGTGGACTCTGGATTTGCCCGAGGTAAGAGACGGGCGGTGGTGGTTTCGCCAACTCTTCGCTGACGGCCGGCGCATGCCACGCGGCCGCTGGCCGGCAACCGGTTTCCTGAAAATCAAGAGCTGCTCGCCCAACGGCAAAGCGCTTCAATTCGAACAGCCCTTGCCCGCTACCGATCTTGGCGGTAAGGACACCGAAGTCGTGGTCCTCGAGTACTGGTCGATCGCCAGGGAAATCGTCGCTTCTAATTCGGGTGACTTGCTCGAAGCGGCCACGTCCATCGGCTGGCGAGGCCATAGCGCCTGTTTGGCCAAGCCGGGGATGGCGGCGTTTTTGGAGCATTCATCCAGTTTCGTCAAGAAGCCGGGACAATGGTACCTGGATCGTTCCCGTGGTCAGCTCCACTACCAGGCGGCCAAGGGCGAGAACCTGAATCGGCGAGAATTCATTGCACCGGTCGTTGAACAACTCGTGAAGATCGAGGGCACGAAGCGGCAGCCGGTCCGAAATTTGCATTTTCGCGGCATTGAGTTCGGCGATGCCGCGTGGAAGCTGCCCGAGACCGGCTACGACGGTATCCAGGCGTGCCACTATGGGCCGGTCAAGGGCGAGGACACCTTTGCCGTCGGTGTAGCGATTGAGTTGACCTGCGCGGAGGATTGCAGCTTGGCCGATTGCCGCGTGGTTCGTGTCGGTGGCAGTGCTCTGGGGCTGGGAGCCGGTTGCCGCCGGAACCGGATTGTCGGCTGTGAACTGGCCGACATCGGGGCCAACGGTCTGATGGTCGGGTACGTGGCGAAGGGGAAGCCACTCGACGGCGATTGGAGTGATTCCCGGGACATCCCCATAGGCAACGAGATCTCGAATTGCTATGTTCACCATTGTGGAGCCACGCTGTTCGGCGCCGTCGGCATCTTCGACGCCATGACGCAAGATACACGGATCATTCACAACGAGGTCGCGCACTTGCTCTACACGGGCATATCGACCGGGTTCAAGTGGGACTCGAAGCCCTCGAGCCAGAAACACTGTCTGATTGGGTACAATCACATTCACGACGTGATGGAACTGATGAACGACGGCGGCGCGATCTACACGTTGGGCTATCAGCCGGGTTCGATCATTCGCGGCAACCTGATGCACGGCGTTGGACGTTCCGGTTATGCTTTCGGGCGGGCTCCCAACAACGGCATTTTTTTCGACCAGGGAAGCAAAGGTTTTCATGTCGAAGAGAACATCATCTACGACACGACGGGCAAAGCTCTCCGATTCAACAGCCACAAGAAGGACTCGCACACGTGGCGCGCCAACACCTTTGACCTGACGCCCGATGATCCGAAATTCCCCCGCGAAATTGCCGAAGAAGCCGGTATCGAGCCGTCACGACGTAGGGTGCGTCCGGACGCACCTTGAAGCTCTCTTGCGAACGAAGGAGACAGGCCATAGCCCTCGATTTTGGACCATCCCGATGGGATCGGCTGCGCGACACGTATCGTCGTTGGTGGTCGGGTGAGTTGGATCGTCCGATCGTGCCGGTGGAGTTGACCGGTCGCGATCCGGGACGCCCCAAGCCGGACGTTCCCCTGTTGACCCAGGCCACCTGCCACCAGTTGCAAATCCCGGCGAACGATCTCATCGATCGGCTCGATTACGAGTTGTCCATTCGGGTCTATCTGGGCGACGCCTTTCCGCGGCTCGACTTCGACGCCTTTGAACCTGTCATTGTTGCCGCCATGCTCGGTGCCCGCTTGGAAAACGACTCCGGCCAGGTCTGGTTCGTACCCGAGCAAGAGCGCGCAATCACGGAAATCCACTTCGCATTCGATCCCGAGAACATCTGGTTCGAGCGAATCCGCGACATCTGCGTCGCCGGGCTGAAGCGGTGGCAGGGGGAGGTTCTCATCGGCATGCTCGACCTGGGCGTGAATCTCGACATCCTCTCCGTCTTTCGTCCGGGCCAGCAGCTGCTTCTGGACCTCTACGATCATCCGGATGAAGTGAAACGGTTGACTGAAGAGGCCCACGATTGCTGGCACCGCGTGGTCGAGGAGATCAACGGCATTCTTCAGCCGGTCAACCCGGGCTACTCCGATTGGTCGGGTATTTTCACCGACCGACCCAGCTACATGCTCCAGTGCGATTTCAGCTACATGATCTCCCCGGAGATGTTCAACGAATTCGCCAGGCCCGAGTTGGAGGCCACCTGCGCCAAGCTGCCGCGGAGCTTCTACCACCTCGACGGGCCGGGCGCGCTGCCCCACCTGGACTCACTGCTTACGATCGAAGAGCTCGACGGCGTTCAGTGGGTGCCCGGTGAGGGCCAGCCGGACTGTAGCCACTGGCCGGCAGTCTACCAGAAGATCCACGCCGCTGGCAAGAAGATCCAAGTGATCGACAACGATTTCGACAGCCTCGACGCCGTCATCGGCCAGATAGGCACGCGTCGCGGTGTCCACAAATACATGATCCGGAAGTCCATCGACGAGGAGGATGCGGTGCGACGTCGCCTGGAGAAGTACGGACTAGAATAGATGGACATTCACAGTCAACTACAAACGGCCGACTTCGTTGTCATCGGCATCTACGCCGTGGTGGTGGTTGGTGTTGGCATGTGGGTGAGCTACCGCCGGCGAGCCACGGAGGATTTGTTTCTGGCGGAACGCAGCTTCGGCTGGGCGAACATGGGCCTTTCGATCTTCGGCACGAACGTGAGCCCTTCGTTCATGATCGCCTCGTGTGGAATAGCCTACACCACCGGCATGGTGGCCGCCAACTTCGACTGGCTGGCCTGGTGGTTTCTCATGCTGCTGGGGATGCTCTTCTTGCCCTACTATATCACGACCAAAGTCAGCACGATGCCCGAGTTCATGCAGCGGCGGTTCGGGCAGGCGACCTACACGTTCCTTTCCTGGTACTCGCTGTTCACGACGATCGTACTCTGGTTGGCGGGAATACTCTATGCCAGCGGCCTTCTGTTGGGGCAAATCATGAATTGGCCGCTCTGGGTCGCGGTGCTCGTTATCACGGCAATCGCCACCAGCTTCACGGTGGCCGGTGGCCTGGCGGCGGTGATCGTCACCGACGCGATCCAATCGATCCTCATGCTCGTCGGAGCAACGGCAATGACGTTGATTGCGCTGGCGCACGCCGGTGGTATCGAACGACTCATCAACGACGTTCCGGCGACCTATTGGCAAGTGTTGCGGCCGGCCGACGATCCCGACTACCCCTGGCACGCCATGTTGCTGGGCTATCCGATCCTGGGCGTCTTCTTCTGGTGCACCGATCAGACGATCGTTCAGCGGGTGCTCGCCGCCCGGGACATGCGCCAAGGGCAACTGGCTTGCGTGTTCACGGGTTTTCTGAAGATTCTTCCCCCGTTTATTTTCCTGATACCGGGAATCCTGTGCTATATTTTGCATCCCGGGTTGGAAGACCCGGACACGGCCTTCGCGACGATGGTCGTCAACTACTTGCCCGTGGGAATGACCGGCCTGATCGTGGCCGTGTTGATGGCCGCCGTGATCAGTACGCTCGATTCGGGGTTGAACTCGTTCAG
>CAZWWC010000107.1:0-9785 GCA_964637625.1 uncultured Planctomycetaceae bacterium
CCGGTCCGCTCTGCTACATCACGACGTGCCGCACCCACTGGCTCCGCGATTTCGGCGGGGCACTCAGCCCATTCAACGCGTTTCTGTTTCTCCAGGGGCTCGAAACGCTGCACCTTCGGATGCCGCGCCATTGCGAAAACGGCCTGGCCGTGGCCCGGTTCCTCGAAGCCCATTCGCTGGTCACCTGGGTCAACCACCCGGGCCTGCCGTCGCATCCCGGCCACGAGCTGGCCAAGAGATATCTGCCGGGCGGCGCCGGCTCGATACTCGGTTTTGCAGTCAAGGGAGGACGCCGCTCGGCGCAGCGCCTGATCGAATCGGTCCAACTGGCTTCGCACCTGGCCAACATCGGCGACGCGAAGACGTTGATCATCCATCCGGCCTCGACGACCCACAGCCACCAGACACCCGAGCAACTCCGCGCGGCCGGCATCAGCGACGACTACATCCGCCTGAGCGTCGGCCTGGAAGACGTCGAAGACATCAAGGCCGACCTGGACCAGGCGCTTCACGCTTCGCAACTCGTCTGAAACGGAGTTCTGATTCACCACGAAGAACACGAAGAACACGAAAGGAGTAGGGTGGGGCGGCTGAGGCCGCCCCACCCAAATCATTGGGCGCTGGTGGGGCGAACGAGTTCGCCCCACCCTACTTCGTGCTCTTCGTGTCCTTCGTGGTGAGTAAGAAACACTAGTGAAACGTCTTGCATAAATGACCGACAAACTATTCGAAAGCAGCGACAGCATCCGGCACGCCCACGACCTGACGCACCTCGAGATCGCCCGATTCGACGAGCCCTTCGACCTGGAGCGGGGCGGCCGGCTGCCGCAGGTGACGGTCGCCTATGAGACCTACGGCCGGCTCAGTCCGCGGCGGGACAATGCCGTTTTGATTTGCCATGCGCTCTCCGGCGATTCCCACGTCGCCCGACACGACCCGGACGACAACGCCGGCTGGTGGGACATCGTCGTGGGGCCGGGCAAGCCGATCGACACCGACCGGTTCTTCGTCATCTGTCCCAACATCCTGGGCGGCTGCCGCGGAACGACCGGCCCGAACAGCGTCAATCCGGCCACGGGCCGGCCCTTCGGCGGCGATTTCCCCGCGATCACCGTCGGCGATCTGGTCCGCGCGCAGCGGATGTTGATCGACCATTTGGGCATCGAGCGGCTCCTGGCCGTCTTGGGCGGCTCGTTGGGCGGTCACATGACGCTGGATTGGGCAACGCGTTATCCCGATCGCCTGTCCGGCGCGGTCGCCCTGGCCACTTCCGCCCGGATCACCAGCCAGGCGCTGGCCTTCGACGTGGTCGGTCGCAACGCCATCGTTCGCGACCCGGCCTATCACGACGGCCAATACTACGACAAGCCCGAGCAGCCTCGCGTCGGGCTGGCCCTGGCGCGGATGCTCGCCCACATCACTTATTTGTCGCGCGAGGCGATGATGCAGAGATTCGGTGCCGATCGGTTGGCGCCGCGCGATATCCAAACCGAGTTCGAGACCCAATTCTCGGTCGGTTCCTATCTGGCTTATCAAGGCGATCGGTTCGGCGAACGTTTCGACGCCAACAGCTACCTGACGCTGACCACGGCGATGGACCTGTTCGACCTGGGCGACGATCCACAAAAGTTGGCCGAGGCCCTGCGGCCCTCTGGGTGCCGCTGGCTCTTGATCAGCTACAGCAGCGACTGGCTCTTTCCCCGCTTCCAGTCGCGCGGCCTGGTCGACGCCCTGATCGCCGACGACAAGCCGGTCAGCTACTGCAACGTCCAGAGCAGTTGCGGCCACGACGCCTTTCTGCTGCCCAGCGACCTGGACCGATACGGTGAGCTGATCCGCGCGTTTCTGGCCAACCTGCACACGCCGCCCGGAGCGGATCGGGAGGGAGATTCCGAAGCCGACGACGCGCCCTATGAGCCGGCGACCAGCCCCAGCAGCATCTTCCACAACCGGCACCGAATCGACTACGACTCGATCGTCGAATTGATCCCGCCGGGCGCCAGCGTTTTGGACCTCGGATGCGGCACCGGCGGGCTGTTGGCGCGCCTGCGACGCCGAGGCCACCGACACATCATGGGCCTGGAACGCGAGGAGCGGGCCATCATCGGTTGCGTCCGACGAGGGCTCGACGTCGTCCAGGCCGACCTGAACGAAGGCCTCGAAGCCTTCACCGCCAAACAGTTCGACTTCGTCGTCCTCTCGCAAACGCTCCAAACGGTGATCGACGTCCGCCGCGTGCTCGACGAAATGCTCCGCGTCGGCCAGCGGACCATCGTCAGCTTCCCGAACCTCGGCTACGAACCCTATCGGCGCGAACTGGCCGACGCCGGCCGCGCGCCCCGGGCCGACGAGTTGGAAGGCTACTCGTGGTACAACACGCCCAACGTCCGGTTTCTCACGATTGCCGATTTCGAGGCGTTTTGCGACGAGCAAAAGATCGCCATCCACAAGCGAATCTGGCTCGACACCCGCCGGCAGCGCCAAGTTGAAGACGATCCCAACCGAAACGCCAACCTGGCCATCCTCGTCCTGAGCCGGTGAATCGTTGGGGGCCGCTGCTTGCCGCCGACGATCGGGAACCACAGATGGACACGGATGCACACAGATAGGGTGCCACTGGCTGCTTGCCAGCCAGTGCTTTGTTCGGTATGATATCGGGCATGATGCTCGGTGGCATCCCCACGAAGAAGAACTCGCCGTTTGGCGTCGATGCCAACCGAATGTGTTCTATTCTGTCCAGATCGCAGCGTTGCGTCTTCCATAAGGATCCGGAGAGTCGATAGTCACGTTTCAAGAGCATTCAGAAACGAGGTTTGTCATGCCACGGGCGAGAGTTCGATTCAATTCAGTGGTTCAAGACTCGCAGACGTATGCAAGCTTCAGTCAAAGCGATAATCACATGGTCTCAACGATCGCGTTCTCTCTTGAGATTGGAGATCAGACGTACGCCGACATGCAGGTAGAGGTACGTCAACCGTTCGGGACGAACTACGAAACCGAGCCGCTCGAAGTCGCGCGTCCAACGGGCTCCTATCGAGGCCCTTGGAATCACAAGGAGTTCTCTGAACTCTGTGAGCAGTATTATCGAAAGCTAATCGGGTCGTCCGGGCGTGCCATTCGGATAGGAGGCTCCAGCAACGTTCGCATGCGTGACAATCGCTTCGTCCACGCGGTGGACGATGAATTCGATATCCCCGACGAAGGAAGCGAGGCTTGGTAACCTCGTGCATCAGAAATGTAGGGTGGGGCGAACGCAGCTCGCCCCACCAATGCGAGCTACGAATCCTTAAGACAGGCGAAGCGGCAGCCTGCGATCTTGGTGGGGCGGCAGCCGCCCCACCCTACGGGATCTACCACACCGGCTCGACGACTTCCTGGCCGTCGATCGTCGCCAGCCGGGCCAGCAGTTCCATGTCGACCGACGTGTCGACGAAATGGACGGCCCCATCGCAGAAGAGAAAATGAAGCCCGTCGGCGTGATAGCTGCCCCAGCCGCGCCGGCACGGCCCGTCACGTCCCGTGCCGTCGGTCTCCTTGCATCGGTCGAAGTCACCCAGCAGGGTTCTGCTCTGTGGAGTAACCGCCGAGAGGGAAAAATGGGCGTAGGCATAGGCCCAGAACGTCCGCCAAGGGTGATTGGTCCGCGTGGTCGACTCGCCGGCCATGAGCGTCTGCGACGTGCCGTCGCACACGTCGCGGACGCACTCCTGTTCGAAGCCGTAAACGCCAACCGCGTGCATCGACCCGCGCCACGCGGCGGGATAACTGGTCACCTGCGACGAGTCGAGAAACCGGCGACCGTCGCTCCGGCCGCTTACGGCCCGATAGGAACCGGGCATGTACGGCAGGTTCAATAAGTAGGCGCTGGCCGGCCCGACCGCCGGAACCGCCGGCTGATGCACGTCCATGTCCGAAGGACAGGCATAAACGGCCACGAACGTTTCCCGCGCCCAACGATTCGGCTCGCCCTCGTTATACGCCTCGAAGTCGTACCGGCCGGCCAACGGGCCCTCTTCGAGATACGGCAAGACGGCCAAGAGCCAGTTGGCACCGCTGTCGAGTTCCACGTTGCCGCTGCCGCCGGGACAATAACCCGCCTTCTTGAGCACGTTGCCCGGCGGAAACAAGCCATGGGCCTCGTGATAACCGAGAACGGCCAGGCCGATTTGCTTCAGGTTGTTGGCGCAATGGATTCGCCGTGCCGCCTCGCGGGCCGCCTGCACGGCCGGCAGCAGCAGCGCAACCAACAGGCCGATGATCGCGATGACCACCAGCAGTTCGATAAGCGTGAAACCAATGCGACGCATGGTCGGGTAACACCGATGATTCCGCGCGATCGGTCTGGTCACGCGAGACTCGCGCAAACGCGGAATCGTCGGTGCCGCGCAAGCGGCAAGAGGCATGTGACGATTAATCAAATCGCCTCCTGTTGCTTCGCAACACCGACGATTTTCCGAAAATGCAAAAGGGCAAGGTCGACATCCTTGGCGGAAAATCATCGGTGCCACCCAATTTGTCTTCGTGCAAATCTACCGACACACAACGTGACCCCCAAAACGGTCAACAACATGACCAGCGCGCCCGGCTCGGGCACTGCCGAAGGTGTTGCCTCCGTGGATCCGGCGGCCCAGTTGGCTCCCAGGATAGCCGCGTCGACCGCGTCGACACAACCATCGCCGTTGAAATCGCCGTCGAACCAACTAGCATCGTCGACGGTCCCCCAATGCCCGGCCATGCGCACCGCGTCGTCCGCGTTGACCACGCCGTCGCCGTTGGCGTCACCGGGCGTAAGCGGCGAGGCCGGGGCGAAGTCGGCCGGCGAGAGGGCCCACATCCGATAGTCTTCCATCGGATCCCCCTCCTGGTCGAAAATGCCCGTAATGTCGAGCGAAATCCCGTCGGTCGGCAGCGACGCCAAATCGAACGCGGGGTTGTAGCCGAGTTTCACGTCGAAAGTACGATCGCCGTCTTTTACGGTAACCTGGCCGTAAGACTCCCAATCCCTGCCGGTTTCCAGGATGGTCACGTTTTCAAGCGTGACGTAGCAGGCCTGGTAATGCTCGGCGCCGCTGAGCCGCGACGAGTCGAAGATGAAACTGTTGTCGGCTTCTTTTACGTCGGCCAGTGTAATGTTCTCGGGCGTAAGCGGCAAGTCACGGTCGAGAATGAAGATCTGAAAATCACGAACCAGTTCGTTGGTATGCTCTTCGTTGCAGTTGAATTTGCCGTTGTGCGAGAGCCCTCCCCGGGCACGTACTTCGATGAGGTCGCCCAGCCGAAGCGGCTCGGTAACCAACTGGCCGGTCCGCTGGTCGATCGGGTAGTTCAGGCGATCGAGCTCGTTGACCCATTCTTCGTTGGTGTAGTTATACGACCAGTCGGGAAAGTGCCAGTAGTGATTGCCGTAATTTTGGCCCATCCAGACCGCAGACCCGCCGTAGTCGCCGACCAACTCAGGATGCTCCGCCGGGTCACTCGGCAAGCTGACCGCCTGGACGTACACCTGCCACTGTCCCCCCATCGCCCACATCGGTCCCTCCTGATAATTGGGCGTGTCATCGAGCATTTTGACGGGATCGTTCAGCACGACGCCTCGAAGCTTGTAGGCCTGCGGATAATCCGGCGCATACTTGGGCCATTCGAGAATGGGAACCGACCAGGTGGGAGCGCCGTTGCCGTCGACGGCTTGCATCGTCGAAAACGGGACGTACGTCGACACGGCAGCCCAATCTTCCTCGGTAAGCGTTTCAGGCTCGTCTGCTCCGGCCGGCACGGTAAAAAACAGGCCGAAAACGAGTACAACACTCGTGACCACCAATGCAACTCGGTCAATGAGACAACATGGCGTGGGGTCTGTCATCCTAGCTCCTCCTACATTGGTGGTATTACATATTTTGATTTCGTATTACCGAAATTCTAGCGACTTCTTCCAGGTCCGCAAGCCAGGAAAACGAAAACCGGAAGAAATTTCCTAGACCCCCTCCCAAGAGGCATATTGTGCCCGTCGAATACTCATCGCCGAGTATCGCCGGACACGTTCGACGCGGGGCTTGCCTCGGACACCGCCGGTGGAGCCAAGCCGACAATCGAGAGGGTCGACACCCGGTTGCCTCGATCGAGATCGATGACCCGGATCATGTGGTTGTTCGTGTCGGCCACGTAGAGCTTACCGCCGGCGGCCGTGATTCCCGCCGGCTCGTTGAAATGGGCCGGCTCGTTGCCGTCGCCCGGTGACCAAGTGCCCGCGATCGTCCGGACGGTGCCAGAGTTCGGATCGATCTGTTTGAGCTTGTTGTTGTACGTATCGGCCACGTAAAGCTGGCCGCGATGGAAGACGACGCCCAGCGGGTGTTGCAGACGGGCCTGGGAGGCCGGGCCGTCGACGTCGCCGAACGTGAACAAGCGGGCTCTGGGCAAGTGCGAAGTCCCCACCAGGGTTCGGACTTCACCGCGGCCGGCCAGCGGCACCGCGCGAATCGAACTGCCCTCGCTGTCGGCCACGTAGAGCCACGTGCCGTCGGAGGCCAGGCCGCTGGGCTGCGCGAAGCTGGAGGAGCCCGGCGCGTAGGCTTGTCGAGGAAGAAGCGGCCCGTCGACGACGTCCTCAAGGCCGTTGCCCGCATAAGGACCGATCGACTTGCCCGATAGGGTCATCCGCCAGATCTGATGGGCCCCGGCCATCGCGATATAAAGATACTTCTCATGGGGCCACAGGGCCCAAGGGCTGCTCAAGGCCGTCCGCAGCGGTCGGGATGACCGGAAACTCGACGGGAGTTGCCGGTTCTGGACCCCGGTGCCGGCAACGGTGGACACTTCGCCGCCTCGAAGATCAATCCGGCGAATCAAGTGGTTCTCGGTATCCGCCACGTAGAGCGTCTGGTCGACCAGGGCCATGCCTTGCGGCTTGTTGAACTGGGCCGCGCGGAAGTCGCCGTCGGCCCGACCCACCCGACCCGAGCCGATCGTCGCCAGCAGCGTGCCGTCGAGCCGGGCAACGACCACGCGATTATGATTGCTATCGGCGATGAAGAGTCGCCCGCCGGCCGGATCGGCCAGGAGCTTGCCGGGAAATCGCAGCGGCGTCTCGGCGGACTGCCCGGTTGCAAAGCGCATCGGCCGCTCGTCCAGCACGCCCTTGCGGCGATAGAAAGCAGTGGCCTTCTCGAGCACCTTGGCGACCTGCTCGGCGGTGATCTCGCCGCTTCGGCGCCAAATGACCCTACCTTCCGGATCGATAAGCAAAACCGTGGGCCAGGCCCGGACGCCGAACCGTCGCCAGGCTTTCAACTGCGAATCGACGAGGACCGGGTGGTCGATTTCGTGGCGCTCGATGGCCTCACGGATATTCTGCTTGTCCTTTTCCGTCTGGAACTTGGCCGAATGCACGCCGATCACCACCAGATGCTTGGGATACTCGTTTTCGAGCTTCTTCAGCTCGGGTAGAATGTGCATGCAGTTGATGCAGCAGTAGGTCCAGAAGTCGAGCAGGACGAATTTGCCTCGCAGATCCGCCAGCCGAAGCGGCCGATCCGTATTGAGCCACTCGAGCCCCTCGGGCAACACGGCCGCGTCGACCGGGCGGCCGGGCGTCTGTGCCGCGGACGGCCAACTCCCGATAGTACCCCCCAGCAGCACCATCGCCAGCAGCAGCGTCAAGGCCGTCAGGAACAACTTGCCATGGGTCCGATACATCAGCGGCTCCGAAACAGATGTCGAGTCAGGGTGAAAGGTTATCGACTACCGAGTCTGTCTAAATTGTTGAGCTAAGCGAAATAAAGTCAAAGAATATCGCTCCGGCGCGTACTTCCCCCTTGTGGCCGGTTGGTGTACAAATAGGGAGGAAAAAGGCTATTACAGTAGTTGCAAGTTTGGCTGGCTGATACCTCAGTAGGTCATCCTGAGCGTAGCGAAGGATCTCGATGGCCAAGGAGATTCTTCGCTACGCTCAGCAGTGACAATGCCAGGTCTCAATAGAACTTGGAACTACTGTATTTAGCAAAGGGCAAGGTTCTTGTCACTCAGGAGGACAAGCAATGACACAACAGCGCGAAGTCTATCTGTGCGAGGTGTGCGGCAACGTGGTCGAGATGCTTCGCTCCGGGGCCGGCACGCTCGTCTGCTGTGATCAGCCGATGACACTGCAGGAAGAGAATACGACCGACGCGGCTCGGGAGAAGCACGTGCCGGTGGTCGAAAGAATCGGCCAACGGTTGAAAGTCTCCGTCGGCAGCGTCCCCCACCCGATGAACGACGACCACTATATCGAGTGGATCGAGGTCTCCAGCAGCAGTAGTACGATGCACGAGCATCTCAGGCCGGGAGAGGCGCCCGAAGCTTCGTTTTCCGCTCCCGAAGGCGAGGTGACGGTCAGGGCCTACTGCAACTTGCACGGCCTCTGGCGAGCCTGAGCCCAACATGTGCGCAGTGACCATGGCGACGCAACAGACCACTCTCGGCGCGCGGATGATCCAACGCACGGAAGTGGCGCCGGGCTTGATCATCGTTCAGGTGGCGCCCGACGGATGGGAGCTGCCGGAGTTTGAGCCGGGCCAGTACACGGTCCTTGGGCTGCCCGGCTCGGCCGCGCGCTGCGCCGGCTCGGATCCGGATTCTGTAGAGCACGACCCGAACAAGCTCATTCGCCGGGCCTATTCGATCACGTCTTCTTCCGTGCCGCGCGACTACCTCGAGTTCTACATCACGCTGGTTCGCTCCGGCGAGCTGACGCCGCGGTTGTTCGCCCTGGAGGTCGGCGATCCGGTGCTGCTGGGTCCGAAGATCACCGGGATGTTCACGCTCGATTCCGTGCCCGAGGACCGCCACGTGATGCTCTTCGCCACGGGAACCGGCCTGGCCCCCTACATGAGCATGATTCGCTCGTCCTTGGCCGAGCACCGCGGGCGGCGGGTGGCGGTGGTGCACGGGGCCTATCACTCGTGGGACCTGGGCTATCGTGCCGAGCTGGCCACGCTCCAGCGGATTTGTCCACATCTGGAGTACATTCCGCTGATCAGTGAACCTGCCGACGAGCCCGTTGCATGGTCGGGACACACGGGCTTCTGTCAGGACGTCTGGAAGGCTCGCGTGATCGACCAGCGCTGGGGTTTTCGGCCCTCGCCGGAGAACACCCACGCGTTTCTCTGCGGTCACCCGGGAATGATACAAGGAATGCTCGAACTGCTCCTCGAAGACGGCTTCGCGGAGCACAGCAAGAAGTCGCCCGGCCAAATCCACTTGGAGAAGTATTGGTAGTTGGAAAGGAAAACGGCGGCTGGAACCGCCGTGTCGCGCGCTACACGGACGTAGTGCTATGTAACAGCGACTTTGATGGGTGCCACGGTTGGCTTGTCCAACCGTGCTTCCGACACTGCTGGACAAGCCAGCAGTGGCACCCGACCCATCATTGTCAGTATTACGGAGCAGTAGTCCTCATCGATTTGTGTTCGTTGACCGACGGGGCCGATTGCCGTGAGCCGAGATTCGATCATCAAAACGCTGCTGGTTAAGCTGGGGGCCATCTCCAGGGAAAGGATCGATGGGATTCGCGCCTTCGAGGATCCCGAAGCCATCGAGAACATCACGGACCGGAAGATCACCCGGCAGGCATTGCGGGAATCGGAGCGCATGCTCCGCGATCTTGCCGAGAATCTACCCGATCTTGTCATCGTGGTCGGCGCCGACTGGACCATGCAGTACTTCAATCGGGAGCCCCCCAACGTGGTGTTCAAGGAGACGATCGGCAAGAACCTCCTTTCCTTTGTGCCGCCACCGCAGCAAGAGAAATT
>CAZWWC010000107.1:9885-11305 GCA_964637625.1 uncultured Planctomycetaceae bacterium
TGGTCGCGTTTGAAATCCATGACGGGTTTTCGCAACTACTGACCGGAGCCCTGCTCAATTTCGAGGCGGCCCGCCAGAGGCGACCTCAGAGTCCCGAGGCAAGCCACGGGAGCTTCGACGCGGGGATACGCCTGTTGCGCGAGAGTATCGCGGAATCGCGTCGGTTGGTTCGCGGCCTGCGTCCGCCCGTGCTCGACGAGTTTGGAATCGTGCCGGCCATCGAGCACTTGATCGAAGATCATCACACGGCCGGCGGCGGCCGCGTCGACTTCGAGGCATCCGGCACCACCGAGCGCCTCGCGCAACCACTGGAAAGCGCCTTGTTTCGGATTCTCCAGGAAGCCTTGAACAACGCCCGAAAACACAGCCAGAGCGATCGTATTCGGATCAACCTGTCGCAAGACGCCCGGCGCGTCCGCGTCGAGGTCCGCGACTGGGGTGTCGGCTTCGATCCGGCCAACATCGGAGACGACCATTTCGGCCTGCGCGGCATTCGCCAACGGGCACGCCTTCTGGGAGGCACCGTGGAAATCGAAGCCAAGCCGGACGAGGGAACGCGCATCCGCGTCGATCTGCCGACGGTCCGGCGCGTCGACAAAACCGACGACAACCAGGCCGCTTCGGATGCCCGAGACGCTCCCCCTTGACGTCCTCCAACAAGACCCACGGCAAATCTGCAGGCAAAGTCAAGTCAACTGGTTGACCTAAGGTGCCGATACTAATATAGTTAGGGCAGGTTGTCCCGTGTCGCGGCTTGGGAGCGATTCTCGGGCAGCCAGTCAAACAGCACGCTGGTCGTCTCGGCCGTCTCGACGCAGGACGGGCCCACGACGTCTCATGTGGGTCTTGAGGCCGGGTGGAACATGGTTCCCAGTGCAGATTACGAAGGTGTCCCATGAGTATCGATCAAGGCGCCGGCACGGGTTTCTCGACGATGCGCGGCCGAAACTACCCCTCAATCCGCCAGTTCACCGTGTTCTTGGAAAACCGCGTGGGGCAACTGCTCGAGGTGGTTCGACGATTCGAGGGCAGTAAGGTCCATATCGTGGCCCTTTCGATCACGGATTCCTCCGAGTGCGCGTTTGTCCGGTTCTTGCTGAGCGATCCGGAAGCCGGACGCGAGATTCTCGAGCGCGCGGGCCTGGCCATCATCGAGAGCGATCTGATCGGCGTCGAAATGCCCGACGGCCCTCAACCGCTGCTGGCCATCTGCACTGCACTGCTTCAGGCCGAGGTGAACATCGTTCAGGCCTATCCCCTGTTTGTCCGGCCGAGGGGACGTGCAGCCGTGGCCCTGATGGTCGACAACATCGAAATGGGTCAGGAGACGTTGCATAATAAGGGGTTCCACATGGTCACCGAGGGGGATCTGGCCGAGGGGGAATAAGCTAGAATAGGAAAAAGGGGACAAGTCCAATTT
>CAZWWC010000108.1:0-11293 GCA_964637625.1 uncultured Planctomycetaceae bacterium
CGCTCGAACTCGTCGCGCATCGCCGCCTCGCCCTTGTCCATCACCATCTTGTTGTAGTGGCCGACCAGGCAGACTTCGGGGTACTCGCGGCGCAGCGCCATCCCGTCGACGCCCGCCTGACGCTCCAGCGGCAACGCGCCGCGGATGCCCTCACGCATGAGCCAGGGGACCATCCGGGTCACGTCGCCGTCGGTGTCGACGATCGGAATCACGTCCATCTCCAACAGCCGCGGAATGATCTGCCGGTAGTACGGCGCAACGAACTCGTCGAAATGCTGTTCAGAGATCATCGGTCCCTTGTTATAGGACATGTCCTCGGCGATGGTGGCCAGCGTGGGAATGCACACTTTCTTGACCTTCTCGATGATGCTCAGGTTGTAGTCCGTCAGATCCTGATTGATCCGGTGGAGCAACTCCGGCTGGTCGTAGAAGGCCAGGCTGATTTTGGTGAATCCCATCAGGGTACGAGGGAACCAGAAGTAGCCTTCGAGCGTGATCCACACGACAACCTCACCGCGGGCCTGGCGCTGGGCCCAGGGGCGCATCGACTCGATCGCGCGGTCGTGGCTGGGAAAGAAGTTGGGCCGCAGGCGGAGGTAGTCGTCCATGTTCGAGACGATTCCCTCGACGTGGTGCTGCACGGCTTCGATGGTCGGGTCCGTGGTGGAGAACCAGAACTGCTGGTAGGGGTCCAGTCCGAAATACTGGGAGATGTCGAAGACGCTTTCCAACTCCGCCGGCAGCCCTTGCTGCTTCCAATGGGCGATCGTCCGGTCCCACCACATGGCCCATTCCCAGCGGGGCAGCCGATCGATCGGCTGGAAGTCCATCACGGAGCGAAAACGCTCGACGTGGTTCATCTCCGGCCACTCCCTGTGTTTCAGGTCCCGTGCTTGGCTTCGTCGCACGCGCTGCCCGGGGTGCCACTGCTGGCTTGTCCAGTCCCGGCGCGCCGGGACCGGCCACAGAATTAGCCAAGAACAAGGGCGGACAAGCCGCCCATGGCACCCCTAGAAGGGGCGCAGTCAATTTCAAACACGTTCCAAGAGAAAACTACCAGCCTTTGGCTTTCAATATGCCCTTGATCTTCTCTTCGGTCCGCTTCTCGACAAGAAGCATCTTATTGGCTTTGGCCTGTTCGATCTTCTCCATAAGCTTCTCAATTTCGGCCGGCTTCGCCAGGAAATCCATCGCGCCGAGCTTGACGGCCTCAATGCCCTTTTCAACGGTCGCGTAGCCCGTCAATAGAATCACCTGCAAGTCCGGGTTCACCTCGAGCAGATGCTTCAGGGTTTCGATCCCGTCCATTTCCGGCATCGCCAGATCGAGGATGATGGCATCGTAGGGCGCACTTTTCGCCTTCTGGAGGGCCTCGTCTCCGCTTGCCGCCGTGTCGACGCCGACACCTCTGGACTCCATTCGCTGCGAGAGGACCTGCGTGAATTCCTGTTCATCATCCACAAGCAGCACTCTTTCACTGGCCATGACGAATCCTCCATTTGCTGTTGTAAGAACGTGTTTTGAAATGGGTGCCACTGCTGGCTTGTCCAGCAGTGTTTTTCCCGGGAAATTCGCTTCGCACTGCTGGACAAGCCAGCAGTGGCACCCTTGGAAGAGCTACAACCATTTTCAAAACACGTTATAGGACTCTTTTTTTGATGGAATTCCCCCGGACCTCATGGGATTGGGACGGTGAGGACCAATGAGAGCATTTTGTCTTTCCAGGATGTGCCGGCGGTCCCTTTCAACTCGCTCATCGCCGCGGAGAGTTGTGAAATACGACCGGACAGGTCCCCGCCGGGGGCGGCGTTGCCGGAAATCGATATCACGGCCATGGAGCCTTCGGTATCAAGTCTAAGCGTGGCTGGCTCGCCTTTTTCCAGCAGCTCCAGCATGATCCCGATGGCGGAGAAAACGGCATGTTGCAGGCCAAAGGGATTGCCGATCACCTGTATTGCACGATTCGGGAGTTGGACCTCCAGCTTGCAGCCTGCCAGGGCAACGTGACGTTGGGCCAGCGCGGCGACGTCTTCGGCCAGCGCGGTCAGATCGAAGGACGCCGTCGGCTCATCCGTCGTGTGCGCGAAGCGACTGAACCGCTCCATCGTCCCCGTCCCTTTCCTGACTTGCCCGACGATGTTGTCCGAAAGCTGCTTGAGCCTTGCATGGTCCAAGGGTCTTCCGGCCTCGGCTGCCGCGAGCAGGTCGGCCAGCAGGCCGGCATACTCACCGATGATCGAAAGGACGTTTCTCATTTCATGGCTGACGTCTGCTCCGATTTTGCCAAAGAAGGCCAGCTGTTCAGGGGCGTGGCGATGATACGGCGCTTCATTCATAGCGTGCCGCCTTCCTTTGCCCTGGCCGACATCTTGATCATCTCGATAAGTCTCTCGAGGTCAATCGGTTTCATGAGATAGTCGAAGGCTCCCGCCCTCATTCCTCTTTCCGCATCCGCGGCGGAGCCGTGACCGGTGAGCAGGATGACGGGAAGATCTTGATGCTTGTGCTTGATCTCGGCCATCATTTGGAGCCCGTCGATACCGGGCATCTTGACGTCGAGAACCAGCACGCTGAAAGGATCCTTGCCGAGACGTTTCAGTGCCTCGATTGCACTGGTCACCGCTTCCGCCTGAAAACCGCGGAGCCTCAGGCGTTCGGCCATGGTGAAGGCCAGATCTTCTTCATCGTCAACGATGAGTATTTTGAGTGGTTCCATGGGTCAACTCCGCCTCCTGATGGGCAGTCGCACGGTAAAGCTGGTGCCTTCGCCGACCTTACTTCGGACGTCTATTCGGCCTCCAAGGTTTTCGACGATGCCGTAGGTGATCGACAGTCCCAGGCCGGTACCATAATCGCCCTTGGTACTGAAGAAAGGCTCGAAAATATGGTCGATATCGTGCTCGGGAATGCCGACGCCGTCGTCGCTGATCGTGACGGCCACGGTGTCCTCATCCGCCAGTTCCAACGAGACCTCGATTCGCCCTTCGTCACGCACTGCCGCAAGGGCATTACTGAGAATATTCAAGAACACCTGCTGCAGTTGTCCAAGGTCACTCTCAATGGTCGGCAGATTCTCCGGAATGTCGACGTGGACGGCAATCCCGCGATATTCCGTTTCCTTTTCATGGAAGCCCAAGACTTCCTCAAGAAGCGGTGCCAGGGCCACGCGCTCGACCGCGGGATCCATTCGCTTGGCGAAGCCGAGCAGCCGATGCGTGATGGTGCTGCATCGCTCGACGGACCGAAGTACCGTCTGGGCGATTTTCAACAGGCGATCCCTTTCCAGCGGCTCCTTCTCGATGGAGATCAAATCCTTCAGCAGGCCGGCGTTCTCGTTGATGATGGCCAAGGGATTGTTGATCTCATGGGCCACGCCCGCGGCCATTCTGCCGATGGAAGCCATCTTGTTGGTATAGGCGATACCGTGAATCGCCTTGTCGTGCCTGGCATCGGCATCCCGGACGCGATTGACCAGGGAAGTAGAACTCCACAAAATGACGGCCACGATGAGCACAATGCTCGTGGCCAGGAGCCAAAGGATGTCACTTCTCAGCAGCAGCCAGTTCTTCATGGCGTCTTCGGGACGCTTTAAAACAACAAATATAAACGGCGACTGCTCGACGTAGGCATAGCCGAGGATTCTCGGCTCTCCGTTGGCCGTGGTCGTTTCCAGCACTCCGGTCTTGGACGAGACGGGAGGGGTCGGAATCGGGCATGGCTCAAGCACTCTCCCCTCGTGTCGCGGCCGGGTCTGTAACACGCCCTCGCGGTTGATCAGGAAGGCGTCGCTCGATGACCTGAGGTCAAGGGAAGCGAAATAGGAATCCAGCACTTCCGTATCAATGGTGGCCCTAAGAATGTAAAAACCGCCGCTCTGGGCGTCATGCTGCCGAACGGCGATCACGAAGTGGGGCAAGTTTCTGTGGCCCATGAAAACGTCGCTGACGTGAACTCCTCGAATACAGACCTCTTGGAACCACTCCTGTTTCTTGTAGTTTTTCCCTTCCAGGTCGTAGGGCCCGACGTAAGAACGCTGATTCCCATCCGAGTCGATGACACCCAGGTCGACGAACCCTCCGAACGATTCTTTCATGTCCAAGAAGGTGCGGTTGAGCTTCTGCTGGTTGCACAGGTCCTCATAGGATTCGTGCCTCACCACGTAGGTGAGTGCCGCTCGCTGCTCCTTGAGGAAATCGTCCATGAATCGTCTCGATATGGAGGCCAGGCGGGAAATCTGGCACTTCATTTCCTCCGTGAGCGTTTTTCTGTACTGGTAGAAGTTCACAAACGTCATGATCACCAAGGGCGCCAACGACACGAAGGCGGTGAAACAAACCGAGTACAACCACAGCCGGCGATACCGAGAACGAAACGCGCCTCGCGTATCTTTCTCGTGGTGGGAGCTGGCAATCACACTTTTCAGCGAGTCCGGGACCATCGATTTCCCCTTCCACAGGAAGCACTGACTGCCTTGGCCACGCACACTTGAAGAGCGCCGCACGGCGGGCTCAGGACGTCAATCGCAGTTCTTGTGCCCTGATCTTCACGTCTTTCACACCCGGCACGGCCTTGGCCAGGTTCATGATACGCCATTCCTTGCGGACTTGCGAGCTCTTGGTTTCCACACAGACAACGCCGTCGCGGGTGGACACTTCCACGTCTGGTTTCAGGTCGATCAGGGCGGCCCGAACCTTGGCGGAAATCGCCAGGTCTTCCATCGTTCGTTGTGACTGCGGCGTCGCCCGAAAGTGCTCCAGTGCGACCGTGTGGCATATCAACTCCGCCGCATCGTCACTGGTGATCGTCTTGATGTGCAGCACGAGATCATAGAGGGCCGGATCCCAAGTATCGACACCAAAGAGGTACCGGCTCCATTTCCTTCGCTCTTCATCGTCGTTTTTCAAGATGCGCCGTGCCTCACTCTCCGATATCCCCTCGCGCTCCATTTCGAGCCTGACGCGGTCCTCCATCTCGGCAATGATCCGCACCTTGAGCACGTGAGAAACGTCCTCGATGAAAAAATGGCCCGCAAGACCGTGATAGACC
Source organism: uncultured Planctomycetaceae bacterium (assembly GCA_964637625.1). Classification (GTDB taxonomy): domain Bacteria; phylum Planctomycetota; class Planctomycetia; order Pirellulales; family Thermoguttaceae; genus UBA11386. The sequence goes on from CAZWWC010000108.1 coordinate 5,047, forward strand.
ACGTTGTCCTTCTGGAAATGGTCCAACAGCACGGCCTGAAAGAAGGAAAGAAACCGCTTTTTCCCTCCGGTAAAACGTTCCAAGATGGACGGAGCGTCGTGGATGGCCCTGATCAGCTTGATCTCCGGCACGTTGAATTCGTCACAGGCCTCGATAATGACGTCGCGGGAGATGCATTTGTACCCCAGCCTCCGGGCCACTTCCTCCGCCACCTCTTTTCCTCTGCTGTAGGAGCCTCGAGAAATCGTGATAATAGACATCATCCACCTTCCTTGGCACCACTTGCATTGTCCGGATCGGTCCTCGCTTTCACTTTTCGGTAGGCTTCCTGCATCGTCCGAGAAAGCTTGTCGATGTCCACCGGCTTCTGCAGATAGGCGAACGCGCCCAACTCCATGCAGGTTTCCTGGTCCTTCTTGGATCCGTGACCGGTAAGTACGATGACCTCGACGTTCTGGTGCTCCTGCTTGATTCGCCGGAGGACTTCGATTCCATCGATGCCGGGCATTCTCAAGTCGAGCACAATGACTTCCGGCTCTTCCTCGCTGAGAAGAGAGAGGGCCTGGTGACCGTCGTAGACCACGGTCGAGCCCATGTCTCGCATTTGAAGACGCTCCGAGAGGGTTTGGACGAATTCCCGTTCGTCGTCCACCAAGAGGATTCGGCTCGGTAGTTCGGGGTTCAACTGATGGTACACCCCGGGCTGGTAGAAGCCTGGTCCCACCTTGGTTTCAACCTCTCCTGCGCCTTCGACTCTGTGTGCTATCGTTTTGAGTTCCTCTTCCAGGCGAGACAACATGATGGTGTGCTTGTTGATTGCCAACGTCACCTTTCCGGCCTTGGCGGCGACCGTGACATCGTGGCCCGCCTTCCCCAAGGCGACCTCGACTTCCGCGGCGAGGCGGAAATCCGCCAGCGCCCGCAAGGAAGCCTCGGTCGGCTTCAATACGTCGCTTCTGGCGTTCTCGCAGATGAGCGCGACGGCCGCCTTCGCATCGACTTGGTTCGTCGGTATGAAGACGTCGTAGAGGTCGCTGTCCCAGGGCGACTTTCCGAGCACGTGGTCGGTCCAGAGGGTCCGGCTCTGGTCGTCCTCTTGGACCGTCCTTCGCGCTTCGCTGTTGGAGATGTCGCGCTCTTGCATCGCAATCTTGCACCGATAGTCAAAATCGGCGATGATGCAAACGCTCAGTATGTGAGATATCCCGGCGGGAACGAGCTGACTGCACAAGCCCGAGAAAACGTAGTCGTCCCCGCCGAGCAGCTCGGCGACCACGAGTCTCAGATAGCTCGTGTTGTATTGTCTCTCGTGCGTGAAGTTATTGAAGACGGGCACTCCGCCCGACAGGGTCCTTTCCAGCTTCTTCCGCGAAACGCCGAAACGTTCGGTGGCTCGCCTCACCACGTCGCCGTCGCCCAGCAGTGGAGAGCCCAGCGTCTGGACGACCTCACGAACGATCGCTTCAGCGTGGCAATACGTGCCGCTAAACACCCGGATTGTTGACATTCCTCCCTCCTCCCTCTTTACCGTACTGGGCCACCGGACAGACTTCCAGCAGTGGACACCGCCGTTCGTCCGTTGCTTCATGGGTCGCGGCGTAAAGAGCCTTAATGGCCGCCTGTTGTGTGGGGAATAGGTTCTCCTCGCCGATCTTCTCGTAAAGATGCGTCCGCTTCATGAGCGCCAGGACATTTTCTTTGATGCCGCTGATCGAGAATCCGATGCCCGCGGCCCTGACGTTGTCGATCGTCAAGGCCAAAATGTCTTCGCCCGAGGCATCCATGTCGTTGATGCCGTTGGCCACCAGGAGGATGTGCCGCAGCTCGGGCAGGGTATTGATCCTCTCATTGACGAGATCCTCGAAGTAGCTTGCGTTGGCGAAGAAAAGAGGCGCGTCAAACCGGATCATGGAAATGTGCTTGCACTCACAAAGCCCCCAGTATTGGGCGTCACGGAACGAGCCGTCGGGATGCAGGGACAAATGGGCCACATTGGGCTTCACGCCTCGCAGCACGTAGATCCCCAAGGAAAGCACCACACCGATTATTATGCCTCGATCGAGATGGGGCGCGAAGGCCAGCGTGCAAATAAACGTAATAAGCTGGATCGCGCCGTCGACCCGATGGGTCCGCCACGATTGAATGAAGCTGGAAACACTCACCAGACCGATCACGGCCATCATGATGATCGCCGCCAAGGTGGCCTGCGGCAGGTGGTAGAGCAAGGGCGTGAACAGAAGCAGGGCGATGGCCACGGCGACGCCGGTAAAAACGCTGGACAGCCCGGTCCGAGCACCTGATTGCAGGTTGACGGCGGACCTGGAGAACGACCCTGAAATCGGATAGCTCTGCGCGACGGACCCCAGGATATTCGCGAGCCCTTGCCCGATCAGCTCCTGGTTGGGGTTGAGCACCTGCCCCGTTCTTGCGGCCATGGCTTTGGCGATCGAGATGGCCTCCATGAAACCCAGGAATGCGATAATCACGGCCGAGGGGAGCAAGGTAAGAAACTCGTGCGTGCTGAACTTGGGCACGGCCAACACAGGAAGCCCGCGCGGAATGTTCCCCACCACGGCGCCCCCGGAGATTATGGTGATCGAGCTGTCATCGAGGACCTTGTTGCCCACTTCCAGACGCCAGGTCCGACCGTCGCTGTGGCCGCTGCAGACCGCATCAGTGACCCGACAAAACCGAAGGGATCCGTCATCCTCAAGGATGGCCTTGAAGAGGATTGATCGCAGCTCTTCCCTGTGGGAGCACGCCCGGTCCTTCAACTGGTGCATCTGTATGTTCACGGTAGCCAACTCGTACTGCGTGCGAGGGTACTCGAGAGAGTCCCTGCCCTCGCTCCTCTTCAGCTTGCTCAGGCGGCGATTGATTTCGGTTCGCTCCGTTCCCAGCTTCTCGACTTCGATCGTCGAGTCATTGAAGCTGCGGATCAGCTCGTGAACTTCCGTGGAGGCAACCGATGACAATGGGACGTGGTGCTTTTTCTCGAATCCCGTTGCCCAGGAGACCACCGTCGTCACGACGACCGCCACGAGCACGTAAGGTATCTTGGGATTGAGTCGCTTCAGCCCGTACATGATCACCAGGGCCAGAACACCCATGGCCAAGGTGGGCCAATGGGTATAGTGCCACGCGGCGACCACCACCCGGATCACGGTCTCGTAGTGATGTTCGGCCTTATCGACGTGAACGCCAAAGAGCTTGGACAGTTGAGAGGTGGCAATGATAATGGCCGCCGCATTGGTAAACCCGTTGACCACCGGATGGGAAAGAAAGTTCACGACCATGCCCAGTCGCAACAGTCCCAAGGCGAACTGGAACAGTCCGACGGTCAAGGCCAAGAGGATTGCATAGGCAATGTAGCCCGGGCTGCCGGCGGTGGCCAGCGGTTCCAGCGAGGCGGCCGTCATGAGCGAGACGACCGCGACCGGCCCGGTCGCCAACTGCCGACTGGAGCCGAACAACGACGCCACCATGGGTGGAAAAAAGGACGCGTAGAGGCCGAAATACGGCGGAAGGCCCGCAAGTTGGGCGTAGGCCATCGACTGCGGGATCAGAACCAGCGCAACCGTCACTCCCGAGACGAGGTCCGCTCGGAAAGTCGCCTTTCGGTAATTCTTGAACCAGTCAAGAAATGGGAAAACGCGATGCATTACTTATTTATACGACGGTGAAGTTGTCTGCTGCCGACGACCACCATTTGGGCTTGAGTCTGACCCTGCTCCCAGTGGTGCGATTATACACTCCCGAGCACCACTTCGGGACGCCAACCGCGGTATCGACCCCCTAATAATACTAGCCTTTGTCGAAAGACCCCTTTTTGTGAAGGTAGCTCACCGCAGAGCGAAGTGGTGCTCCTGAACGGCCGCAGACCCGGCGCTTGCCGACGCACGGTGGTCTCTAATCCGGATTTGCCACCACGGTGTGCCACTGCTTGCCGGAAGGCAAGCAGTGCTAGGGTCTGGGGCAGCACTGCTTTCCCGGCGCGCCGGGATGGCACACTGTTGTGGACCGTCCCCGCCTGGCGAGAAATGCGGGCTAAAGATCTGCCCCGGACTCCCCTGGTCGCACAACGTCAGCGAACGTGCGGCCCATCTCAAGACGCCCACGCCGAGAGCGGTGGCACTACTCGGCCAAGCTGGACGGACGCTGTCGATCAAACGCTCGCAGTTCCCCGAACGTGTCGAGAGAGGGTGATTTTTCGAGGTGCATCACGAAAGGTACGAGTAGATGGGACGACGGCTCAGTTTCAGAAGGTGTAACGTTGGTAGTCAGGCTTTGGACGCGCTAGCGACAAATAGCCTGGACCACTTTGTTCTGCGTTCCTTTGTCATTCGTACACCTCTCCAGTACTCGCTTCCCAGAGAAATCCATGGGTAACTCTGGATTTCCCTTTGACCTCCAAATCTCGGCTTTCGATTTCGAGCTTAGGTGTGACCATCCGCAAATCACAATCCTCACAACACCTGATCAAGAGGGAACCATTGTCGTACGACATGGTGTTGAAGGAATATGTTCCGATGTGAGACCGATCATCAACGTCATATTCCTGCACATTGCGGATGGTCAGGATTGACCTGATCACGTCGAGCTCGTATGTCCGACAGATGAGCCAATTGCGAATCAGTCGACCTGGATTGCCGTGGAACATCCTGCGGTATGGAATAGTGACAACACCTTGGTCTTTCGAGAAGGAGACCTCATCCAGTTCAAAATGTTCGTCATGAATCAGACGGATGACAGAATCGAGTGCGTCGGCACTCGTCACCACGACGGGTTCCTTCTGCATGATGTCTTGATTCGCAATTGGCGTTGTCATAGTTCTCTAAACGCAGGACTTTGTTAGTAGACCGTTGGGCCTAAACGCGCTATCCGCGTCTTAGAACGTGTTTGGAAATTGGTATTCGGCATTCCAAGGGTGCCATGGGCGGCTTGCCCGCCCTTGTTTTTGGCTGATTTTGTGGCCGGCACTGCTGGACAAGCCAGCAGTGGCACCCATTTCAAAACACGTTCTTAGGCCGGCAGATCCGCCGGCCTAAGACGCTTCCTGATCTCCTGATTCTCGCCAAACAAGTCCTTCGGTGTCAAGCGGTTCGCAATCCGCACACGTTTATCAGGCGGTCTTATCCGGTTTTCGGTATGAGACACAGGCTAGCGTCCGCGATCTATAGACTATCGACCGGACTGCGAACCCCCCTTCCGCCACGGTTTAACACGTGCGTGTGGATCGTTGTGGTTCGGACATGCTCTGTAGAAAACCCTGATTCGCGCACTGGGTGGCTGGTGGCTGAGCGTAGCGAAGCCCCAGTTTTCGGCCCTCTGGGGCACCGCTTCGCTATGCGCCAGCCACCCTGCCGTCCTCTGGCAAGTGAGTCACGAAAGCATGTCGAAACGTCGGCCACGTGGCCCGGCACCCGGCTCCCACCGCCGCGGCCCCGATGGCCAACGTCCGAATCCAACTGGTATAATATGCAGCGTAGCGTCGCGCTTTGGGGTATATCGAGGGGACTCGTAGCACGGGGAATGCAATGGCCGGTTCGCCCGCCGATCCGTTGATCGATCAGGCGCTGCGAAGGCGGTTTGAGTCTGCCTGGACGGCGGGCAGACCGGAGCCGATCGAGCAGTGCCTGCCGGCCCAGGACGATCCTTCTTATCTGGCGACCCTGGAGGAATTGGTCGGCCTCGAATTGGAGGCAGCCTGGAAGTCGTGGTCCCGCTTCCGCCAAGCCGCGGCGGACGAGCCGTCGGACGAGACGATCGACGGGCCGCCCCAGTTGGAATCGTATCTGCGGCGATTTGCCCAACTCCACCAGCCGGAGATTCTGCTGCGGCTCCTCGGGCGGGAGTACTGCTCGCGCAGAGCGTGCGGGCAGGAAGTCTCCGTGGACGAGTACCAGCGTCGCTTCCCCGAATTGACGATTCGGCCGGAGCATCTTGAGTCCGCGGCTGCCACGCACAGCGTCGGTGGCAGTGCGCGCCTGACCGACACACTGGCCTTTGGCTCGCCCGGGGCCGCGGCGGGACCAGGTCTTTCGGAGGCCCGTTTCGGCAACTACGAGCTGCTCGAAGAGCTTGGACGCGGCGGCATGGGGATCGTCTATCGTGCCCGGCAACGTGATGCCAACCGGATCGTGGCGTTGAAGGTGATCCGGCGCGATCGTCTTGAGACGATGCCGCTGGACACCCAGACGACGGCCATCGACCGGTTTCGCCAGGAGGCCCAGGCCGCCGCCCGGCT
>CAZWWC010000109.1:0-11285 GCA_964637625.1 uncultured Planctomycetaceae bacterium
GTTCCCGCAACTTCACTATTCCGGCCCACGCACGATCGCCCGTGAGGGGTTTTTTCTACCGCCAGCGGCGAATCAACCCGAGCAGCCCGAGTCCGAGCAACAGAACCAAAGTCGACGGCTCGGGAATGATCTCGAGCGTGTCGAACGAGAACTGATTGCTTTCACCGCCCTCCGGCGTGTAGACGCGGGCACCGACTTTGAAACGGCCGGGTGTGGTCGCACCTATGTATCCGAGGCCAGTGCGTTCGTAGTGGTAGTCTGGATCGTCGATGATCACGTCCCACGTATTGGTAGCGGGGAAGACGCGGACCGACATGTCGACGACTACATTCTCTCTCAGCGGCACGGTCGTCTGAATCTGCGTACCAGTCCCGTCGCCGTTGCCGTCGTTGACCAGCCAGTAATGCACTCCCTCAGTAGTTACGGTGCCCCAAGCATCGATAAGCCACGATGCGGTGGCTGTCGGGGTCGCCGCACTTGTCGGTGCCGAATCCTCGCAAATGTAGAACTCGTCAGCGGCTGTGTTGAACGCGTCCTCCCCGTCCAACTCATGGTCGATGCGATACTTGTAGGTGACCGTGTAGGGTTTCGTCAAGTCGATCCCATCCTCATTGGTGCCTGCGACGTAACCAAAGTCACGAGAAAGAATCCCCCTGGGACCGTCATAGGTACCGGTGACATTGTAGACCAGGTAGTTATCGTTGATGCCTGGTGGTGGCGGGTCCACCACTGTGGGCGTGGCGACAACCGTGGCAGTGACAGTGCCATGAAATTGCTTCTTCACCCAGGGCCCAGCCCAGCCGTTGCCGGCCGTGCCCGGGTAGCCGTCGACCTTGGTCGACGTGTTCCCGTCGTCGAAATAGGCCTTGACGTGCTCAGCCTGTGCCGGTCCGCCGGCGATCGCCAGTATAAAACAACCGAGCGCCAATACGCTCATTAACCAAAACAAACCTCTCATGATTCAACCTCCTGGGTGCAAGTTGTACACCACCAAAAATGAAAAAACGTCTCGAGACTGAATATCGCTGAAGCCTCTTCTCGATTTCATCTCGCCCTTTCCAGTGCCGGGTCATGACCCGGCCTACATCTGCCTTCTAGGTCCTACTCCCTCCAGCCTCTTCCCTCTTCAAAAAACTGCCAATAAGCCCCAGACGAACTACTTCCGACGACGCCGGGCCACCAGGCCCACCAGCGCGGCCGCCAGGAGCATGGCCATGGCTGAAGGCTCGGGCACGGGATTCCCTTCGCCGCCTGTCCCGTAACCCCAGTGGGCCGCCAGGATCGACGCGTCGCTCGGGCCGACCAGACCGTCTCCGTCGAAATCACCCATTTCCCAGGTGACATCCACGTTTGCTCCCCAGTTCGTGGCCAACCGCTGTGCATCAAATTCATTGACCACGCCGTCGCCCGTGGCATCGCCCGGTATGTTGACCTGAGAAATCAGCAACGCGTCGAGTGAGAATGCGATTTCCTCATAGATACCGAGCTCTGCGTAGGTGCGGCCCATGAATTTGATTTGCCCGCTTGTGGTCGTCCCCCGATATCCCAGCGTGCCGGCGTAGTCGACGCTACTGTCGTAGGAATACGTTCCATCGTCGATGACGGCGTCCCAGGTATTCGTCGTGGGATCGACGAATACCTTCATGTCGACGACGGTGCCTTCGACCATGGGAACGCCGGTGTCCACGTAGGTGAATCCACCCAGGCCGTCGCCGTCGAGAAGCTGCCAATTCGTCGTTGGCGCTCCTCCCTGTAGTGGACCTGAAGCCATGATGTTCCACGACCCCGTCTCGGTTGGAACCTGCCAAGCGGCGGGATCGGCCTCATCTTCACCGATCCATACGTAGTCGACGTTGTAGTTGAACGTGCCCGAGTCGTCGTCAACGCGAATCTTGAAGTCGACCGTGTATTGTTTCGTCAGGTCGATCCCATCCTCATTTGCGGGCGTGGCGCCGAAATTACGACTAACCATCCCCCTGGGACCGTTGGTATCACGGCCAACCTTGACGCTCAGGTACTCGTCCATTCCATTGGTCGCGTCCAATGGGCTGGCAGTGTCAACCTGAACCACGAAGGTCGAGGCTCCATAGGATTTCGCATACCAGGCATCAGCCCAGCCTTGGCCGGCTTTGCCGGCGTAGGTGTCGACACCGGTTTCATCGAAGTCGTCGAAATGGGCCCAGACGTAACCCGGGTGGGAAGGAGGTGGAGGGGGTGCGTCTCCGGTGATCTTAAGCGTGTCGAACGATAACTGAACCTGCTCATAAACCGGCGGGTCCCCCGTGTAGGTGCGGCCACCGAGTTTGAACTGGCCGCTGGTGGTCGTACCCTGGTACCCAAGGCCGGCCCCCCCCGTGTTATCGTAAGAGTAGGTCCCATCGTTGATGACCGCGTGCCACGTACTGGTAGCGGGGTGGACGAGGACCGACATGTCGACGACCGTGCCCACCGTCAGCGGAACGCCCGTGTCCACATATGCATACCCGCCCAAGCCGTCGCCGTTGCAGAGCTGCCAATTATGATCAAGCCCCCCTTGGTCGCCTACGGCCTTGATAAGCCACGATGCGGTGGGCGTCGGGACCTTCCACTGTGTTATACTTGCTTCGTCTTCGAAGATGTAGAATTGGTCAGCTAACGTGTCGAACGTGCCCGAGTCGTTGTCGATGCGGATCTTGAAGTCGAGCGTGTAGTCTTTTGTCAAGTCGATCCCATCATCGAACGAACGAGCAACGCACCCCTTGGGGCCGTTCGTGTTATGGCCGCACGTGTAGCTCAGGTAGTTGCCATCAGCAACGTCCAATGGGTCATATTCACCGTCGAAAGACGTAATAGCCCTGACGTCGAAGGTCGAAGCCGAATGGCTTCCTGCCAACCAGGCGTTGGTCCAGCCGTCGCCGGGCATGCCCTTGTAGCCGTCGACCTCGGTCGTCGTGTTGCCCGCGCCGAAATAGGCCACCACGTCGACGGCCCAGGCGGGCGAGGCCAGCCCCAGCAGAAGACAACCGAGTGCCACTCCTCTCACCGCCAACCCAAACAATCCTCTCATGATACAACCTCCTGCGTGACAAGTGATACACCCCGGAAAAGCGGCAAAGCTTCTCGACACATCATACGATTTCGATCTGGACGGCCGCCCCCCTCAACAACCAAGTCGTCTGCATTCATGACGGCTGCCCTAAAGCCAATAGCAAAATCAAGCAACACAACGACAAGTTCATCAACTTTTGCACGGCCCGGGCATCGAAGCCGATCACGAACCGTGCGACCACCAACGAGCGGCTCCGGCAAGACCGCTCCATCATCCCACCGTCCTGCGACAGGATCGTCTCCTGCCGGAGAATCTTGCCAAGCGCCGCACAGCCTGGCTGCGGGAGCCGACGTCCACTGGCCCGCGTTTTCATTGCGCGAGCGCGCCACGTGGCCGAAATGGACACCCTGCATAATAGAGGGGCCGCCCCTACCACCTTCGATGCTACACTGGCACATTGTTGGTAGCAACGACTTTTTTGCGACATAGAGGTTTGCATTTGCGACAGACCCGTTCCTTTCAACGGGGCAGACCGAAGCAAGTTAGGATTACCCTTGTTGTTTGGTTCTTTTCTGGTACTGCGTGTTTCCCGTTGACATCCGATTGTATCCGACGTAGTCTTTAAGACAACGGTTTTCTTGCGACATAAAGGTTCGCATTTGCGACACGCTGTCAATGGGAGTCACCCTCATGGCCAAGAGGAAAGCACGCGTCCGACGCAGGCTGCCCAGGGTCTTGTTGCTGGTCGAAACCACCAATACGCAAGGCATGGAGATCCTCACGGGCATCAGCCGTTATATTGAGGAGCATCGTCCCTGGTCGATCTACTTCCAGGAACGGGCGATCACCTCGCCCATCCCCAACTGGACCTGGACGTGGGATGGCGACGGGATCATCGCCCGAAGCGCCACGTACGCCATCCACAAGCGGTTTAACGAAATGGGGCTTCCCAGGGTCGAACTGTGTGGAGTACCCCAACTCGAAGCCAATCGAGTCGGATACGACAGCGCGAAAACGGGGCAAATGGCGGCCGACCATTTGAAGAAGTGCGGGCTGACGAACTTCGGTTTTTTCGCGTTCGGCATGCCCTGGTGGATCAGGTCCACGTTGAACAGCTTCCAGGAGGCGCTGCAGGATATTCCCTGCGACGTGTTTGTTTCTTCGAAGCGAGGCCAGGGTATTTATCCGCTGTGGAACGAATCGCAGCGCAAGCAGGTGGCCCGTTGGGTTCAGTCGCTTCCGAAGCCGATCGGCATATTCTCGCCCGCGGGCAATTCGGCGCGAACCCTGTTGAACATCTGCCGCGAAAGCGACATTCCGGTGGCGGAACAGGTCGCGGTTCTCTGCGGCGTGGAAGATCCGGTTCTCAACCGCATCATCTCACCTTCCCTTTCGGCGATTGAGATCGACATGGTGCGGCTCGGCTATGAAGCGGCCGCGATGCTCGACCGGCTCATGCAGAGCGATTCTCCGCCCAGCGATCAGAACACCGTACTCGCCGGACCTCCTTTTCAGCTTGTCGCTCGCGAATCGACCAACACGCTCGTGGTCGACAATCCGGACATTGCCAAGGCGGTTCGATATATTCGCGACCATGCTTGCAGCGGCATCACGGTCCGCGAAGTAGCGGACGTCGCCTGCATGGGCTACCGCACGCTGGAACGTCAGTTTACAAAACTTCTCGGAGTAACCCCGACACATGAAATCCGTCGCGTTCAGCTTGCGCATGCAAGGTTCCTCCTTTCGGCCACGGACGTTCCGATCGAGAGCATCGGCCCCAAGTGCGGATTGACTTCAAGAAAGTACTTCCTGACCTTCTTTCGCCGTCATGAAGGCTGTACGCCTGCCCAGTTCAGGAAATCGTGCCTTCGCCGATACACCACACTGTAAGAAAGGGAAGCCACGCAAGCGAGAGCATGCCACCCGACCTACGGCTCGCTGCGCGATGCCCACCCTACGGCTTCCCTTCAAGTGCCATCAGGTGCGACAGCGTTCGAAGGTACATGACGCCGTCGGCCACGGCTGGCGTGGCCATGGTCTTTTCTTTCAGATCGACTCGGCCCAGCAGTTCGTATTTCCGCCCGGCGGCCAGCACGATCACCTCGCCTTTGTATGACATGCCATAAAGGCGGCCGGCGGCCAGCACGGGCGAACCATAAAACTTTCCGCGCACCCGCTGGCGCCAAAGCTCCTTGCCGCTGTCCAACTCCACGCACTTGACCACGCCTGAATCGGACCAGAGAAACAGCAACCCGTCGTGGATCAAGGGCGTAGGCACATAGGGCAGGTTTCGTTTGACGTCGTAGAGCACTTCAGGCCCGGTGCCCTTCTCCGGCAACTCGGGCCGCAGGACCACGGCCCGTTGTCCGCCGCCGCCGCTGCCGCAAATGGCCACGATCCGCTCCCCGGCCGTGATCGGCGAACCGACCGAGCGGAATTTGAATAGACCGAGCCGCCAATGCAGTCTGCCGGTCCGGGGGTCGAGACCGCTCACTCCGGATTCCGTTCGACCCAGGATCAGTTGGCACGGCCCGGCGGCCGGGCGGAACAGACAAGGCGTCGCGTAGGTCGTGTCGCTCTGCGTGACTGCTTCGTTTTTCCACTTCAACGCTCCGGTGGCCGAGTCGAGTGCCAGGAGCATTCGGTACTTGTCCTGATCGTTGAGCACGATCAGCAGATCGTCGAACACGATGGGCGAGGCGCCGAAACCGTGCATGGCCACGAAGGGCCCCATCTCGTACCGCCAAACGTCGTAACCAGTCTCCCGCTCCAGCGCGACGACCGTTGAGCCCTTGGGCCCACCCCACGTTACGTAGATACGCTTCGCGTCCAGGGCCGGCGTCGAGGTCGCGTAGCTGTTGAGTCGGTGTTTCCGGTAGGCATCCGCCGCGAAACGTCGCTCCCAGACCACCTCCCCGCTGCGTGCATCCAACGAGCGGATGACTTGCGTGCCATCGGTCTCCAGGCCCGAAGTCACGTAGACCCGATCATCCCAGACCACCGGCGAGGAGAAGCCCATGCCCGGCAGCTTGACTCGCCAGCGATAATCTTCGTCGGTCCATGTCGCGGGCATTGCTCGGGCCATGCCGACGCCCGAGCCGTTGGGTCCCCGGAAACGGGGCCACGTTTCGGCCGACAAGAGGCCGGGGAAGCACGCACATAGAAAGCCGGCCAGAACAACCGGACACACTCGGAACAAGAATGTGAACGGTTGCAGCATAGGACGATCGGGCTGGGCCGGTGGATTCGACTGGGCAGGTTTTAACGATATCGTACCGTATGGTAGCGGGCGATGAAAAGCGGGCGGGAAGAACTGGCACCTGCCGAGCAACGTATTCATAGTATAATGATTTCGGTAGACTTCCCCATGGTCTCCTCGCCGGGACAACCACCTTCGGCGTCATCGCCGTAGGGCCCTCGGGTGGCCGCCGAGTAGCCGTCCGGAGCATGCCACCACGACCGAACCCCGTGTCAGACTGGTTGCTTCTCCCCAAGCCAAACGATTCCCCGGCCTTGCTCCAAATGGAGTAGGAGGATACGATTAAGACAAGCCATCCCACTGGGCAAGACGCGACCTTTTGGGGGACTATACCACACAGAGTGGAGACATATCCCATCGTTCACTCTCGATCCATCGTCGCTTGCGTCGACGCGTCTGGCCGTCAACCTTGATTTCCTTGACTGACTGATTTCTCCGCATGAGGTGCCGCATGATTCGCACGACTGTTTCTTCTCGTGTCTGGTGGATGGGCCCGTTGGCTGCCGCCGTCGTTCTCGGCGGCGTACTCTCCCATGGTTGGGCGGATCCGGCCGGGCCGACCGCCGACGATTACCACGTGACAAGGACCGTTACGAGACTCTTGGATAGGGACCATCTCCTGCAGCACCCCTTGAATGATGAGATCGCCAAGCGATGTCTCAAGGTCTATCTGAAGTCGCTCGATCCGATGAAGCTCTATTTCTGCCAAACCGACATCGACGACTTCGAGAAGTCGGTCAACGAGCTGGACGACATGCTCCTGAAGGGCGACACACGTTTCGGCTATAAGGTGTTCGACCGATTCCTGCAGCGGGTCGACGAGCGCGTGGCCATGGTCGACCGGGCGTTGGCCATGAAGCATGACTTCACGGCGGACGAGCAGATGGTGGTCGACCGCGACGTGGCCCAATATCCCAAGTCGCACGAAGAAGCATGGCATCGATGGCGCAAGCGGATCAAGTACGACCTGCTGGTTCTCAAGGCCGAGGAGAACGAGGAAGACCGCCTCGAAGGACAAGAGGCCATCGACAAGCTGACGCGACGCTATCACAGTTTTGCCAAGCGGATGCACCAGACGAGCAACGAGGACCTCTTGGAGATGTATCTCACGGCGATGACCAACTCGTTGGACCCACACACCGACTACCTGTCACCCAGTGCCTTGGAGAACTTCAAAATCATCATGCGGCTGGAACTCGAAGGCATCGGGGCCTCGCTGCAGTCCGAAGACGGCCTGGTCACCGTCCGCAAGCTGGTGCCCGGCGGCGCCGCCGAAAAGGCCGGTTGTCTGAAGGTGGGTGATAAGATCGTCGGCGTAGGACAGGGTCGCGAAGGGGAAATCGTCGACGTCGTCGACATGCCGATCGACGACGTGGTCGAGCTGGTCCGCGGAAAAAAGGGAACCGTCGTTCGGCTGCAAGTCGAACCGGTCGGCGGCGGCGCGCGGAAAATCCTCGAAATCACGCGAGCCAAAATCGAACTCAAGGACTCCGAGGCCCAAGAACTCGTCATCGAAGAGGGCCACAAGTCCAACGGCCAGCCCTACAAAGTCGGGGTCATCGACCTGCCCAGCTTCTACATGGACATGGAGGGCCACCGCCGCGCGCTGCCCGACTATCGCAGCACGACACGCGACGTCCGCGCCATCCTCGAGCGCTTCAACGAGCAGGGCGTCGACGCCGTGATTCTCGACTTGCGGCGCAACGGAGGCGGTTCCTTGAGCGAGGCCATCGACTTGACGGGCCTGTTCATCAAGAAAGGTCCGGTGGTTCAGGTCAAGGGTCCGGACGGCAGCGTGCAACGCTACTATGATCGCGATTTGGGCATGGTTTGGAAAGGGCCGCTGGTCGTTTTGACAAGCAAGTTCAGCGCCAGTGCCAGCGAGATCCTGGCCGGCGCGATCCAGGACTACGGTCGCGGGCTGATCGTCGGCGACCGGTCCACCCACGGCAAAGGCACGGTCCAAAGCCTGATGAACCTCGCCCGCTACATCTTCCCGATACCCAACGCGCCAAAACTGGGGGCCATGAAGATCACCATCCAGCAATTCTACCGCCCCAACGGCGACAGCACACAGAACCGAGGCGTGCTGGCCGACGTCGAGCTGCCCAGCCTGACAACGCACTTGGACATCGGCGAAGCAGACCTCGACTATTCGATTGCCTTCGACAAGGTGGACGAAACGCTCTTTCCCAGGTTCGACTACGTCGACAAACCGATGCTCACTCGCCTGCGGGACCTTTCGACCAAGCGATGCAAGGCCTCGGAGGACTTCCAAAAGGTCGAGCGGAATATCAAGCGCTACCAGGAGCAAAAGCAACGCAAGTACGTCACGCTCGACGAAGAGAAGTTCCTGGCCGAAAGGGCCGAGTTGAACGCGGATCGGGAAGAAGAGAAGAAGATCGAGGAAATGATCGACCCGGCTCGGCCGGCCATCGAGCGCGATTACTATCTCGACGAAGCGTTGGCCATCACGCTGGACTACATCCAGATGATGAACGTCGCCAAGGCACGATGAGCGCTTGCTTGACCCAGATTTCAGTAGCTCCAAGTCTGGTTGGCTGACACCGCAGCAGGTCATCCTGAGCGTAGCGAAGGATCTCAATGGCCGAGGAGATTCTTCGCTGCGCTCAGAATGACAATGCCGGGTCTCAATAGGACTTGGAACTACTGAGGTTAACCGTCGCGCAAGCTCGCCGCAAACCGGAGCAGCACGACCGTGGCCTCTTCACTCGCTTGGCTCAGCTTCACGTCAAGCCGCGCCCCGTAGGGCAACACCTGCACGGTATGGATCCGGCCGGGCGGACCGTCCACTTGCTCGACCTGCACCGCAGGTGCTCTTGAAAACGGTGGGCAGAACGCCACGTGCACACTCATGGTCCGCGAGCCCGCCGGCACCGCCAGCCGCAGCCACCCGGAGAACACGTCCCCGTCCTCGGCTGAGTGGAATCGAATGAACTGTTGAGTCACCTGGTCTCCCGGCACCGTCTCCCCAAGAGAAGCGGCCGCGGGAAGGTCCATCGTCGCTGGGCGGTCGCCGACCGCTGTCGCAGCCGCCGACGCTGGCGTCAAGACGGCGTGCGGAGCCGGGCTTTGGGCTTGATCGACACGCCACGAGCTTTCGCCCGAGGCGCCGCTGCCTAGGGCCTCACGTCGACGCTTCCGCCTCATCCACAGCCCGGCGGCGCCTTCCTCCAACGCCAGCGTAGACCAGAACAACACGAGTCCGGTCGGCCAGCTGCCGCGAACACTGACCGCCACGGCAATCAGAAGCAACGCAGCGGTCGGGCACCAGGGAATGAGTCGATCCAGCCGTCGAAGCGTCCCATCGCGGAGGTCCCACCACCAGAGCCACCGCACCGCCAGCGTCGTGCCGGCCAACAACACCCCCAGCCCCACGAGTGTCGCTCCCGGCAGCGGCTGCCCCAGCGCTCCGGCCATCCGTCGCCAGAGAAGAACCACGCCGACCAGGCCCATCAACACCAGGATCGAGGTGGCCGACCATCGCGACAATCCGGCGCCCAGGCGATCCTCGCTCCCCGCGCTGCTCAGACCGAGAGTGGATGGATTGGGCATGGCAGGCTATACAAGCTTCTTCTTGCACCGGCACGTTGGACGAGACCCGCTTCAGCCGACCGTCTCAAGCCCAGCCGCCTCGGCCAGCTCGCTGGCCCGATGCGTGCTTTCCCAGGTAAACTCGGGCTCATTGCGACCGAAGTGTCCGCCGGCGGCCGTTTTCAGGTAGATCGGCCGCCGCAGGTCGAGGTACTCGATAATGCCGCTGGGTGTGAGCGGAAACCTCTCCCGAACCAATTGGCACAGCATCGCTTCGTCCACCTTGCCGGTCCCTTCGGTGTTGACCGACACGCTGACCGGCTCCGAAACGCCGATGGCATAGGCCAACTGGACCTCGCACCGCCGGGCCAGGCCGGCGGCAACGACGTTCTTCGCAATGTGACGCGCCATGTAGGTCGCGCTGCGGTCGACCTTGGTCGGGTCCTTGCCGCTGAACGCCCCGCCGCCGTGTCGAGCCCAACCGCCGTAGGTGTCGACGATGATTTTCCGCCCGGTCAGACCGCAGTCGCCGAGCGGCCCACCCACGATGAACTGCCCGGTCGGGTTCACATGGTAGGTGATTTCGCCGCCGGCCAGTTCGGCGGGCAAGAGCGGCTCGACCACCTGCTTGATCACGTACTGGTGAATCTGCGCCTGAGCGACGTCCGGAGCGTGTTGCGTGGAGACCACGACCGTATCGACCCGCACCGGTTTGTGGTCGTCGTACTCGACCGTCACCTGGCACTTGCTGTCCGGACGGAGCCAGCCGACCTCGCCCCGCTCGCGGAGGTCCGTCAACCGATTGAGAATGCGATGGGCCAGCCAGATCGGCATCGGCATCAGCTCGGGCGTGTCGTCGCACGCGTAGCCGAACATCAGGCCCTGGTCGCCGGCGCCAATGTCCTTGCCTCGGCTGCTGTCGGCATTCACGCCCATGGCAATGTCGGGACTCTGACGATCCAGGGAGAGCATGACCGAGCACGTGTCGGCACAAATACCCAACGCGTCGTCCGTGTAGCCCACCTCGCGAATCACGCTCCGCACGACCTGAGGATAGTCGACCACCGCGGTGGTGGTGATCTCGCCGGCGACGATCGCCACGCCCGTGGTCACCATCGTTTCGCAGGCGACTCGGCCATGGGGGTCCTGCTTGAAAATCGCGTCGAGGATTCCATCCGAGATCTGATCGGCCAGCTTGTCCGGATGGCCTTTGCTGACTGCTTCGCTGGTGAACAAGAACTTGCCGTGCAACACGGAATCACCCTCCTCTTTCATCGAGATCGGTAGTGGTTCGTCTATCGTTCAATGTCAGATATGAGTTGGGTGCCATGGGCGGCTTGCCCGCCCTTGCCGGAGTCTCGTTTTGCAGCGGCCCCGATATCATCGGGGCCGCTGGCACCCAATCATCCAATCACCATACATGACAATAAAGGATAGACGAAC
>CAZWWC010000110.1:0-11241 GCA_964637625.1 uncultured Planctomycetaceae bacterium
GTCCAAGGGGGACAGTCCCATTTTTGCTGCGCTTCGCTGCGCAAAAATTGGGACAGTCCCCTCTATTCTCGTAGGGCGGCCGTGCATGCGAACTCGAAACGGACGGCCACTTTGCCGTCGACCGTGGATTTTGCCTTGAGGAAAAACGCGCCCGCGAGCCGTTCGACCAGCTCGACCTCCATGCGGATCGTCTCGCCGGGGTGAACCATGCGCTTGAAACGTACGTCGTTCATCCGCGTGGCCACGGGCACACGGCTGTCGGCTTCCTTGGCCAGATGCCGCGATAATAGAATCGCGCCGGCCTGCATGGCTGCTTCGCACAACAGCACGCCGGGCACCAACGGATAGCCGGGGTAGTGGCCCGCGAAGAAGTCTTCCTCGCCCGAGAACGTCTTCGTGCAGACGATTCGCGACTCGTCCTGCTCGATGATTTCATCGACCAGCAGGAAGGGATCGCGATGGGGAATGGCCTGAAGGATTTGTTCTCGGGTCATGGGACATGTAGGGTGGGCACTGCCCACCCCTGCTTGTGTTCATGGGTGGCAGATGATTGTGCGGGGTAAGCACAGCCTCATGTGGATACGCGAGTCGCACAATCGTCGGTGTCGCGAAGCGACAAGAGGCATTTGACAATCAGCGCAATGACCTCTTGTGCCTTCGCCATGGCTACGGCACACCGACGATTTTCCGAAGGACCCGAGCACGTTGGTTGGGTCTTCTGCGGAAAATCATCGGTGCCATCCTATGTAGGACGATTCTTGGTGGGCGGTGCCCACCCTACTTGTTCATCAAAAACGCGTCGACGTCGTTGGCCACGATGACGCCGTAGTTGACGGCGCCGAGCCAGCCGGACATGATGATCCCGACGCTGCCGGCATGATACACTCCGGCGATCTGCTCGGGCAAGCCCCGGCTCGTGGCCAGGCCCTCGAATTTCGTGCCGAAGCTGGCCCCGTCGAGATGCTTCGTGTAGCGCTGGAAGGTGAGCGGCGTGGACACCTCGACGTGATCGAGCTTCCGGCGGATGTCGGGCACGTACTTTTCTACCCCGGTCAGGGTCGTTTCGGCAAGATCTCTCTTGCCGCGGGCGTATTCCTCGTCGGGCAGATCGGCCCAATCGGCGTAGTTGGCGTTGGTGCTGGCCACGATCAGGCAGCGTCCGCGCTCGGGCCGCGTCTTGGGATAATAGAACGAATAGGTGCGGCTGGTGATGTCTCGGCTCAGCAGCAGGTCGGTTCGAAACGCCGGCGCGGTGGAGCTGAACAGCAGATCCCCGCAGCTCTCGTCGATCAACTCACCCGGCCGCAGGGCCATGTAGACCTGAGTGCTCGAGTTGTTCAGCCGGACCGCTTCGGCCTGCTCGGCGAAATCGCGGTCGAAGTTCTCGCGGCCGATCAGTTGAAAGATCGTCGATTTCAGGTTGGCGTTGGAGACGACGGCCCGGGTCTTGATCGTCCGCCCGGCGACGCGCACCGCTTCGACCCGGCGGCCCCGGACGTGAATCTTCTCGACGTCGGTGCGAATACGGACGTCGACCCCGTTGCGGACCATCTCGTCGTGCATCAGGCCGATCAGCCGATCGGTTCCGCCCTGAAAGGTGAACACGCCCTTGGACATGAAGTTGGAGAAGACGATGCCGTAGGCGAGCGCGGGGTCTTCCAAGGTCGAGCCGTTGGCGTAGGTGATCGGCTCCATCAACAGCCGGACGACGTCCTCGCGGCCTGGGAAGAAGCGGTCGAACAGGTCACGGGTGGTCGTCGTCTGGTCGTCGTAGAAGTTCATGTCCCGCGCGGTGTCGAGGAATTGTTGGACCGTGTCGGCCGAGACGCCGAAACGGCCGGTCAACAATCGCGTGAAGTCCTCGCGGTCGAAGGTGGTCGACAGCGAGAACATGGGGTTGTCGAAGCGGATGTTCTTGAGTTGGACGATCGAGTCGGCGATCTGGCGGGTCCAATAGCGACGGCAGCTCTTGATCATGCCGACGGGAAAGCCGTGCAGCGAAATGTCGAAGATGTGTCCGCCGGGGCGTCGAAACCACGTGGCCAGCCCGCCGAGCTTGTAATGCTGCTCCAGGAGCAACACGGAGCGGCCCGCCCGGGCCAACGTGTTGGCCGCCGTCATGCCGGCCAGGCCGGCGCCGATCACGACGACGTCGTATTGACTGCGGGCGTTTTTGAGGAAATCTCGTGGCATCGTGTTCGTAGGTCAGGCTGTGCCTGACATTGCATTGGCTTTTGTTGGAAGAATGACACAACGAGTTGGGTGCCCGGGTCTGAGCGTAGCGAAGGCCCGGTTTTTCAAACTCTGGGTCACCGCTGCGCTATGGCCCAGGCACCCCGCCGTACGAGCACGCATCCTACATGCTACGTCACTGCTGGGCAAGCGACTCGACTGAGCTCGTCGAAGTCCAGCAGTGGCACCCGGCGCCGTCATTCGAGCAGGTATCGGTTGGCGATGGCGATTCCGCTCAGCAGCGTGCCGATGATGCCCACTAGGCCTTGGTCCGTTCCACAGATGAACAGGTTGTCGAGGTGGGTACGTCCGTCGGGGCGTTTCTTCGGCGAGCCGTAGACCGCCCCGCGCTGGCGGCCGGTGAAGCGATGGATTGTCTTGGGCGTGAACATGTCGGTATCGATCACCACCGAGCGGAAGTCGGGCACGAAACGCACGGCCGCGGCAACCAGGCGATCGTAGGAGCGCAACTTGGCAAGCCGGTAAGCCGACTCGTCCAGCGCCGCCCAGCGATCGTAGTTGGCCAGGGCCGTGATCCGCATCATGCCCTCGACCAGGGGTTGATCGTAGACGAAATTGTTCGGTGAGCAGATCACCCCGCTTCGGAAGTCCACGAGCCGGTCCGGGTCCCGGTAGTGGAACCGATCCGAATCGTTGAAGAAGACAATCGTCCGATCATGTCCCAGCCGGTGGGGTTCGGTGTCGAGCACGGAGATGGATTCGACGAACGACAGCCCACCGAGGAGCCGGCGCTGCGGGCCGTGGTTGCACAGCTCCATGGTTTCGTGCCAACCGGCCGAGGAGAGGATGCGGCGTGCGGCCAACCGCGTGCCGTCTTCCAGCACGACGCTCTCGGCGGTCGTGTCATTGGCGGTAATCGATTGCACGCCCGCGCGGAGGCGCAGCTCCCCTCCCAACGATTTGAACCGCCCGATGAGCTTCCTGAGGATGAGCCGAACGCCCGCCAGCGGGCGGGCAAGCCCTTCAAGGAAGATCGAGCGAAACAGGATGCAGAATTGGGTGAAGTCCATGTCGTGCTCGCGGGCGCCGCCGTAGTAGAGCAACGGGCAGAAGAGCATCTCGGCCAACAGCGGGTCGTGGATATAACGGGCCACCTCGGCGCGGGCCGAGGGCGCCGAGCCGCTCAGGTTCAGTTCGTCGTAGTCCCCGATCGAGGCCACCAGGCGGCGGAAGTTGTCTTTTTCCGACGGGAAGCGGGCCGCGATCTCCGACTCCAACAGCGCGGGGTCGTTGCTGAACCGCAGCCGCACGTCCGAAAAGGCAATCTCCGAGCCGACCTGGGGCGCCAGGGCCAACTCGTCCCAGCGGAGTCGCAGTTGGCGCAACAGGCGCGCCAAGGGACCGCGCCGGGTTCCCTTCGGCGCGTAGTTCGTCACGGCGTGCAAGCCGACGTCGTATTGGCGACCGCCTTGGCGATAGAACGAGTTCATCCCGCCGATGGCCGAGTGCCGTTCGAGGATACACACGCGCTGGTCGAAATGGGCCAACCGGATCCCGGCGGCCAAGCCCGACATGCCGGCGCCGATAATGATCGTATCGTACATGGCTAATACTACTGCGGCAGGTGAACCACGGAGGGACGGAGAAACACGGAGTCTATTGATGGCTGCATTTTAAATGATCCGACAGGGCAACGCGAAATGCCCTGAAAGCCGGGCTCCCGTTGGTCGCCCTGGGATCATCAACCATGCAGGGGTCAATAGAGCAAAGCCTGGTATTACATATCCTCAGTAGTTCCAAGTTTGGCTGGCTGACACCTCAGCAGGTCATTCTGAGCGTAGCGAAGGATCTCGATTGTCCAAGGAGATTCTTCGCTACGCTCGGAATGACAATGCCAGGTCTCGATGGAATTTGGAACTACATATCCTTCATTAGCGGCTCGAGATACTCCACCGTGCTCTTCATGCTGGCCAGCGCGGGATACTCCTGCTCGGGTATCTGAATGCGATAGCGCTTGCGTAATTCCATGATGATGTCGAGAAAGTCCATGCTGTCCAATTCCAGTTGGTCGCGAAACGCAACGTCCTCCTTCAACTCGCCGAGGTCCTCATCCGGCGCAATGTCCGAAAGAATCGCGAGGACCGCCTCTTTGATCTCGCCGGCCGTCATGCAATCGATCTCCCGTGCCTTTCTCGGCAAGTCTTGGTGGGCGGTGCCTACCCTACGGCTTTCCCACGATGACTACGGAATTGATTCCCAACATTCCAAATGAATTGTTCAGGATGTATTTGACTTCGCCCAACTCCCGAGGTTCGCCCACGACCAGCCCCGGCAGGTCGCACTCGGGATCGACCGCGTCGCGATTGATCGTCCCGTGGCAGAGGCCATCGCCCAGCGCCGGCAGGTTCCCGGCCAGCTCCAGCGCGCCGGCCGCGCCCATCGCGTGGCCGATGAAACTCTTCGTGTTATTGAATCGGGTACGGCCGGCTCCATTGTTCCATATTCGGCGAAGTGCGACGCACTCTTGAATGTCACCGCTGGTGGTGGCCGTCGCATGGGTGCTGACGATGTCGATCTCGTCCGGGTTCAATTCGGCTTGGGCCAGCGCCTTTTCGATACACTCGGCCTGACGCACCGGGTCGGGCTGGACGAAGTCGGTCGCGTCGGTGTTCATCCCGTAGCCGACCACTTCGCCGTGGATCTCTGCTCCCCGCGCTGCCGCGTCGGAAAGTCGTTCCAGCACGAACAGGCAGCCGCCCTCGGCGACCACGATGCCCGTGCGATCGCGGTCGAACGGCCGCGAGGCCTTGGTCGGATCGTCGTGATGGGCCAGGGCGCCTTGGCTGTGGAAACCGGCGAAGATGCCGAACGTGTGAATGCTCTCCGACACGCCGCCGGCCAGGGCCAGGTCGCACTCGCCCAGGCGCAGCATCTGCACGCCTTGTATGATTCCGGCGTTGCCGGCCGCGCAGGCGGCGCCGATGGTGTAATGGGGGCCGGTGATGCCCAGGTTCAGCGCGATCTCGCCCGCGGGGCTGTTGGCCACGGTGCGGGGGTTGTGGTGGTGCGACCAGAACTGGCAGTCGTAATCGTAAGCCTTGATTTGATAGATTTCGTTTTCCGTCTCGACGTTGCCGTGCTCGGTCACGCCCACGTAGACGCCGATTCGAGATTTCTCGCGGTTGTCCCAGTCGAGCCCGGCATGGGCGACGGCCTCCCGGGCGCAGTAGATGCCGACGCTTCCGGCCCGGGTCCCTCGACGTACTTCTTTTCGACGCTGGTATTTGAACTGGTCGAAGTCGCATACGCCGGCGAGCGTCTTGCCGAAGTAGCGGATTTCATAGTCGGTCACGCCACTGCGACCAGCGAGCAGGCTCTCGCGAAACTCGGCGAGCGAACTGCCGTTCGGCGCGGCGAGTCCCACGCCGGTGATGACGATTCGCTGTTGGTCAGCTCGGGCTACAACCATGGCTGAGGAGGGTCAGTTGGCTCGGGGACGCGCGTGCGGCGGACTCCGTCTGCCAGACGGCGGCTGAGATCGCGGTTTTGTTGAGCGACATGGAACCCCAAAACAGGGTGTGCCGAAGGAACGAGGGTACTCATTTGCGGCCGGTTTGGCAAGGTGTCCCGCTTCCCGGCTATTCTGGGGGAATCGCTCGGCGGACGCGTTGGGCCCGTCGAATCCAGGCCGCGGCGGGCAGCGTAGCCGTCGGCCCCTCAGGCAAGCCGGCCTTGGTGGGCGAAACAAGCTTGCTTCCGGTGTCCCCCATAATGGTCAGACGGCCGGGCTTTTGTTATGATCAGACCCTTCGAAACGCAAAATTCTTTTGAAAGCGACAAACCCGGGGTGATCGATTTGACTGTTTGGCCGATGTCGGGTTGAATAAGACTATCAGGCCGAAGACTTTGTGTGGTCGGCGGCCTTTGCGGCCCGTGGATCCAGGTCGGCGAGAGAACAGGATCGAGAGAGCAGGATGATGAATCACGTTGGCTTCTATCTTCGCGTTGTGTTCATTCTTGCGGCCATCGTGCCGACTCTCATGCCGTGCCAGGCGCAGGCCGTTGTCGTTATTACCGACGACGATAAGAACCTGGTCGCGCCGGAAAACGACGATTTTGGCTTCGCTAACGTCGGGGTACAAACCAACAGTACGACGGGGATTTATCTGGGCTATCGCTGGGTGCTCACGGCCACGCACACCTTTCCCCACCTGACCCATATCAGGTTCGGCGGAAAGCTCTACACCCACGAGACGGGAACGGACGTCCAGTTGACGAATCCGCCGGGCTTGGGGCTGTCCGAGTATACCGACCTTACGCTCTATCGCATCACGCAGGATCCTTGGCTGCCGACGGTCAAAGTTGCCGACGGGTATCCGAACTTGGAGGACGAGGTGATCATGGTCGGCAATGGGCAGAATCGCGCCGACGAACTGACCGCTTGGGACGTCGGCGGCACCTACCCTGATGGCGACGACTGGACTTGGACCGAAACTACTCCGCCCGGCGACGAGCAAGGCTACTACGCGGGAAGCGGAAGGACTCTCCGCTGGGGTACCAACCGCATCGCAGGCGGCCAGTACAATATCAACTTGGGTAATGAGACTGAGCCGATCCACGTCATTGCCTTCAAGACGCTATTCTCTCACTTCGACGACACCGACGTAACCGAGGACGAGGCCCAGGCGACGATCGGCGACTCGGGCGGCGGCATTTTTCGCAAGGACGGTAACCAGTGGGAGTTGGCCGGGATCATGCACGCCGTGAACGACTATCCCGATCAGCCCAGCCAGGCCATCGCCATCTTCGGCCTGGTGACCTATTGTTCCGACTTGTACGAGTACAGCGCCCAGATTCTGGACACTATCGCGCCCCTGCCGGGCGACGCCAATCTCGACGACGTCGTCGACGCGATCGACGCCTCGCGTCTTGCCGCGCATTGGGGCATGACCGAGGGAGCCCTCTGGGGCCACGGCGATTTCAACGAGGACGGCGCCGTCAATGAGCAGGACGCTGCAATCCTGGCAGACAACTGGGGCACGACTTCCGAGGGAAGTGCGACGGGTGCCGGCCACACGGTTCCAGAGCCTTCGGTGCTCGGCCTGATGGCTGCCGGACTGATCGGCTTGCTCGCCCGCCGCGCGAGGCGTGGACGCGTCGTCGACCGGTGTAGCTAGCCGTCCGGCGAACGACTCTCGTCGGCGGCCGCGGCCGTCCTTTGCAGCCCTTCTTCGGTGGACACCGTCGGGCGATATCCAAGATCCTCTTCGGCGCGGCGGATGTCGAAGTAATGCGACGTGCCCAATTGGGCCGCCAGGAAGCGAGTCATGGGCGGTTCCCGTCGGATACCCAGTAGCTGGTAGCTCCATTCGGCCAGCGCACCCCATCGCCTGGCGGCGGCCAGCGAGATCGACCTGCTCACCGGCGGCAGCCCACTGAGGTCCAATAGCCGGTTGATCCACTCCCAGCAATTGACCGGCTCGCCCTGGCTGATGAAATAGGCTCGGCCGCCCACGACCGGGCGGTCGGCCAGCGCGTCGGCGGCCAGGAGATGGGCCGCGGCGGCGTTCTCGACGTAGATCGTGTCGATGAGGTTCGTGCCGTCACCCACCCGGCACAGATGACCACCTCGGGCGCGCTCGACCAGGCGAGGTCGAAGGTGTGGGTCGCGGGGTCCCCAAATCAGATGGGGACGAAGCGCGCACGTAGCCAAGCCGTTGCGCCCATTGGCAGCCAGCACGTGCTGTTCGGCCAAGGCCTTGCTATGGGCATAGTGGCAGAGCCACCTGCGCGGGTAGGGCGCCCGTTCGTCGATCCCCTCTTGCGGTTGCCCGTCGAACGTGACGCTGGGGCTGCTGGTCAGCACCAGACGGCCCACCGCGCGGGCGCGGCACCCCTCGACGACGTGCTGTGTGCCGAGCGTGTTCGTGCGATAGTATCGCTTCCAGGGTCCCCAGATGCCGGCCAGACCGGCCGTATGAAAGACGACGTCCACGTCGCGGCACGCGTCGATGGTTGTCCGGCGATCGGCCAGGTCGCCGCGGACGACCTCGACGCCCAGCTGGGCCAGCGCGGGATGGTCGCGCCGGCAGAGTGCGCGGACGCGATCACCCCGGGCAAGAAGCCGCTCGACGAGGTAGCGTCCGAGGAACCCTCCGGCGCCGGTGACCAATACACGCATGGTTTGCTTCCTTGGAGAGCGTTGACCGCTAATGTCAGTAGTCCCAAGTTCTATTGAGACCCGGCATTGTCACTGCTGAGCGCAGCGAAGAATCTCCTTGGACAATCGAGATCCTTCGCTGCGCTCAGGATGACCTGCTGCGGTGTCAGCCAGCCAAACTTGGAACTACTGAATGTACTCATTTCGAGCACGTCCGCCTAGTGAGTTGCTTCGAGGCCCAAACGGCCAGTTTTTCGCGAGAGATTTTGGCATTGTGGCGGACGTCGACCGGCAGCGAAGGGTGAAACAGAAAAACGTCGACCGACCGCGTCAAGGGGTTGCTCCGGCCGAGTGTGCGAATCTCGGCCAATAGCGCCTCGCGTGCTCGGGCGGTTTTCGGCATGCGGCCTTCCGACGGCTCCAGGACGATGACCGGCCGCTGGCTGCCCGGCGTTCCGACCCCGACCAGGGCACTGCGGTAAATGGCCTCGTGGCGGTTGAAGATCGCCTCGCAACGTACGGTGTACATCGGGCCGTCGGCCGTCAGGACGCGATGGGCCAGCCGACCGCAATACCAGAAGCGATCCTGCCGGTCCAGGTAGCCGATGTCTCCCATCCGGTGCCAAAAGCCGCCCTGATCGAGAATCTTCGCCCTGGCGGTGGCCTCGGGCCGGTTGAGATACTCGCGAGTGACGGCCGGGCTACGGACGATCAATTCGCCGATTTCGCCCGGCGCGAGCGATTCGCACTCGTCGATCGAGCCGATCGGGCCGTCGACGATGCGGATGACCTTCCACTGGACCGCGGGAAATCGGCGCCCCACGCACGTGCCGGCGCCTTGCTCGGTCGCCGAGCCCGTCTCTCGGAGCACCTCGCTGGCCGCGATGGACGCCACCGGCAATGCCTCGGTGGCGCCGTAGGGCGTGTGCAGCTGGCCATCGGGATGCATCGCGGCCGTCATCCGCTGTAACACGTGTACCGGCACGGGAGCCCCGCACGAGAGTACCCGGCGAAGCGTACCCAGCCGCACGTTCCCTCGCTGGCAATACCGCCCGAGGCGGTTGAGCATGGCCGGCGAGCCGAACATCTGCGTAACGTCCCACTGGTGGATCGCTTCGGTGATTTTCACCGGGTCGACGCGTGCCGGACGCGTCGGGTTCATGTCGGGGATCACGGCCGTGGTGCCCATGGCGCAGTTGAACAGGCCGAACATCGGAAAGCCGGGCAAATCGATTCCGCCCGGCTCGATGCCGTAGAAATCGCGGATCTGCGCCACCTGGGAATCGAACGTGCCGTGGCAGTAGAGGACGCCTTTGGCCGGGCCGGTGCTTCCGGTGGTGAAGATGATGGCCGCCGGATCGTCCGGTCCGGTTGGGGCCAACTGGGTGCCCGGCCAAGGCCGGCGACGAAGCCGGGCGAGCGTCGGTCCTCCCCAGAACCAACGTCGGCCGACCGTGATGTTGTACCGGGCCCGGCCGAAACGACGCCGAAGGATGGTCCGCACCGCATGGACGACCGGCACCGCCACGAATCCCTCGGGCTCGATCTGTTCGAGACAGCCGATCAACCTGCGCCGTCCCATGCCCGGGTCGATGAGGACCGTCACCATGGCGGCCTTGAGCAGGGCGAACATCAGGGAGACGAAATCGATGCCGGGCCGGACGAGCAAGACCAGGCGCGTGCCGCGCGGGATTCCCAGCTCGGCGAGCGCCGCGGCGATGCGGTCGCTGTCCTCGTCGAGTTCTCGGAAAGTGACCTGGCGATAACGACGACGGCCGGCGTCGTCGTAGCCGAGCGGTTCGGCCACGGCGATCGCCTCGGGCCGCGTGCGCGCCATGTCCACGAGTCGGCCCGCGACGTTGACCGTTTCCGCGTGGAGTGAGTGCTCGGCCATGAAACCCTCAATTAGCGGGGACAGAATCCCCAGGTCGTCCAAACGGAGTGTCTGGGAACCAAACCACCAAAGAATCTATTGGTCGGCCTGCACCAGGGCAAGCGGTGGGCATGCCCAAGGACGTACGAAATACAATATCCTTCCCAGGGCGAGGCACAGTCCGAACGGGCGTTACGACCGGTGCGAGACCGGCGACGGTTGTTTTCCACGGGTCAAATCATAGAGTTTGCCCGGGGCGCGAGGCGGCGCTAGAATTCATTAACCTCAAGTGGAGCTGACAAAAAACCGCGTTTTATACTGATTCCCCCCAACAGCAGTAGGAGAGGCAAATTGGCTAGTGCAACCGTTGAAAAGTACGTGAAGGCGGCCTTCAAGATATCGGAGACCCACCCGGAGCAACCGGCCACGACGGGACGGCTGGCCGAAGCGGTGGATGTCTCGCCCGGCACAGTGACCAGCATGCTCAAGACCCTCGACGAACTGGGTCTGGCGACCTACACGCCTTACGAGGGCGTGCGATTGACGCAGTCCGGCCGGGCATTGGCCTTGCGCATTTTGCGTCGCCATCGATTACTTGAGTGCTTCCTCTGTCAATCCCTGGGACTCCAGTGGGACGAGGTGCACGAGGACGCCGAGCGAATAGAACACACGCTCAGCGATCGGCTGATCGAGCGTATTGACGACTATTTGGGCCATCCGAAGTACGATCCCCATGGAGACCCGATTCCGGCAGCCGACGGGACGGTCGAGCCGAGAGAAGCAAAACCGCTCGGCGATTGCGCCGCGGGCACACGATTTCGGTTGGTTCAAGTGACCGACCAATCGCCCGAGTTCCTCCGCTATCTTACCGAGTCAGGCCTGTCGTTGGGGATGACCGCGCTGCTGGCCGAGAACCGCGTCGAAGCGGGCGTTCTCGTGATCCGCGTGGGCGACCGGGAAGCGACTCTCGGCCGAGACGAGGGCAATACGTTGATGGTCATCTCGTCGGACGGGG
>CAZWWC010000111.1:0-11226 GCA_964637625.1 uncultured Planctomycetaceae bacterium
TGCGCCAGGCCGCCGGCCTTACGGTGACCGCCCTGGCCCGGCACGCACAGCTCACCAAGAGCACGCTCTCGAAGGTGGAGAATGGGCAGGTCTCCTCGCCCATTGCCACGCTGATGCGCGTTGCCGAAGCGCTGCAGGTCCCCCTGGCCGAGTTCTTCATCGAAGAGCCGGCGGCGAAACCCTTCGTGCTCACGCGAAAGGGCGACGGCACGGTCATTACCCGCGACGGCTCGCGCTTCGGCTATGCCTACGAGGCACTGGCGCTGGACATGCGCGCCAAGCTGGCCGAGCCGTTTGTGTTGACCATCTGTCCCGGCGACCCGATCGGCGAGTTCTGCCACGGCGGCGAGGAGTTCATTCACATGCTCTCTGGCCGCATGGAGTTCACCGTGGGCGAGCACACTATGATCCTCCGGGCAGGTGACTCGCTCTACTTCGATCCTACGAAGAAGCACACGACCAAGGTCCTTGGCTCCCGGCCGGCGAAATTCGTCTGTGTGTTTATCGGAAATCGCGACGCGAGCCCTGCGTATGCAAGAGCAACCCAGACTCGCAAGCGAACCCGTCCAAAACAATCTTGATCCCGGGAGGAAAAAGGGGGACAGGTCCAATTTGCCGGAACGGCCCGAAGGGTGCTGCGCACAAATTGGACCTGTCCCCCTTTTTCCCTAAGAACGTGTTTTGAAAATGGTTGTGGCCCTTCCAAGGGTGCCACTGCTGGCTTGTCCAGCAGTGTTTTTCCAAGGAAATTCGCCTCGCACTGCTGGGCAAGCCAGCAGTGGCACCCCATTTCCACTAAGGAGAGCGACCGATGATTGCGATCGACCTGACCGGCAAAACAGCGATCGTCACCGGCGGCGGACAAGGCTTGGGTCGAGCCACGGTCCGTCGGTTGTACGACGCAGGCGCCAGCGTCGTCGTCAACTATTTTGAAGATGCCCAGGGCGTCAATCGTGCCCGGGCCGAAGAAACGCTCTCGGCAATGGATTCCGAGCGTGCCGCCGTGCTGGCGGCCGACGTCCGCTCCGCGGCGGCCGTCGAGCGGATGGTCGATCAGACCATCGACCGATTCAGCAGCTTGGATATCCTGGTCAACAACGCCGGTGTGATTCGTGATCGAACCGTCAAGAAAATGTCGGCCGACGAGTGGCAGGAGGTCATCGACACGAATCTGACCGGCGTGTTCCACGCATGCCGCGCGGTGGCCAAGCGACTGGCCGACGGTGGCCGGATCATCAACCTGGCCTCGATCGCCGCGGTCGTCGGATTCTTCGGTCAAGGCAACTACGCGGCCGCCAAGGCCGGAGTCGTCGGGCTGACCAAAGTGCTCAGCCGCGAGCTTGCCAAGCGGCGAATTACGGTCAACGCCGTTGCGCCCGGCGTGGTGCTGACCGAAATGGGGAAGACCATTCCGGAGCAGGTGCGAGCCGAGATGCTCAAGTCGATTCCGCTGGGTCGATTCGGCGAGCCCGACGAAATCGCGGGCGTGGTTCTGTTTCTCTGTAGCGATCTGGCTTCCTACATTACCGGCCAGACGGTTCACGTCAACGGAGGTTGGTGGGGGTGAACGTTCCGCGCGATAAGAAGCTAACGTCGGCTGTTGAGGCGATTGCGCAAATCCGTGACGGCCAGACCGTTGCCACCGGCGGATTCGTCGGCGCCGGAGTGCCGGAAGCCCTGCTCGGGACGCTCGAGCGGCGGTTTCTCGACTCGGGCACGCCTCGCGATCTGACGGTTGTCTATGCGGCCGGCCAGGGCGACGGCGCCAGTCGCGGCATCAACCACCTGGCCCACGAGGGCCTGATCCGGCGCGTGATCGGCGGACATTGGGGCCTGGCGCCGCGGATCGGCCGGCTGGCGCTGGAGGGCAAAATCGAAGCCTACAACTTTCCGCAGGGGGTCATCAGCAGCCTGTTTCGCGACATCGCCGCCGGCCGGCCGGGATGCATTACCCATATCGGACTGGAGACCTTCATCGACCCGGCCAATCAAGGCGGCCTGCTCAACACGCGCACCCCGCCGGGCCTGGTCGAGCGCGTCGAGTTGGGGGGGCGGACCTGGTTGTGGTACAAGGCCGTCCCGATCGACGTGGCGCTGATCCGGGCGACGGCCGCCGATCCTTTCGGGAATCTGGTCATGGACGAGGAAGGTCTCTTTGGCGAAGTGCTCCCCATCGCCCAGGCGGTCCACAACTCGGGCGGAATCGTCATTGCCCAGGTTCGCAGGCTGCTCGACGAGCCGCTGCCGCCCCAGCAGGTTCGCGTGCCGGGAATCCTGGTCGACCATATCGTTGTGGCCGAGGAGCACGAGCACCCTCAGACCTTCGACCAAGAGCGTTTCAATCACGAGTTGGTCGCGCCGCCTCCCTCGGCCGACATGTCGGGCGTGCGGCTCGACGTGTTGCCGATGAGCGCCCGGCGGATCATCGCGGCCCGGGCGTGCGACGAGATCCCCGACGGGGCGATCGCCAACCTGGGAATCGGCATGCCCGAGGGAATCGCCAACGTCGCGGCCGAGCGCGGCCTGCTGGATCGCTTCGTGCTCACCGTCGAAAGCGGGCCGATCGGCGGCATTCCGGCCGGTGGGCTGAGTTTCGGCGTTTCGCGATATCCGCAGGCCATCATCGATCAGCCCTCCCAGTTCGATTTCTACGACGGGCGAGGGCTCGATTTCGCCGCGCTCGGCGCGGCCGAGGTCGACGTCGAGGGCAACGTCAACGTTTCGAAGTTCGGCCGGCGCCTGGCCGGTGTGGGAGGGTTCGTCAATATCACGCAAACCGCCAAACGTCTGGTGTTCTGTGGTACGTTCACCGCCGGGGGGCTGGAAATCCGCGTTGAAGACGGAGCCCTAAAAATCGTCAAGGAGGGCCGAGTCAAGAAATTCGTCGACCGTGTTGAGCATCTTTCCTTCAGTGCACGCCGAAGTCGCCAGATCGGGCAGGAGGTCCTCTACGTCACCGAACGGGCCGTTTTCCGCTTGGGGCCCGAGCGTCTGGAACTGATCGAGATTGCCCCGGGAATCGACCTCCAGCAGCATGTCCTGCGATTCATGCCTACGACGGCCGTCGCGGGCTCGCCGAAACAAATGCCGGCGCATGTGTTCGCATCACCAGGAGGATAAACGAGTGACTCAAGTCTGCATTGTCGCCGCACGTCGCACCCCGCAAGGGCGATTGGCCGGCGCGCTGGCCAGGCTCTCCGCCACCGAGCTGGCCGTCGCCGCCGGTCGGGTGGCCCTTCAAGACGTCGGCGCGGAGCGAATCGATCGCGTCATCGTCGGCAACGTTCTCGGCGCCGGGCTGGGCATGAATATCGCGCGGCAGATCGGCCTCGGGCTCGGCGTTCCCGTCGACCGTCCGGCCATGACCGTCAACATGATGTGTGCCTCCGGCATGCAAGCGATCATCCTCGCGGTCCAGTCGATTCTTGCCGGCGAGTCGCAAACGGTCCTCTGCGGCGGCACCGAGTCGATGTCCGGCGCCCCCTACTTGCTCGATCGGGCCCGTGGCGGCTATCGCCTCGGAGACGGCACGCTCGTCGACGGCCTCTTGCGCGACGGCTTGATCGAACCGACGACGGGCCAGCACATGGGATTGACCGCCGAGCGGCTCGCCGAGCGTTATGGGATTGATCGGGCGACGCAAGACGCTTTCGCCCTGCGAAGCCAACAGAGAACGGCCGCGGCCTATGCCCAGCGGCGCTATCAAGCCGAACTGGTCCCGCTCGACGAACTGGCCGAAGACGAACATCCCCGCCCTGACACGACGCCGCAGCGTCTGGCTTCGCTTCGGCCGGCGTTCAAACCGGACGGCACGGTCACCGCGGGCAACGCCTCGGGGATCAACGACGGGGCCGCCATGCTCGTCGTCTGCGACCAACAGACTGCCTCGAAGCGAGGCTGGAAGCCGCTGGCCGCCCTTGGGCCCTACGCGACCGTCGGATGCGAGCCGGAACTGATGGGTCTGGGGCCGGTCCATGCCACGCGGCGCTTGTGCGAGCAGAATCAACTCAGGCTCGACCGGTTCGACATGATCGAAATCAACGAGGCCTTTGCCGCCCAGACGCTGGCGTGCCTTGAAGAGCTCGATCTGCCGGAAGATGGGGTGAACGTGGATGGTGGCGCGATTGCCTTGGGCCATCCGATCGGTGCCAGCGGCGCGCGGCTCGTGGTGCACCTGGCTCATGCCATTGCCCAAGATCGGGCAACTCGCGCCTTGGCCACGCTATGCGTCGGAGGCGGGATGGGCGCGGCAATGGTTGTCCAGCAGTAAGAAACGTCGGGTGCCATGCTCACGCTTGTCGTGAGCATGCTTCTTCACCGTCGCGCCGGGATGATACCCGCCCTGGGTGTACCGCGGGCTTCCGCCCGCGGCTACGAATCTGGCTGCTTGGCTACGAACCTGGCTGCTTGGCGAGCCCATGCCGTAGGATGCGTGAAAAGCACGCATCAACTTCCTGCCTACTGCCTACTGCCTACTGCCTGCTGCCTGCTGCCTACTGCCTACTCGTCTTCGTAATGCTCGACGTCGGGCCAGTAGGTCTTGAAGTCGAAGTCGGGGCTGTTGTCCAGATCGTGGCAGTTCTGGCACATTTTCGACGAGTTGTTTTGCGATTCCTCCTTGGTGACGCGTATGGCCTTGTACAGTTTCTCCTGCAGATCGAGATCGCTGCCTTCCTCGGCCCTGCAGTGGGCCCCCCCCGGCCCGTGACACGACTCGCAGCCCGTGTTGATCATCTCGGGCGTTTGCTTCTCGCTTAAAAAGCCGCTCTTGTAGGGGAAGTACTTCGTCGGATGCCAACCGATCACGTGGCAACTGATGCACTCGGGATCGAAGTTGCGCGGCGGGTCGAGTTCGAGGAGCGTCTTCCAGGCCTTGCCGTGGCGGCTTTTTTTCCAGATCCGATACGACTCCTCGTGACACGACTTGCACTTTTCGGAGCCGACGAACTCGCCGTTGACGTTGCTTTGCGGATGGGACACGGGACGAATGCTCAAGCCGGCCAGTCCCTCTCTCTTGAGCTGTTCCTGATAGGCGACCATGATCCGATACATGTCCTTCGAGGCGGGGAATCGCGAATCAAGCGGCACAACTTGATAGCGAACCGGCTGCTTGCCGTCGTCGTAGAAGCCCAGCACGATCGCATCCATTCCCTTCTCGCCTACCTCGATCAGCAGGGATTGTATGCCGGGAATTCGCATCGGCGTGGCCGGCGGCTCGGCCGGACCGTCCGAGGTGGCCACGATCTCGAAATCGGGGAATCGCCGTCCCAGTGCGATCGATTCCTCCTTCGTTGCGTAGGCCAGGAGGATCAGCCGGTCGCACTGCTCTTTGAGCTTGGGCACGATTTGTGCCAAGGCATCCTCGGGCGCGGCCGACTCGATTTCCTGGTTGTTGATCTCGCCCTGGTACTTCTTGCCCAAGACGGCCGTCACCCCGATCTTCAGACCGCCGGCCTCGACGATCTTGGCTTGCGCGGTGAGGTTGGCGTCGAAGCCAAACAGGCCTACGTTGGCGGAGACAAACGGGCTGGGATCGGCCGCCACCGAGGCCAATTCGCCGGCGGGCAGCCGGAGATCGCCGGCCCCGAAACCGATCGCGTCATAGCCCATCCTCCGCATGGCCTCGATGGTGTTCTGGAATTTGATTTCCGTCTGACGGCCGTAGCCTTTGGCAAATCCACCGACGTCGACGGCAACTACCGGCCAGCCTTTCTTGCGAAGCGACTTGATCATCGTGTGGCGACGGCTCAAGCCGCCCTTCATCCGGTCGAGCCCGGCACAACCACAAGGTTCTATGTAGCCGTCTTCCCGCCCGGTAATGACCACCGCCAGCTTGGGCTTGGTCCATCCGACGAAGATGGGCCCGTTCTCCTTGATCGGGTCGAAAGGCACGCCGCTGCGTTTTCCGGTGCGCCGCTTGGCCTTTGGATTGGCCGGCCCGACGGACGACCCGTCCGGCGGACTTTCAGCCGGCACCGCATCGGCCGGAGGTAACGAAGCTCCCGGCGGCGAGGATTGGCTGGACGCATCGGCAAGGTGGTTCGACAAGTCGGGCGCCGCCGGCGGTGTTTCCCGGGTAGTCGGATTCGGGGAGGAAGGCAGCGAGGGACGCATGGGATTGGACGAACCCGACGGCGCAGCGCCCTGGCGGAGTGGATTGACGGAAAACGGCGGCGGCGGCTCGTCGTCAGGAGTGCTTTTCGACGGCGGCTCGTCGGGGGGCGGTTGCCGGGGCTGCGGATCGGCCTGCACGTCTGCCTCGACGCTCTTCTCCGCATCTTCTTCCACCAAGGGTGCCCTGGGTCCCGATGATATCGGGACCCTTGTGGTTGGCTGGACTTCTTGGTCGGCACTGGCCCCGATATTATCGGGGCCAGTGGCACCCTTTCCAAGCGTGGTCTGGGCCGTCTCGCGTGGCCGACCGGCTGTGTTCGACGAAGCCGCCTCGGCCGGAGACGATTTCTCGTCCGACGCCCAACAGCGAGGTGACTGGCTCGGTGTAGACGCCTCGGGCTGCTGCGCGTCATCCGAACGAGAACAGCCGGCCCACAGCGCGGCCGCGCCGACCAACAGTGCAAAATGAAAGAGCGTGCTACGCATGTGCCTGATCCGTCATCGGGTCACAGGTGCTCCGTCACGAAAACCTTTTCAGATGCCGTCTGAATTCTCTCGACAGGGTGGCTGGGGCTGGAGCGAAGCGAAGCCCCAGTTTTTAGTCCTCTGGGGCACCGCTGCGCTATGCCCCAGCCACCCTGACGTGTTTTTCTCGCGCGGTTTCTTACCACGAGCGGTTACCCGCCTTCGATGGCGAAGCTGACGGGAATCTTGATCTCGGGAACCTTGGGATGATTCGTGTTTAAGATGATGTGACCGGTGGGGCTCTGTTTCGAGCCCAGGTAGTTGGCGGGCCCACTCTGCTTGGGGATGTGAATTCTCAGAGGCACTCGAGTCGCGGTCCCGCCACTGATGCTCGTTTCTTCTCCGAGTTCGGCCCGTACCAACTCGGAAGGAAAGACCTCGGCCACCTCGAAATCGATGAGGCGACGATACCGCCCACGGATCACCAGCAGGAGTGTGCGGTCGGTCTCCTTCCCGTGTGCCAAGACACCCAGGCGCAGAACCTGTCGGTTCTGGTCCCAATCGCGGCCGACGATCGTAATGTCGCTCCCCACTTTGCCCTTGATCGGTATTTCAATCTGGGGGGCTTCGGTCAGATTGGTCCGCACGAGGATTGTCTGCTGAAACCGGCCCAGAGGCAACCCGGGTTTTACGAGCACCTCCAACTCATAGCCACTTTGGGCGTCCTTTTCCTGGCCGAGAGCCTCGGCCGAGAGCCGCTTGGCAGTGATCTCGAAGAATTCAGCCGTTTCCGGCATCTGCGACCGAATCTCGGTTATCTTCAGCTCGCCGGATTTGTAGGCGAACAGTTGCACCTTGTCCTGGGCAGCCTTGCCGGCCGAAACGCGGCTGAAGACCACTTCCGGGGGGGAAGCTCGAAGCGGTGTCGTCACCCGGCCCTTCACCTTGAGGGTTACTTTCGGTCGATCCGGGTCGTTGGTTCGGATTTTGGCCACCTGTTCAAACGGACCGAAGTAGCCCTTGGCGTTCCATTTCAGGGTCACCTTCGCCGACTTGCCCGGGCCTATGATCCGGGTCTTGAAACTGCTGATCGCGCATTTGCAGCTTGTGCCGGCGTCTTCGATCTTCAGCGGTGCCTTGCCGGTGTTGCGGAGGATAAAATCGTGCTTCTTTTCGGCCTTGCTGTCCATCGTGCCGAACTCATAAACCTCCTTGTCGACGACGACCTTGGGGGGGCCGTCGCGGATTTCCGCGGTTGGGTTGGGCCGTGTCGTCGTTTCCGTGTCCGATGATTTGCCCGTCGGCAACGGGATTCTGGATGGGATGCCTAGCTGGCCGATGGCCACGGTCATGCCCACCGCCCAGCCAATCACCACGGCAAGAATCGCCCACAAACAGGTTTTCATCATGCGATTACCGAAAAACTGCCGGAAAGGAATCGCGGAGCATACCAACGTTCACTCGGGGCACAAACATCCTTTTGGGGGGAACGTGGAGATAGGCCGGCAGAGATTGTCCCCCCTCGGCGCGGAACAAGACAGGTTGCCCTCATTCTACGTTCAAGAACCTATACGTAGCAAGCGCCGCCGGAGTTTGGGCGAGAGCTTCTTATCGAGGTGGGGCATGGAATCATCCAATCGCAGTGCGGTTTCCGCTTCCCGTCGCGCCGCCGCTTCCCGCCCGGCCAGTTGCAGCGTCAGGGCCAGGCGGCCGTGGTACTCTGCATTGTTCGAGTACAGCTCGATCGCCCGACGATAGGCCGCCAAGGCCGCCTCCAGATGGTCCTTGGAAGAGGTATGCTGGTACACTTCCAAATACTGGTTGCCCAATGCGTTCCAAGAGGGGTCCGATTCAGGATCCAGCTCCGTGACCCGTCTTGCATATCGCACGAACTGATCGAGCGACTCGCGCCGGTGATCATCTCGCCAATCGTCCAAGGCCAGCAGCGCGAGCTGCTTCCAGGGATCGGCCCAGAGCGGATCGGCTTCGGCGGCCGCAAGCAGGTGGGTCCGTGCCTCGCGCAGGTGGGTGCGCGCCTCGCGCAGGTGGGTGGGTGCCTCGCGCGGGTGCGTGCGCGCCTCGCGCAGGTGTGTGTGCACCTCGCGCAGCTGGGACATCGCCGCGACCGTGTGGCCCTGCGCACTCAACACGGGTCGGTATGCCGTCCAGTAGCAAACCGCGGCCAACACGGCCGCAAGAATCGTGACGGTCCAAGCGACTGCCCGTGGTGAAGGTTCTCTTCGTCTGTCTTCCGTTACGAGCAGCCCCAGCGCCAGCAACAGCCAGAGTGTGCCGGCCACGCCCGGCAATCCGATTCCTCCGGCGGCCAGGAGATTCGTCAAGAGCACGACCAGACCGATGCTCACCAGCGCGACGGCCAGCCGCCCACCTTTGACCCAATCGCCGAGCAAGAACACCGTCGCCGCACCAAGCGGCAGGCCGATCAGTAACATGGCCGGCCCCGGCGCGGTGGTGCCCAACGCGCCCAACGGCCAGGCGGCCAGGAACCCGACCAGCGCCCCGCCATAGACCCAGCGGCTCGCATCGTCGCCTTCTTCTTCGCTTTCATTGGGGCGTGCTGGAGAAGCTGTCGACGAGGGTGCCATGGGCGGCTTGTCCGCCCTTGTCGTTGGGCGGCTCTTGTCGCCGGCACTGCTGGAGCGGCCAGCAGTGGCACCCTTCTCAAACACGTTTTCGGAAGACCAGTGGACCCATTTCCAAGCTGCCCAACCAAAACAGGCCAACACGGCCAGCAGCGCCAACGCGGCTCCCGTGCCGGCGGTTGCCCAGACTTCGAGCAGGAAGTTGTGCGGGTTGGCCACTTCCTCGCTTGCCTCAGGCAACTTGTACGCCGTGTAGCGGTTCTGGAACTGGCCCGGCCCACACCCCAACCACGGATGATCCTTGATCATCGCCAACGTAGAGCGCCAATACTGGACGCGATAGCCCAACGACTTGCCGGCCTCGCTGAAGACCTCGGCGTCGAGACCCCCGACGACTACCGCGCCGGCGACCAAGACCGCAGCGACGACGGCCACCGTGACCGGAAGTTTCCAGCCGATCGCTCGACGCTGATGCCACCTCATCATCGCGACCAACCCCAAACCGAGCAGCGCGGCCGCGTAAGCACTCCGACTCTTGGTCAATATCAGACAGGCCGCGATCAGCGTGGCAGACAAGCCAACCCCAACCCAAGTCCGCTGGGTGCCACTGCTGGCTTGTCCAGCAGTGCTTGGTGGGGCATCGGGTGGCATGCTCTCGCTTGCGTGAGCATGTTCCTTATGTCTGGAAACATCCCGGCGCGCCGGGACCAAGCGTGGCCATGGCACCCCGTTCAATACAACCAGGCCCACCGCCACGACCAACCAGGGCGCCAAGTAGCCGGCCAGCGAGTTCGTCAGTGCAAACGTTGCGAACGGCTCGCGACTCTCCAGACGGTTTTCGAACTGCTCGCGCTCGGTCGAGCCGGGCGCGTACCAGAGATCCTCGGCCTGCAACATGCCGTCAGGATCGCGAGCGTAGTCCGATCGCAGTCGTGGAAGATCGTAGACACATTGATACAGTCCATAGGTTGACAGGGCCACGGCCAGGCCGATCATCACGGCCACCACCGCCCGAGCCTCGCCGAGACGCCGCACCAACTGGCGCAGCAAGAAGAAGCCCACCCCCAGACCGATCCACGCCCAGAGGACGTTCAAGGCCTCCCGGGCGTTGGCCCCCGCCACGGCAACCATCGCCGAGACACCGTAGAACACCAGCAAGACAAGCACAGCCACGTCGGTCGGGCCAAAGTGCAGAGCACCGCGTCGGCTGCGAAGCATGTTGATGCCCCAGCCGGCCAGCAACAAGAGTGAGAGCATCACCAACACAGTGCCTTGGCCCTTCTCGGCGACCGAGTCGCTGGGAAACAGCGGCCGGGCGACAAACAAGACCATCGCTGCCGCCAGGAGCCACCGGCGCGGCACGTCCCTTGCCGGCTCATTTGGCGGTGAGGTCTCCGGTCCGAGCGGCGGCGCGTCCTCCTTCGGCGTGCTGGTCGCCGCGCGACGTCGATCTTGCCTGCCGGCTTGCGCTTTGCGTTTGCGCTTGGACATCGTGGTCGATTACCTCAACTTGCCTGTGCGCCGCTTGTTCTTGGGTGGTCCGCCGCGCGTGGTCTTTCGCCGTGGGGTTGTTTCCAAAATACCCACCAGCAGCAACACGCAGGCAACCATCAGCAGCACCACGCATGCCCCGGTCCCGTTGACCTGATGGAGCAACAGTGCGCCGAGCCCGCAGGTGGCCGTGGCGAGATAGATCGTCAAGACGGCTTGCGTCTTGCTCATGCCCAGCTCGACCAGGCGATGGGAGAAGTGGCTCTTGTCGCCCTCGAACGGGCTGCGGCCGGCACGAAGCCGGATGAGCACCACGGTGGCCGTGTCGTAGAGCGGGACGGCCAACACGCAAAGCGGCGCCAGGATGGCGTGCCGCGGCAAGTTGTCGCCGGCAAAGGTCGCCGACAACGTTCCCATGGCCAGCAGGTAGCCGACCAGGTAACTGCCCGCGTCGCCCATGAAAAGGCGTGCCGGCGGTCGGTTGTGCCACAAAAACCCGACCAGCGAGCCGACCACGACCAGGAGAAACCCGCCGACGAACAGTTGCGGCTGA